>NZ_JBIFFJ010000049.1:0-11380 GCF_043556915.1 Sulfitobacter sp. 1A15299 | reverse complement strand
CCGCCGCCGATCACCCGCGCGCCCATCGACAGCATATTCGCGTCATTATGCGCCCGGATCATCTTGGCCGAGAAGGTGTCGCTGCACACGCCGCAGCGGATGCCTTTGACCTTGTTGGCCGCCATCATGATGCCCTGCCCCGTGCCACAGATCAGAATGCCCAGATCGAACTCTCCCGCCGCAATGCGCCGTGCGGCGGCTTCGCCATGTTTGGGGTAATCGGTGCTTTCCGCCGTGGCGGGGCCGATGTCTTCGACCGTGTACCCGCGTTCGGCCACATGGCGCGCGATGTCTTGGCGCAGGGCGATGTCGGCGTGGTCACTCGAAATGATGATACGGGGTTTTGTTGTCATTGGAAGGCGTCCTGATTGTTACGTCATGGAGGGTCGCCCCGGAGGGGCGCAGAGGGGAGAAGCCCCGGGAGGGGCGCAGAGGGAAGAAGCCCCGGAGGGGTGCAGAAGGGGGAAGCCCCGGAGGGGCGCTTTTCGCGCCCCCCAGAGCATATTGCAGCCTGCGCCGCAATCCCGCCCCTTCAATCTTGCGGTAAACAGTCAGTGTAAATGGGGGTCACTTCGCCATCGGCCCCTGCCCGCCAAGACAGGCTTGCACGGCCCTGATGTTCCCACCACTCATAGGCGGCTCCGTCCGAAGGCCAGCCATAGCGCGCGCCCGAGGCGGATGGCAAGCTGCGCAACTGGATCAACCGGCCCTCGACATAAAGCACCGCCACGGCAGGGTCGGCACCGGGCACATAGACCACCGGCACCGAGACTCCGCGCTCGCAAAGATACGAGACCGCGGTGGTTTCGGCGCCTACGGGCGCGGCCCAAAGCAGCGCGCAGATCGCTGCCCTGATGCCCATGCTCATTTGCCCGCCTTCTCCTCGATCTCGGCGGCCAGCGCCTCGGCCCGGGCGGCGATTTCGGCAAGGGTGTCTTTGACCCCCTGCGGCACCACGGGCACTTCGATCCGCTCAGGTTCGACCTTGACGTTGCGCAGGCTGGTGAGTTCGGCCTCACGCTCGGCCAATTCCGCGCGCAGCTCGGCGATGCGGTCCTCGACGCTTGCGGTCTTGTCGGCCAGAAGCAGGCCCGCCATCAGCAGCATCCGGGCCTCGGGCATACGGCCCACCTGATCGCTCAGCACGCGGGCTTCGTCGTCCAGCATCTTGGCGGCGGATTGCAGATAGCTTTCCTCACCTTCCTGACAGGCGACCTCGAAATGGCGGCCGCCAATGGTGATCCGTACCTCGGGCATCAGTCGGCCCCTCCTGACTTGGGTTCTTCTTCGGTGCTGTTGTTTTGCGCCGCCTTATGGGTCGCGGGCGTTTCGGCGCTGCCCTCTGCGGCGGCTTCACCTTCGGGCTCGCCCTCTTCGACCAAGGGGGCCAGCGCGGTCAATACCGCGTCGATCTCGGCCATTTCGATCGCGCGGTTGGCGCGCAGGCTCTCCAATTCGGCAATCACGGCAGTGTCGATCAGCTTGGGGTCGGCCAGCCCCTCGGCATTGGCCAGCCGAAGCTGCTCGCAGGCCGCCGATAGCTGCTCATTCGCCTGACGCAGGCGCTGCACGTCCATATCAAGCTGGGTCACCCGGTCGTTGTTGAAGTCCATCTGCGCGCGCAGGTCGTCCAACTCGCTCTGATGGCTTTCCTTCAGCGTCTTGATCCGGTCGGACAGCTGAGCGTTGGCTTGCCGCTCCTCTTCCAAGGCCTGCACGATATCCTCATCCGGCTCTGCGGGCGCGGCGCTGAGCCGATCCACCCCCTTGGCCATCTGGTCCATCGCGGCCGTGATGCGGCGCTGATAGTCTTCAAGTTCACTCATCCGCATGAATTCTCCTCACTCGTCCTGCTCTTTCGGCGGCGTTTTCGCCTGCCGTGCCCCGGGCTGCGCCCTGTTGCGGCGGCCCGTCCCGCAGATAGCGCGCGCCCCGCCCAATGTCACGCGGGCGAATCGCCCGTATCAGCCGGTTTTCGCAATCCTAGCCAAAGCGCGCCTAAATTGCGCCCCCCCTTTCGTTTCAGCAACTTGGGCCGCCAAGTCCGCGCCCGCCCGCGCCGGGGGCCGCCCCGGCCCCCGCCCGCGCACCCGAGTTGTGCTTGAACTTTGCCCGATCGCTGGTATGCACAGGCCCAATCTGCCACAGCCCCAAAGGAAGCCCCCGTGGATCTGACAGCCCTCGCAAGCGCAAACCCCGACCACTGGTCCAAGGCCACCGCCATTCGCGCGCTGACCCTCGATGCCGTGGCCGCCGCCAATTCCGGCCACTCCGGCATGCCGATGGGCATGGCCGATGTCGCCACCGTCCTTTTCGAAAAGCACCTAAAGTTCGACGCGTCCAACCCGCTTTGGCCCGACCGCGACCGCTTCATTCTGTCGGCGGGCCACGGTTCCATGCTGCTTTACTCGCTGCTGCACCTGACGGGCTATGAGCAATTTCCCATCGAAGAGTTGAAGAACTTCCGCCAGATGGGCGCGCGCACCGCGGGCCATCCGGAGAACTTCCTCGCCGATGCGATTGAGACCACCACCGGCCCGCTGGGTCAAGGCATCGCCAACTCCGTCGGTTTCGCCATGGCCGAAGAGATGCTGCGCGCGCAATACGGTGCGAAGGTCGTGGACCATTACACCTATGTCATCGCTGGCGACGGCTGCTTGATGGAAGGCGTGAGCCAGGAGGCAATCACGCTGGCGGGTCGTCATAAGCTCAGCAAGCTCATCGTGATGTGGGACAACAACAACATCACCATTGACGGCCCCGTCACCCTGTCGGACAACAGCGATCAGGTCGCGCGCTTCAAAGCCGCACAGTGGCATGTGATCGAGATCGACGGCCACAACCCCGATGAGATCGACGCGGCCCTGACCGAGGCGAAAGCCTCCGACCTGCCCACGATGATCGCCTGCAAAACCCATATTGCTTTGGGCCACGCGGCGCAGGACACCTCGAAAGGCCACGGCGCGTTGACCGACGCCGACCAGATGGCCGAGGCCAAAAAGGCTTACGGCTGGACCACCGGCCCCTTCGAAGTACCCGCTGACGTGAAATCCGCTTGGGAAGAGATCGGCAAACGCGGCGCCGACGCCCGCCGCGACTGGGAAGAGCGTTTCGACAAACTGCCCCGCGCCAAGCGTGAGACCTTCAACCGCGCCTTCGCCCTCGACGCGCCGAAAAAGATGAGCGCGACGGTCAAGGCCTTCAAGAAGCAGATCACCGAAGGCGCGCCCAAGATGGCGACCCGCGCGGCGAGCGAGAAAGCCCTCGAAGTGCTGAACCCGATCCTGCCGGAAACCGTTGGCGGCTCGGCAGACCTGACCGGTTCGAACAACACCAAGACCAGCGATCTCGGCATCTTCGACACCGACAACCGCGGCGGGCGCTATGTCTACTGGGGCATTCGCGAACATGGTATGGCGGCGGCGATGAACGGCATGGCGCTGCACGGCGGTCTGCGCCCCTATGGCGGCACCTTCATGTGCTTCACCGACTATGCGCGCCCCGCGATGCGTCTGGCGGCCCTGATGCAAATTCCCACGGCCTTCGTCATGACCCATGACAGCATCGGCCTTGGCGAAGATGGCCCGACCCACCAGCCGATCGAGCATCTGGCGATCAGCCGTGCCACGCCGAACACCTATGTCTTCCGCCCCGCCGACGCGGTGGAGACGGCAGAGGCTTGGGAAATCGCCTTCACCGCGAAAACCACGCCATCGGTTCTGTCGCTAACCCGTCAGGGCCTGCCCACCGTGCGTCTGGAGCACAAAAACAACAACCTCACCGAAAAAGGCGCCTATGTTCTGGCCGATGCCGAGGGCAAACGTCAGGTGATCCTGATCGCCACCGGCTCTGAGGTGCATGTCGCACTGGCCGCGCGCGAGTTGCTCCAAGCCGAATGCATCGGCACCCGCGTCGTCTCCATGCCCTGCATGGAACTCTTCGCCGCGCAGGACGAAGCCTACCGCAAGCGCGTGCTGCCCGGTGGCGCCGTGCGCGTCGGGATCGAGGCTGGCGCCCGTCAGGGCTGGGACCAGTGGCTCTTTGGCGAACGTGGGAAATACGGCAAGGCGGATTTCGTCGGCATGGACCGTTTCGGCGCCTCCGCCCCGGCGGAAGAACTCTTCGAGCGCTTCGGCTTCACCGCAGAGAACGTGGCAGAGAAGGCCAAAGCGCTGCTCTGATCTGCGGATCATACAATACAAAAAGGGGGCGACGGTTCATCCGTCGCCCCCCTTTTTCATTTGCTAGATAAGGTCGTACTTAAACGGCTGCCTTATGAAACACCTTGCGCCAGATTGGGGTCACGATCTTCTCTCCGATCGGGATCAGCACCAGACCAAGCGCCAAACCAAAGAGCCCGTCGATCCCCGCCGTGGTGATCCATTCAACCGCCCCCTCGAACTGGGCCGGAACCGCGTGACCGACGGTCACGGCAATGTCGTGGATCCACTTATAGGGGGCGGCAAAGCCCATCTGCTCTAGCCCGTGAATGATGATCGACCCGCCGACCCAAAGCATGGCCGCCGTGCCGACGATGGTGAGCAGCTTCAAGAACCCCGGCATCCCGCGCACTAACGCCCGGCCAACGCTCCGCGTTAGGCCAAATCGCCCCTTGTTCGCCATCACCAGACCCACATCGTCCATTTTGACGATCAGGGCGACGGAGCCATAGACCGCCACGGTGATCATGATCGCCACCGCCGCAAGCGTCGCCGCCTCCATCCAAAAGTTGCTCTCCGGGATCGCAGAAAGGGCAATGGTCATGATCTCTGCCGACAGGATAAAGTCAGTCTTGATCGCGCCCGCGGCCTTCTTCTCTTCCAGCTGCGCAGGGTCTTCGACCACCTTCCCCTTATCGGGATAATCCTCATGCCCATGCCCCCAACCAAGCGCATGGGCGACCTTCTCGGCCCCCTCGAAACACAGGTAAGCCCCGCCCAGCATCAATAGCGGCGGGATCGCCCAGGGCGCGAAATTCGCCAAAAGCAGACCCACGGGCAGCAAATAGACCAGCTTGTTGCGCAACGATCCCTTGGTGATCCGCCAGATCACCGGCAATTCACGCTCGGCCTTGAACCCGTGTAGATATTTCGGCGTCACGGCAGCATCGTCAATCACCGCGCCCGCCGCCTTGGAGCCCGCCTTGGCCGCCTGCCCGATCACGTCATCCACGCTCGCCGCTGCAACCTTGGCAATGGCCGCCACGTCATCCACAAGTGCCAGTAAACCGCTCATTCCATGCCCCTTTTTGCGTGCTGCATCCGAAGTAGCATGTGCAGCCCATCTGGCAAGTCCGAAGCCGCTGCCACCTTTACCGCTAACATGGAAGTTTAACGCTAACATGTGGAAATCATTTGGTTTTGCCCCTTTCCCCTGACCGCCCGTGCCGGATATAGAACCCGCGACCCCGACATACGGCCCCCCTTCGCGCGGCCCGAGACAAGGAATGCACCATGACCATCAAAGTTGGCATCAACGGATTTGGCCGCATCGGCCGCTGCACGCTCAGCCATATCGCGGCCTCGGGGCGCGATGATATCGAAGTGATCAAGGTCAACGCCACCGGCCCGCTCAGCACCGCGGCGCATCTCATCAAATACGATTCCGTCCATGGCCGCTTCCCGGGCGAGGTTCAGATCGACGACGGCTACATGAACCTCGGCCAGAACGACATTGAGATGATGTCGACCTACAACCTCGAAGAGCTCGACTGGTCCGGCTGCGACGTGGTGCTGGAATGCACCGGCAAGTTCAACGATGGCAACAAGGCAAACGTCCACCTCGAGAACGGCGCCAAACGCGTGTTGCTCTCAGCGCCCGGCAAGAACGTCGACAAGACAATCGTCTACGGCGTCAACGACGACCAGCTCGAAGCCTCGGATCGGATGATCTCCAACGGGTCCTGCACCACCAACTGCCTCGCCCCGCTGGCCAAGGTGATGCACGAGGCCGTGGGCATCGAAAGCGGCCTGATGACCACGATCCACAGCTACACCGGCGACCAGCCGACGCTCGACCGCCGCCACAACGACCTCTACCGCGCCCGCGCCGCCGCCATGGCGCTAATCCCCACCTCCACCGGCGCCGCCAAGGCCCTGGGCGAGGTGCTGCCCGCGCTGAAAGGCAAACTCGACGGCACCGCCATGCGCGTGCCCACGCCCAATGTCTCGGCCGTGGACCTCACCTTTCAGGCCAGCCGCGACGTCACCGTAGAGGAAATCAACGCCGCCGCCCGCGCCGCCGCTGATGGCCCGATGAAACGCGTGCTGGCCTACGACCCCGAGCAGAAGGTCAGCATCGACTTCAACCATACCGAGGAAAGCTGCATCTTCGCCCCCGACCAAACCATCGTCGTCGCCGGCCGCACCGTGCGGGTGCTGGGCTGGTATGACAACGAATGGGCCTTTTCGGTGCGGATGGCCGATGTGGCCGTCGCCATGGGCAAACTGGGCTGAGGCTTGCGCGGCGGGAATGTGCCTGTAATATCAGGCCATTCCCCGGCCGGAGCCGCACCATGACCAATCCCATCGCCATCATGCTGGCCCTCGTCATCGCCGGGGCGATGGCCGTCGACCTCTCTTTCTATGGGGCCGACCACATGATCTATCTCGGCAAGAAACTCTTTGCACTGATCGAATGGATGGCCTTCTGGCGGTAACCCCCCAATCGCCACCCTCCACAGCAGCCCAAAAAAAAGACGCGGCCGCCAATCAAGCGCCACGCCCCTCCCCTTCATCCTTTTAAAAATACCTCGCAGAACCGCGCCGCACACGGCCCACTCGCCACTCCAAACGCTACCCCTGCGAAAACCGCTCAATCAGCACCTTATTCACCGCCGGCGTCACGAATTTGCTGACATCCCCATCCAACCGCGCGATCTCTTTCACCAATTTGCTGGCGATCGCCTGATGGGTGGCCTCGGCCATCAAGAAGACCGTTTCGATGGAATCGTCCAACTGCCGGTTCATGCCGACCATCTGGAACTCATATTCGAAATCGGACACGGCGCGCAGACCGCGCACGATGGTCTGGGCGCCCACGTCGCGGGCACAGTCGATCAGTAGGTTTTCGAAAGGATGCACCACGATCTCGACGCCGGTCTCCTCGGCCAATTGCGCGCATTCTGCTTCGATCAGGGCGACCCGTTCTTCGAGGGTGAACAACGGCCCCTTGTCGCGGTTGATGGCCACGCCGATCACCAGCCGGTCGACCATGCGGGCCGCGCGGCGGATGATGTCGATATGCCCCAGCGTGATCGGGTCGAACGTACCGGGGTAAAGGGCTATGCGCATGTAATTGTCCTGCGTAACTGCTGCGTTGCGGCACAGCCAACCATTTCACCGCCCCAAGCGCAAGTCGGTTAGCGGTAGCAGTGCCCCGCCGTCAGCCGGCGGGAACCACAGTTTTGATGCCGCATCAGTGCCCCATGATCATGCCTTCGAGGGCCTGTTTCTCCATCGACAGCTCTTGCAATTGCGCCTTGACCACATCGCCGAGGGAGATCAGTCCCACCAACTCGCCGTCCTCCAGCACCGGCATATGGCGGAAGCGACCATCGGTCATCTTTTGCAGCACCGCATCGGACCGGTCGTCGCGGCTGCAGGTCACCAGTTTGCGGGTCATGAGAGTTTCGGCCGCCTGTTCCAGACAGCCCGCCCCCGCGCGGCCCAACTCGCGCACGATGTCGCGCTCGGAGAGAATCCCATCCGGCGTTTTGCCATCGGCCGAAATCACCAGCGTCCCGATCCGTTTCTCGGCCAGCATCGCCGCCGCCTCGGAGATCGCCAATCCGGGTTGGGCCGTCACCACCTTATCATCGGGCTTGGTCTTGAGAATCTGCGATACGAGCATCTGGCGCCTCCTTGGGTACAGGGCTAAGTCACCTTCAGCGTCACCGCGAAATCCTTTTCTGTCAAGCTTTTGGCGCAGCCCGCCCCGAGGCCAGCGCCTCCAGCCGCGCGGTCTCGGCCCGCAGCCCGGTGGCCAGCGCCTCGGCAAAGGCCGCCAATCGGGCGTTGCGCCGGTCATCGGCGTGGCGGATCAGATAAAAGGCGCGTTTGAGGCTCACGGCATCGGTGAGGATGCGCCGCACCCCCTGTGTCGCGGCGAGCGAGAAGTCATGCGCGACCCCGATCCCCCCGCCCTGCTGGATCATTCGCACCTGTACGGATACGGAATTCGACGCCAGCGCTACCCGGCTGATGCCAAGGTCGGCGAGATAATCCAACTCACGGTCAAAGATCATATCGGGGATATAGCCCACCATCCGGTGCCCTTGCAGATCGCCCACGGCGGTCACCTCAGGATGCTGCGCCAGATAGCTTTCGGCGGCGGCAAGATGGAGATGGTAGTCCGTCACTTTCTGCACCACCAACCGCCCCGCCGTGGGCGCGCTCACCCCGATGGCCATATCCGCCTCGCGCCGGGACAGGTTGAAGACGCGCGGCAATGCGATGATCTGCACGTCCAGATCAGGGTTTTTCTCGGCAATCGCCGCACAGACCTGTGGCAGCAGATAGTTCGCCGCCCCATCGGGCGCACCGACACGGATCTGTCCCGATAGCTGATCGCTTTGCACCTGCACCCCGGCGGTGGCCGCGCGCATCGCCTGTTCGGCCCGCTCTGCCCGCTGCATCAGATCCCGCCCCGCTTCGGTCAACATATAGCCCTGAGGGGATTTCACGAAGAGCACGGTCTGCAACGCCTTTTCCAACCGCGCCATGCGGCGGCCCAGCGTTGCGGGATCAAGCCGCAGCAGCTTGCCCGCGCCAGACAGGCTTTCCTCTCTCGCGACCGCCAGAAACAGCCGCAGGTCGTCCCAATTCTGATCCATCCATCTGCCCTCACGCTTTGCAAAAATGCAAGACGGTTTTGCCATCCTTCCTCTGTTCCGGTTCTTTTTGCAAGGCTATCGTGCCGCCAACCATAGAGGAGACCGATCATGCAAGAGATGACGCATTACCTGAACGGCGAACACGTCAAGGGCACCTCCGGGCGCTTTGCCGACGTGATGAACCCCGCCACCGGCGAAGTGCAGGCCAAGGTGCCGCTCGCCAATGGCGACGAGCTGAACAAGGCCGTGGAACACGCGCAGGCCGCACAACCCGCATGGGCCGCCACCAACCCGCAGCGCCGCGCCCGCGTGCTGATGAAGTTCGTGGCCCTGCTGAACCGCGACATGGACAAACTGGCCGAGGCGCTGAGCCGCGAGCACGGCAAGACCCTGCCCGACGCCGCCGGTGACGTGCAGCGCGGCCTCGAAGTGGTGGAATACTGCATCGGCGCGCCGGAACTGCTGAAGGGTGATTTCACCGACAGCGCGGGCCCGGGCATCGACATGTACTCCATGCGCCAGCCTCTGGGCGTCACCGCGGGCATCACGCCGTTCAACTTCCCGGCCATGATCCCGATGTGGATGTTCGCCCCCGCTATCGCCTGCGGCAACGCCTTCATCCTGAAGCCGTCCGAGCGTGACCCCTCCGTCCCGCTGATGCTGGCCGAACTGCTGGAAGAGGCCGGTCTGCCCAAGGGCATCATTCAGGTCGTCAACGGTGACAAGGAAGCGGTCGACGCGATCCTGCACCATGACGTGATCCAGTCCATCGGCTTCGTCGGCTCGACCCCGATCGCCGAGTACATCTATGCCACCGGCTGCGCCAACGGCAAACGCGTGCAGTGCTTCGGCGGTGCCAAGAACCACATGATCATCATGCCCGACGCCGACCTCGACCAGGCCGCCGACGCGCTGGTGGGTGCGGGCTACGGTGCCGCGGGCGAACGCTGCATGGCGATCTCCGTCGCCGTGCCGGTGGGCGAGGAAACCGCCGACCGCCTGATCGAAAAGCTGGTGCCGCGCATCGAAAAGCTGAAAGTCGGCCCCTACACCGCGGGCAACGACGTGGACTACGGCCCCGTGGTCACCGCCGCCGCCAAGGCCAACATCGAACGTCTGGTCCAGACCGGCATCGATCAGGGTGCGGAGCTTGTCGTCGACGGGCGCGACTTCAAACTGCAGGGCTACGAGAACGGCTATTTCGTCGGGCCGCATCTGTTTGACCGCGCCACCAAGGACATGGACATCTACAAGCAGGAAATCTTCGGCCCCGTACTGACCTGCGTCCGCGCCAAGGACTACGAAGAGGCGCTTGGCCTTGCGATGGACCATGAATACGGCAACGGCACTGCGATCTTCACCCGCGACGGTGATGCCGCGCGCGACTTCGCCAACCGCATCAACATCGGCATGGTCGGCGTGAACGTGCCGATCCCGGTACCGCTCGCCTATCACACTTTCGGCGGCTGGAAGAAATCCGTCTTCGGCGATCTGAACCAGCACGGCCCGGACGCGTTCAAGTTCTACACCCGCACCAAGACCGTGACGGCACGCTGGCCCTCGGGCATCAAGGAGGGTGGCGAGTTCTCCATCCCCGTGATGGAGTGATCCATCCCGCCGGTCGCCCAATGTGGCGGTCGGCCCCTGCCAAAGGTCAGAGCCATGCAAAAAGAATTCACCATCGGAATCGAAGAAGAATATCTTCTGGTCGACGCGGATTCACTGGCTCTGGCCGACGCCCCCGAAGCGCTGATGGAGGCGTGCCGCAAGGAGTTGGGCGATCAGGTCAGCCCCGAGTTCCTGCAATGCCAGATCGAGATCGGGACAAAGCCCTGCAAGACCGTGGCCGAGGCCCGCGACGACCTGCGCCACCTGCGCGCCACCATCGCCCGGCTGGCGGGGAACCACGGCCTTGCCCCCATCGCCGTCGCCTGCCATCCCTTCTCGGATTGGAAAACCCAAGGCACGACCGAGAAACAACGCTATTCGCAGCTTGAATCCGAGTTGGAGGACATCGCGCGCCGGATGCTGATCTGCGGCATGCATGTGCATGTCGGCATCGACAGTGACGACCTGCGCATCGACCTGATGCCGCAGCTGTCCTATTTCCTGCCGCATATGCTGGCGCTTTCTGCCTCCTCCCCCTTCTGGCAGGGCGAGGACACGGGGCTCGCCTCCTATCGCATGTCGGTGATGGACAACATGCCCCGCACCGGCCTGCCGCCGCAGTTCGACAGCTGGGCGGCCTACGAGCGGACCACCGGCACGCTGGTCGACCTCGGCATCATCGCCGACACCTCAAAGGTCTGGTGGGATCTGCGGCCTTCGGTCCACTACCCCACGCTGGAGACGCGAATCTTCGACGTGCAGCCGCGGCTGTCGCATACGCTGGGCCTTGCCGGGCTGACGCAGGCACTCTGCCGGATGCTGCTGCGCCTGCGTGACGGCAACCTCAGCTGGCGCAAATACGACATGGTGTGATTGCGGCGGTCGCTCTCCAGTGGCGAACGAGGTCCGGTATGTTGGCCTCATGGATATAAGCCGTGA
>NZ_JBIFFJ010000005.1:0-192499 GCF_043556915.1 Sulfitobacter sp. 1A15299 | reverse complement strand
ATTCTACAATCAGACCGAACAACGGAAGCTGGGTCTCTAAGCCAATCCCCGCAAGGCTTTTCAGCCCTTCGATATGTAGGGTCTCCGGGCTGCAAAGCCTTGCTTCCGTCGCTCACGCTGGTGACATTTCTACTTTGCAAACCCAGTGACATTTCTGAATGGTGTTTACATTGACTGTGTATCCCGCGCTCAACCGCCGCCCCCCTCTGGCCGCTCGCCCCAAAGCCGATTAGAAGCGAGGGCGAAACCGGGGGAGCGAACCGTTGCGAAAGATCACATTGCCCGAAAGACGCGACTGGCGCGCCCATGCGCAAGAGGTCGGCTTTACCTTTGCCGATATGCACGGCGAACCCTATTGGGACGAAACCTCGGCCTATGCGTTCTCGCTCACCCAGGTCGAGAATGACATCGAAGACCCTTCGACCGAGCTTCACGCCATGTGCCGCGAGGCCGTGGCCGAGATCATCGCCAGCGAAGAGCTGATGACCCGGCTTGCCATTCCAGAGGCCCACCGTGACCTCGTGGCCGAAAGCTGGCGCCGGGGCGATCCTGAGATCTATGGCCGTTTCGATCTGGCCTATGACGGCACGCGCCCGGCCAAGCTGTTGGAATATAACGCCGACACACCGACCTCGCTTTACGAAAGCGCGGCCTTTCAGTGGCAGTGGCTTGAAGACCAGTTGAAAGCGGGCGTATTGCCTGCGGGCACGGATCAGTTCAACGGCATTCATGAGGCGCTGGTCGCCCGCTTTGGCGATGTCTTCGAGCAGGACAGCGATCTGCATTTCACCGCCGTGGCCGACAATCCCGAAGACTACGGCACCGTCGAAGCCATGGGCTGGGCCGCACGCGAGGCGGGGCTGGGCGCGCATTACTGCGATCTCGACAAGATCGGGCTGAGCGACGATGGCCATTTCCTTGACGATCAGGACCGCCGCATTGCCGTCCTGTTCAAACTCTACCCTTGGGAAGACCTGCTGCGCGACGACTACGCCGCCCATATCCAAGGCTCGGGCTGCCTGTTTCTGGAACCTGCGTGGAAAGCGCTTCTGTCCAACAAGGGCCTCCTGCCGGTGCTATGGCAGATGTTCGATGGACACCCCAATCTGCTGCCCGCGTTTTTCGAGGCCGATGTCGCCGATGCGCTCGCCGGACGCGGCCCCGCCGCCCCCGCCTGCGCCGACGCCTTTGACCGGGCGGCGGCGGAACTGGCCGAGGCGCATGTGCGCAAGCCGATCCTCTCGCGCGAGGGGGCGTCGGTCACGATCCACCAGTCCGGCAAGGTGATCGAACAGTCGCAAAACGCCCACTACGCCGAACATCCGCGCATCCTGCAGGCCTATGCCCCGCTGCCCACATTCGACGGCTTCCGCCCGGTGATCGGTTCTTGGATCGTGGGAGAGACCTGCGCGGGCATCGGCATCCGCGAAGACCGATCGCGCATCACGCAGGATTTGTCACGCTTCAAACCGCACTACATTCTGGCATAGCCCACCGCTCCGCCGCCTCTTGGCAGAAAGACGACCATCATGACCAAACGCTCGAAACGGGTTTCCATCGCCATCGTCGGCGCCGCCGCCTTCACCCTTGCTGGCTGCGAGGAGGAAAAGGTCGACGCCGCCGCCTTCCCCGACCTGCAAAGCTGTCTTGCCGATGCCGCCCGTGGCGGGATGTACAGCGAGCAGGAATGCGAAACCGCCTTTGACGCGGCGCAAACCCTCCATGTGGAATCCGCCCCGCGCTACGACAGTCTTGAGGTCTGCGAAGAGCAGCATGGCGCTGGCGCCTGCGGCTCGGAAGAGGCGGCGACCCAAGGCGGATCGGGTGGCATATTTATGCCCCTGTTGGCGGGCTATCTGATCGGCAATATGATGAGCAACCGCGCCGGCATGGCGGCGGCGCAGCCGCTTTACAAAACCTCCGATGGACGCTTCACCAACGCCGCGCGCTCCAGCACCTATTCGACAAATCGCGGCGCGGCCAAGCTCAGCACCTCGCAATTCACCCGCCCCAGCACCACCATCGGCAAAACCCCGATGACCCGCGCCACTGCCGCGTCGCGCGGCGGCTTTGGCCGGGCGGGTGGATCGCGCGGCTTTGGTGGCTGATCGGCGCTGACGCCTTACTTGCGGCGCAGCACCGCCGCGGCAAGGATCACGATCGCCAGCGACAGCATCGCCACCGCCCAAAAGGGATCGGTGCCATGGGGATGCACATGCGCCCCCTCATGCGCCGCCAACGGTGCGGCAAAGGTGGCGAGGGCGAATGTCAGTTTCTTCATCTTAATCTCCTTAATCTATGACGGCGGCCCCGAGGCCGTTAGGCCAGCCCCAGGATCTCACGCGCCTGCTGCGGGGTGGCGACGGGGCGACCGGCTTGGGCGCAGATATCGGCCGCGCGGGTCACGAGGGCGGCATTGGAGGGGGCGAGGGTCTGTTTGTCCAGCCGGATATTATCCTCCAGCCCCGTGCGCAGATGGCCCCCCGCGGCGGCGCACCATGCGTTCAGCTCGGCCTGATGCCGCCCGATCCCGGCGGCGCACCAAGGGATATCGCCGAACAGCCGTTTGACGGTTTTGATATAGAAATCAAAAACCTCCCGACCCGCTGGCATGGCGTTTTTCACGCCCATGACGAATTGGATATAGGGCCGTGCCGGGATCTTGCCCGCCTCGGCCATCGCCTTGGCCTGTAGAATGTGGCTGAGATCAAAGACTTCGATCTCGGGCAGCACGCTATATGTCATCATCTCGCCTGCCAGCCAATCGACAAGCTCGGGCGGGTTCTCATAGACGCGGTTGGGAAAGTTGTTCGACCCCACCGAAAGCGAGGCCATGTCGGGCCGCAGCGGCAGCATCCCGCCCCGGTTCCGCCCCGCGCCCGAACGCCCGCCGGTCGAGAATTGCACGATCATGCCGGGGCAATGGTCACGCAGCCCCTCTTGCAGCCGCGCGAAACGGTCGGGGTCCGCCGTGGGGGTGCCATCGGCGGTGCGCACATGGGCATGGCAGATCGTCGCCCCGGCCTCAAAGGCGGCATGGGTGCTTTCGATCTGTTCGCTGATGTCGATCGGCACCGCCGGGTTGTCGGCCTTGGTCGGCAGTGATCCGGTGATGGCCACGCAGATGATGGCTGGGTTATCGGTCATGGGTGTCCTCGGCTTTCTGGAAAATCAATCGGCGCTGTCGCGGGCGAGGGCGATGACATGGCGCAGCGCGGCTTCCGCCGCCGTGCTATCGCCCTCCTCGGGCCAGTCGTAGAACCCCTTGCCGCTGCGTTTGCCAAGATGCCCCCGCTCGACCAAAGCGGTGAGGCTGGGAGAGGGATCGTGCCGGTCGCAAAGGTCCGGGTAGAGGTATTCGGCGATGCTCAGATGGGTGCCCAGCCCGTTCAGGTCGCGCTGGCGGAAGGGGCCGGAAAGCGCCATGCGCACGCCGACGGACCATTGCACGATCTCGTCGATCTCCGCCGGGCTGGCAACCCCTTGATCCACCAAATGCAGGCATTCGCGCATGATGGCATGTTGGATGCGATTGGCCACGAAACCGGGCGGCGCGTGATCCAGCCGCACGGGACGCCGCTCCAACCCGCGCAGCAGGGTCATGACCTCGGCGCAAAGCCCCTCGGGCGCGTCCGGGCTGGCGACGACTTCGACGGCGGGGATCACATCGCCGGGGTTGAAGAAATGCGTGATCACGGCGCGTTCGGGCCGGGCCATATCCGCCGTCATCTCTTCCAACCTCAGGCCAGAGGTGTTCGACAAGATCGGCGCGCCCTCCGGCACGGCCCCCTCCAAAGCGGCAAGGACGTGGCGTTTCAGCGCGAGGTCTTCCGGCACGCATTCCAGCGCAAGATTGGCCTGCCCTGCCCCCTCCAACGCGGCGCAGGCGGTCGACCCCGGAACCGCGGTCAAAAATGCCTCCCGCGCGGCCTTGGTCGGGTCGACCGCTTGGACCGTCCAACCGTGCTGACCAAAGAGCCTGCCGATGGATTGGCCCATCGTGCCCGCCCCCACGATGATGATGCCTTTGGCCATATGATCCCCCTCCCGGATATGAGCTGTTTACTTATCACCAGTGCACGGTGATAAGTAAACAGTGAATAGGAAAAAGGATGCCGCCCCGTGACCCAAGACCCCTCCCCGCGCCATGCGCTCGTCACCGGCGGCGCGCGCAACATCGGCCTTGGCATCGCGCGCAGGCTGCGCGAGGACGGTTGGCGTGTTTTTGTGCTGGATATCGAAGAGCCCGAAGACCCCGCGCTTCGGGCGGATGCGCAACGGGTGGATCTGACGGACATCGCGGCGACCACGGCGGCGCTCCAACAAATCCTCGCGCGGGGGCCGGTCACCTGTCTGGTCAATAACGTCGGCATCGTGAAACCCGCATCTTTCGACGCTGTCGCCCTCGACGATTTCGACCCCATCATGCATCTGAACCTGCGGCCCAGCATTCTGGCGGCGAAACTGGTCGTGCCGGGCATGCGCGCGGCGGGCGGTGGCCGGATCGTGATGAACACCAGCCGCGTGACCAAGGGCAAGATCGACCGTACGCTCTATTCCGCGACCAAGGGCGCGATCCAGTCGATGGCGCGGACTTGGGCGCTGGAACTGGCGCGCGACGGGATCACCGTGAACTGCGTCGCCCCCGGCCCCATCGCCACCACCGCCTTTTGGGAGAACAACCCCGAAGACGCGCCGGAAACCCGTGCCATCGTCGATGCGGTGCCGGTTGGCCGGATGGGAACGCCTGAAGATGTGGCGCAGGCGGTGTCCTTCTTTGCCGATCCCCGCAGCGGCTTTATCACCGGGCAGACGGTCTTTGTCTGTGGCGGCACGGCGGTCGGGTAATCAGCCCCCGGGCGCGAGGGCCGCAAGCAGCCGACGCAGGACCGGATTGCGCGCATCGCGCAGATAGGCCAGCCCGATCCGGCTTTGCACCTTGGCGTCGCGGATCGGCAGGAAGGACACGCCCGCATCCTTCATCCGCGCGGCGGAGGCGGGGACGAATGCCACCCCCAGACCCGCCGAGACGAAATTCACGATGGCGGTGAACTGCGGCGCACGATGGGCCACGCGGGGGGCGAAACCGGCATCGGCGCAGAGTTGATAGGCGCAGGCGGCAAAGCCCATGTCGGGGCCAAGGTGGCTGAAGATGAAACTCTCCTCGCGCAGCGCCGCCATGGCGACCGAAGGCACCTCGGCGAGGCGATGGTCGGGCGGCACGGCCAGCAGGATATCCTCGGTATGAACCGTGCGGGTGGCCAAATCCTCCGGCACGCCGGAAAGCGGCAGCCGCACGAAGCCCGCGTCGAGCCTGCCCGCCACGATCTCGGCGATTTGCAGGTCCATATCCAACTCCCGCAGGATCAGATCCACCTCTGCCGCGCCCGCGCGCAATTCGCGCAGGAGCCGCCCGAGAATCCCCGCGTAGGAGGCCGAGCCGACATAGGCCAATTCGATCCGCCCGCGCTGGCCGCTGCGCGCCGCTTCGGCCAGAGCTTCCACCCGGCGGGCCTGTTGCAGCAGCGCGCGAGCCTCGGGCAGCAGCGCCTTGCCGAAGTCGGTCAGCATCACCCGGCGGCGGTTGCGGTCAAAGAGAAGCTCACCGCCAAAGGCGGTTTCGAGATGTTTCAGCTGCTGCGTCAGCGCCGGTTGCGCCACGCCGAGCGCGGTTGCCGCTTGACCGAAATGCAGCATTTCCGCGATGGCGACGAAGACCTCATATTGGCGCAGCGTGGCGGTGAGTGGCGTTTTCATGCGGCCCCCTGAACTGACGTCAGAGGGTTTTCACACGCGCGCCGGTGATAAGCAAGTTAGATCACCGGCCCCTACCCCTCCGCCGCGCGGGCGCGGCTGCGGCGGGCGTGCAGGGTCTCGGCCTCGGCCAGATCGTCGCTTTCGACCTTGATCGTCTCATGCCCGCCCGGGCGCGTCGCGCGTTTGCGCCGAAGCGGGCCGCTGTCATCGCTTTCCCGGGGGAGCATCAACCGGTCGACCAAAGTGCGGCGGAGGCCGAGGGTCGAGGTCAGATCAAAGACCCGCGCCGCGACCGCCTCAGCCTCTTGCGGTCGCACAAGCAATTCCAGCCGCGTGACGGGGCGGGATTTCTTGCCCTGCCCGCTGAGCATCATGAGATCGACCACGCCCTCCATCTCGCGCAACCGATCCACCGCCGCGCCCAGTTCTTCGCCCGTCATGTCGTCGATATCGCAGGCGAATTGCACGAGACTGTCCTGCGCGATGCCCGCCTTGGCGGTGTCAAAGACGCTGACCCGCAGGATATTCGGCAGTCCTTTCATCACCCGCATCCCCGCGCCCGAGCCAGTACAGCGCAGCCGCCCCGGTGGGCGGATGGCGATGGGGCCGCCGCCGGTGAGATGGGCAAGGATCGCGGCCCCCGTGGGTGTCACCCGCTCGCCCGGCACACCGTCGTCATGCCAGTCATAGCCTTGCAAGATCAGCGCCGTGGCGGGCGCGGGCACCGGCAGTTTGCCATGCGCCGTCTCGACCAGCCCGCCGCCAAGAGGCAGTGACGCGAGCGAGACGGTCGCCCCCGCCAGCGCGGCGCAGATGCTGCCCGCGGCGGTGACATCCATCAGCGCGTCCCAATCCGCGATCTCGTGAAAATGCACCCGGTCGATAGGGATGTCATGCACCTGCGCTTCGGCCTCGGCAATCCGGTGGAGGATCGCGCAGGCGGCCTCCGCCGTGCCCTCGGACAGCGGCGCGTTCTCTAGCAAGTCACGCATGGCGCGATAGGTCGTCTCGGCCCCGTGCCGCCTGCCGGCGTCGGGTGCTGTCAGCACCAGTTCAAACCGCCGCGAGGTAATGCCCGAGGCGACATGTTCGCTCAGTTCCGCATGGCCCACTTCGGCGGGGAGCACGGCGGCGACATCGGCCAAGGCGCGCTCGGCCAGATCGGGGAAGGCATGCAGCATTGCCGCGATGAACATATCCCCCGCCGCCCCGCCTACGGGGTCGAGGTGTAGATGAAGCCCCTGCCCCCGCATCAATGCCCCTCCGGCCAAGGGTTGCGCAGCAGGCCGTCGTCGAACTGCATTTCTTGCAGATCGCCCACCACCTCAAGCCCCGGACGGTCGCGCAGTTCTGGCAACAGCGCCTCGGAGGCATAAAGATACTCGAGTTTCAGCGTATTGGGGATGCGCAGCAGCCGAACCTTGGTGATATCCTCGGCCCCGCAGGTCTTGACCGCCGTCTGAATCGCGGTGCGGTCGCAGGGCATGACCATCGGGATTTTCGCTTGTTTCAAAACCTGCGAGGTGATGGCATTGGCATAGACCGCCTCGCGGTCGAAATCCTGCTCCAACCGCTGCGTGATCACATCCGCCCGTGCCGCGCCGTTGCCATTGCCGTTGCTGCGCGGTGAAAGGCCAAGCGCCACCAGCCGTGAGATATGCAGATGCACCTGCATCTTCTCGCTCGAAAAGCGATGGGTGATATTGGGGTCCATCCCTGTGCCGGAGAACTCCTTGCCGATTTCATCCACCACCAGCACGTCCAGATCGCCCGAGGCCGAAGGCGCATCCAGCGGCCCCAGCGGCAGGCGGGGCATGTTGCGCATCGCGTCTTGCAGATAGGGCGCTTCGGCCTCGAGCATCCCGTCACTGTCGAGCGCGACCACCTGCGAGAGTTCGTCATAGGCATTCTCAATCGTGCCGATGCCAAACAGCACCTTGCAGCGTGCCAGCTTCATCCGCGCCATTTTGGCCACGAAGATGCCGACGTTATCAATCCCGCGCGAATGGCAGGTCTCGGCCCCCGATTGCTTGCCCAACCCGATCGAGAGCATCTTGGCCAGCCCGCTTTCGTTCGGCGCGCGGAAAGAGGTATGCGGCTTGATCCGGTTGAACAGGATGATCCCATCGGCGGCATTGGCGTGGCGGTCCATCCTCACCGACATGCCGTTGTCGAGCACGCCGATCTCATCGGTTTCCATCGAAGAGCGGATTTCGCAACCAAGGCTCTCTTCGGTCACGCCCAGTTTCGCCAGAAGCGCGGTCTGCCCCTCTGCGGTGGCGCCGCCGTGGCTGCCCATGGCGGGCACGACGAAGGGATGCGCCCCGCGCGCGCGGACCTCGGCCACGATGGCGGCCAGCAGTTCCGGCAGGTTCGCCAGCCCGCGGCTGCCTGCGGTGATCGCGATGGACATGCCCGGCTTGATCTTGCCCGCGCAATCGGCCTGCATCGCCTCTGCCACGGCGGCGCGCGGGTCGACGATGCGGGTCGCGGCAAAGGTCTGACGGCAAAGCGCCATGCGCGGCAGCGGCGTATCCTCGACCAGTTTTACATAGTTCGGTTTCATCTGCGCTGTCCCCTCCGACATCGTTACCCCGTGACCCCAATCGGCCAAGGCGCGAATTCCTCTTCGCCCACGCCGAGCGCTTCGGATTTGCTCGGCTCCCCCGAGGCGATGGCGAGGATGCGCTCGAAGATCGCCTGGCCCAGTTCTTCTAGGCTCTGCTCGCCGTCGATCACGGTGCCGCAGTTGATGTCCATATCATCCTGCATCTTGGTGAACATCGGCGTGTTGGAGGCGAGTTTGATCGTCGGCGAGGGGTAGGAGCCAAAGCAAGACCCGCGCCCGGTGGTAAAGCAGATCAGGTTTGCACCCCCCGCGATCTGCCCGGTGGCCGAGACAGGATCGAAGCCGGGCGTATCCATGAAGACCAGCCCCTTTTGCGTCACGGGTTCGGCATAGCGGTAGACCTCCATCAGCCCCGTGCTGCCGCTTTTCTTGGCCCCGCCGAGCGATTTTTCCAGCACATTCGCCAGCCCACCCGCCTGATTGCCGGGGCTGACCACGCCGTTGATCTGCGTGTCGCGGCCCTTGGTATAGTCCAACCACCAATCCATGCGTTCGACCAGTTTGCGGCCCACCTCCTCGCTTCGGGCGCGGCGGGTCAGCAGGTGTTCGACGCCGAAAATCTCGGGCGTTTCAGACAGGATCGCCGTACCGCCGTTGCGCACAAGGATATCCGCCGCCATGCCAAGGCCGGGGTTGGCCGAAAGCCCCGAAAGCCCGTCCGACCCGCCGCATTGCATCCCGATGGTGATATGTTCCGCCGAACAGGGCTCACGCTGCACGGCATTGGCCTGATCCAACATCTCGCGCACCGCCTCCTTGCCTTCGGCGATGGCGCGGGCCGTGCCGCCGACATGCTGCATGGTAACGCAGCGCAGCATCTTGCCTTCGGCCAGCCCCTCCTCTTCAAAGAACTGGGCGAGGTTGTTGCGCTCGCAACCCAGCGACAAGACCACGGCGCCGGCCAGATTGGGGTGGCGGATATAGCCCGAGAGCGTGCGGCGCAGCAAGTCCATCGGCTCACCCGTGAGCTCCATCCCGCAACCGGATTCGTGGATAAAGGGGATCACCCCGTCGACATTCTCCCATGCCTCCATCCGCTCTTCGTCAAAGTAATTGGCGATTTTGCGCGCCACAGTGGCCGAGCAATTCACCGTGACGAAAAGCCCGATATAGTTGCGCGTGCCCACCCGGCCATTCGCGCGGCGGATGCCCATGAACTGGACGCGCTCTTGCGGTGGCAGCAACTCGGTGGGGGTGTAATCGCGGGCAAAGGCATAGTCTTTATCGACCGCGTCGAACTTGATGTTATGGCTGTGCAACCAGTCGCCTGCGGCGATCTCTTCTGCCGCATATCCGATCACCGTGTCGAATTTCAGGATCGGCGCGCCGCGCTGGATCGGGCGGATCGCGATCTTGTGACCTTGGGGCGTATCGTGGTTGGCACGCAGCCCGTCTTGCGGCAATACCGCGCCACGGGGAACCGCCGCGGTTGCCACGACCACGTTATCCGTCGGTGACAGCAACATCACCTTTGCGTCTCTGTCCTCTTGCATGGTCTGGCTGTCCATCGGATGCTCCCCCTCCCTTGGGTGTCGAAAAAACCGCTTCGGTAAGATGTCATTAACTGATATATTAGATTTAACAGCTATGGAAGAGCCCGCATGACCTCATCGAAGAAACCCGCCGCGCAGAGCGCACAAACCCTTGCCAAAAGCATCCTTGGCGGGGGGGCCGACTTGGGACTGTTCGAGGGCGGGCCGACGGGGCGCGGGGTTTACGCCACGCTGCGCGATCAGATCGTGAGGCTCGACCTGCCGCCCGGCACGCCGCTTTTGCGCGCCGAACTGGCCGAAACCCATGGCGTCAGCCTGACGCCACTGCGCGATGCGCTGCAACAGCTGGCGAAAGAGGGGCTGGTCAAGATCTACCCGCAATCGCGCACATTGGTCACGCCGATTGACATGTCGGCGATCCGCGAGGCGCAGTTCATGCGCATCGCTCTTGAGACCGAAGTCGTGCGCCGTTTGGCCGCCGAAATCGCGCCCGAAGCCCTGACCCGACTGCGCAGCATCGTCGCTTTGCAAAGCAGCATTTCGGACCAGCCCGGCGATGTGCCGACCTTTCAGGAGTTGGACGAAGTGTTTCACCAGACCCTTTTCGTGGCGGCGGGCCATGTGCAAAGCCAGCGCATCATGCGCAGCCATGCAGGCCATCTGGAACGCCTGCGCCGCCTGCATCTGGACGACATTGACGAGGCGGGTCACATTCTGAATAACAAGGACGTGATCGGCGGGCACAGCCGCATCCTCGACGGGATCCAAGCGGGCGATGCGCCTGCGGCGATGGAGGCGCTGCGCCAGCACCTGCAACGCACCGTCGACCGGATGACCGAGAAACGGGCGGCTTTCCCGGAGTATTTCACCCCGGAAAAGCCCTGACTCAGCGGTTGTTGGCCTTGCGCCACGCGTCGAACTTATCGAGGTTCTCTTGCTGGGTGCCGGGGTAGAGCCCGATGATCCCCGCGCCGTCCTTGACCTGCTCGATCACGAAATCCTCATAGGCGGTCATCTCGACGGCCTCTTCGGCCACCTCTTTGGCGATATCCGCGGGGATGATGATCACGCAGTCGTCGTCGCCCACCACGATATCTCCGGGAAAGACCGGGGCATCGCCGCAGCCCACGGGGCAGTTGATCTCGATCGCCTCATGCAGCGTCAGGTTCGTGGGGCTGGAGGGGCGCGCGTGATAGGCGGGGATTTCCAGCGCGCCGATGGTCGCCGCATCGCGCAAACCGCCATCAGTCACCACGCCCGCCGCGCCGCGCATCATCAGCCGGGTGATCAGGATGTCACCGGCGCTGGCGGCGCGGGCATCCTTGCGGCTGTCCATCACCAACACATGGCCCTCGGGGCAGGTCTCGATCGCGACGCGCTGCGGATGCTCGGGGTTGCGGAATTCGACCAGTTGGTTGCGGTCTTCGCGGGCGGGCATATAGCGCAGGGTAAAGGCGGGGCCGACCATGTTGCGCCCCTTCGCGGCCACCGGGCCGACCCCCTGCACAACCTGATTGCGCAGCCCGCGTTTGTACAGCGCCGTCGCCAGTGTCGCGACCGAGACCGCTTGCAGTTTCTCGCGTAGTTCGGGGCTCATGCGGCCTCTCCCTTCAGTTGGTTGTCTTTCACGAATTGATCCAGCACCGCCTGCTGTTTCTCCGTCAATGGCCATGCGGAAGGCGGGCGCGTGGGGCCGCAATCCTGTCCGATGGCCATGAGGGCGGCTTTGACACCGGTGACATTGGTGCCATTGTGCTCTTCCGCGCGGATGTCCTCAAAGGCGCGCATCCCCGCGATGAGACGGTTCGCTTCGCCGTAGTCGCCCGCGTCGAGTGCCGCGTGGATGGCGACCGACCGCTCGGGCCAGACGTTGATAAGACCCGAGGTGAAGCCCCGCGCCCCCACAGCATAGAGCGGCGGCGCCCAGACCTCGGCCAGACCGCCGACCCAAACGATGTCTTTCGGCGCAGCTTCAATCGCGCGGGCAAGGTTCAAGGGGTTCGGCGTGGCCCATTTGACGCCCTTCACCCCCTCGACTTCGCACAGACGCGCGATGCCCTCGGGCCCCATCGCATCATTGCGCAGGTACAGCATCACCGGCAGCCCGCCCGAGGCATCCCGCACCGCGCGCACATAATCGACCGTGCCACGCGGCGAGACGAAGGGATCGGGCGGTTGGTGGATCATCAGCGCATCCGCCCCCGCCTCGGCGCTTGCCTTGGCCAGCGCGCAGGCATCGCGAATGCCGCGCCCAACACCCGCAAGCAAGGGCGCGCGCCCGTCGACCATCTGCGCCACCTCACGCACCATGGTGCAGGCTTCATCATTGGTCAGCGCGTAATATTCGCCGGTATTGCCGTTCACCACCGGGATATGCACCCCGGCAGCGAGGGCGCGGTCAATGATCGGCGCCAGCTTGCCCGGCGCGATCTCTCCAGCCTCGTCATAGGGCGTCACGAGGATGCCCGAGATGCCAGTGAGCGCTCTGGATAGATTATGTGTCATTGCCCGCCCTCTCAAAAAATATCCGGTTCACCCGCCGCTTGGCCAAAGGCCGCGGTGAGATAGTCAAAGTCGCAACCCTGATCGGCCTGCCCCACATGGCGCTGGAACATGTAGCCCCAGCCCCGCTCGAACCGCGGCTCGGGCGCCTGCCACGCGGCGCGGCGGGCGGCGAGTTCGTCCTCATCCACCAGCATGTCGAGGGTCCGCGCCTCAAGATCCATCCGCACGATGTCGCCCGTCTTCAGCAGCGCCAGCGGCCCGCCCACGAAAGATTCAGGCGCGACATGCAGGATGCAAGCGCCGTAAGAGGTGCCCGACATCCGCGCATCCGAGATCCGCAGCATGTCGCGGTGCCCCTGTTTCAGCAGCGCCTTGGGCATCGGCAGCATCCCCCATTCCGGCATCCCCGGCCCGCCCTGCGGGCCGGCGTTGCGCAGCACCAGCACATGGTCGGGCGTCACATCGAGGTTTTCGTCGTCGATGGCGGCCTTCATCTCGGGGTAGCTGTCAAAGACCAGCGCCGGGCCTTCGTGGTGGTGAAACTTCGGATCGCAGGCCGCCGGTTTGATTACCGCGCCATTGGGGCAGAGGTTGCCCTTGAGCACGGCAAGCGAGCCTTCCTTATAGACCGGGTTCGACAGGGGCCGGATCACGTCGTCATTATAGACAGGCGCATTCGCGATCCCCTCCTCCAGCGGTTTGCCGGTGCAGGTGATGGCCGACCGGTCAAGCTTGTCGCCCAACTGGTCCATCAGCGCCCGCAGCCCGCCCGCGAAATAGAAATCCTCCATCAGATATTCGCTGCTGCCCAAGGGGCGGATATTGGCGATCAGCGGCGTGCTGCGGCCCAGAGCGTCGAGATCGCTCAACTCCAGCGCCACCCCGGCGCGGCGTGCCATTGCAAGCAGATGCACCACCGCATTGGTCGAACAGCCCGTCGCCATCGCCACGGTCGCCGCGTTCTGCACGGCGGCGGGGGTGATGATCTTGTCCGGCGTCAGGTCTTCCCAAACCATATCGACGATGCGCCGCCCGCAAGAGGCGCTCATCCGTTTGTGCCCCGCATCCGCAGCGGGGATCGAGGTCGCCCCCGGCAGGGTCAGCCCCATCGCCTCGGCAATCGCGGTCATGGTGGAGGCGGTGCCCATCGTCATGCAATGCCCGTAGGACCGCGCGATGCCGCCTTCGACGCCGACCCATTCCTCGGCCGAGATCGTGCCCGCGCGGCGCTCGTCCCAGAACTTCCAGGCGTCCGAGCCAGAGCCGAGCGCCCGGCCCGCGTAATTGCCGCGCAGCATCGGGCCTGCGGGCAAGAAGATGAACGGCACGCCCGCGCTGATCGCGCCCATGGTCAACCCCGGCGTGGATTTGTCACAGCCGCCCATGAGGACTACTCCGTCAAGCGGATGCGAGCGGATCGTCTCTTCGGTCTCCATCGCGATCATATTGCGGTAGAGCATTGAAGTCGGCTTGGTGAAACTCTCGTCGATCGAGATCGTCGGGATCTCAAGCCCCAGCCCCCCGGCCTGCGCGATTCCCTTCTTCACGTCCTCCGCGCGGTCGCGGAAATGAAGGTGGCAGGGGTTCATCTCGGACCAAGTGTTCAGGATGCCGATCACCGGGCGGCCCTCCCAATCCTCGGGGCCGAGCCCCATCTGCATCATACGCGACCGATGGCCAAAGCTGCGCAGATCGTCGGGGGCGAACCAGCGCGCGCTGCGCAGCTGATCGGCGGTTTTCTTGGTCTCGGTCATGGAATCCTCGCCAGCTAAAACATCATCGCAAAAAGGTTGGAAAACACATCTTGCCCGAACTGATATATTACCGTATCACCCCAATTGTCGATACCATTTGAGGGAGGAGCCGCGAAAATGTCGGGAAAACCACTGAAACACACGCTCCACCCCGGCAGCCGCCTGTCGGGCTTTTGGCTCTCGCTTTGCTCTCCTACGGTGACAGAGATTGCGGCAGGCAGCGGCATCGACTGGCTGCTGCTCGATATGGAACATGCGCCGAACGACCTGAGCCAAATCACCGACCATCTGCGCGCGGCAGGCAGCGCCAATCCCGATGCGCAGATGATCGTGCGCATACCATCCTCGGACCAGACGATGACCAAGCGGCTGCTGGATATCGGCGTGCGCAACCTGATGTTCCCGATGATCCAGACGGCCGAGGCCGCCCGCCAAGCCGTATCATGGACCCGCTACCCGCCCGAAGGGCTGCGCGGTATCTCGGCCACGATCCGCGCCAATGATTACGCGCGGCAAACCGATTACCTCAGCACCTATGCAGAGGCGCAATGCGTGATCGTGCAGGTCGAAACCCCCGAAGCAGTGGCCGAAATCGCCGCCATCGCCGCCGTGCCGGGGGCGGATGCGATCTTTATCGGGCCGGGGGATCTCTCCTCCGCGATGGGCCATACTGGCGACCCGATGCACCCCGATGTCCAAGAGAAAATCCGCGAAGCGGTCGCGGCGATCCATGCCGCCGGGCTGCCTGCGGGCATCCTCGGCTATGGTGCCGATCTTGCGCAACGGTATTTCGACGAGGGTATCGAATTCGTCGCCATCGCGGGCGACGCTTGGCTGCTCACGCGGCAGATGGATGCGCTGGTGCAGACCATCGCGCAGCCCTCCCCCACTTTGACACAGCAAACCCATAAGGATTGATCATGACCGCGGACAGCAAGAGATTTCACCCCCACGGCAAACATCTGATCGCCGGCGAATGGGTCGGCGGCGGAGAGACCTTCGCCAATTCCCCCGCCACCGGCGAAAGCGACCAATTCCAAAGCGGCACCCCGGCGCATGTGGACCGCGCCTGCCAAGCGGCGGAGGAGGCCTTTTGGTCCTACGCCTATGCCAGCCGCGAGACCCGCGCCGCCTTCCTCGACACCATCGCGGATGAGATGGAGGCCCGAGCCGAGACCATCACCGAGATCGGCACCCGCGAATCCGGCCTGCCCGAAGCCCGCCTTCAGGGCGAGCGGGGGCGGACAACCGGGCAGCTGCGCCTCTTTGCCGATCACATCCGCAAAGGCACGCATCTGGACCGCCGCGTTGACGGCGCCCTGCCCGAGCGCCAGCCGATGCCGCGCCCCGATATCCGCATGATCCAGCGCCCCATCGGGCCGGTCGCGGTATTTGGCGCGTCGAACTTCCCGCTGGCCTTCTCCACCGCGGGCGGCGACACCGCCGCGGCGCTGGCGGCGGGCTGCCCGGTCGTGGTCAAGGGCCACTCTGCCCACCCCGGCACGGGTGAGATCGTCGCCGAAGCGATCCACGCGGCGATCCAGAAATGCGACATCCACCCCGGCGTCTTCTCTCTGATCCACGCCAACAGCCGCGAGGTGGGCCAGACGCTGGTGCAGCACCCGCTCATTAAGGCCGTGGGCTTTACCGGATCGCTCGGCGGGGGGCGCGCGCTCTTTGATCTTTGCGCCCAACGCCCCGAACCGATCCCCTTCTTTGGCGAGTTGGGGTCGGTGAACCCGATGTTCGTTCTGGCCGAGGCTGCCCGCAACCGCGGCGCTGAGATTGGCGCGGGCTGGGCCGGGTCGCTGACCATGGGCGCGGGGCAGTTCTGCACCAACCCCGGCATCGCAATCGTGGCCAAGGGGGCCGAAGGCGACGCATTCGTCGCCGCCGCGAAAGAGGCGCTTGAGCAGGTCGGCCCGCAGGTCATGCTGACCGATGGCATCGCCCAAGCCTACCGTGACGGCAAGGAACGTTTCACCGGGCGCAACGCCGTCCGCGCGCTGGTCAGCAATGACAGCGAAGGCCGGGTCGCCAAGCCGAACCTGTTTGAAACAGACGCCGATACCTACCTACAAGATCACGCGCTTGGGGAAGAGGTTTTCGGCCCCTTGGGTCTGGTGCTGCGGGTGTCCTCGGGCGATGAGATGCAAGAGCTTGCCAAGGGGTTCGAGGGGCAATTGACCGCGACACTCCAGATGGACGAGGGCGACACCGACGCCGCCAAGGCGCTGATGCCGATCCTTGAGCGGAAAGCGGGCCGGGTACTTGTGAACGGTTTCCCCACCGGGGTCGAGGTTTGTGACGCCATGGTGCATGGCGGCCCCTACCCGGCCTCCACCAACTTTGGCGCGACCTCCGTCGGCACCATGGCGATCCGCCGCTTCCTGCGGCCCGTGTCCTACCAGAACCTGCCCGAGGCGCTATTGCCCGAAGACCTGCGCGGAGCCTCGGCATGAGCGGCGCATTGATCGGCCCCGTCGCCGTGCTCGACGCGATGCCACAGGACATGCAAGACAAGGTGCGCGGCTATGCTGAAGGGCTCGACCTGCGCTTTGCGGCCTCCTTCTCGGAAGCGGACTTTGCCGACGCGGTAAAGGGGGCAGCCTATATCGTCCCACGCGGGCGGGGGCTTCCGGCTGAGGTCTTGCGGGGGGCCGATAGCGTGCGCCTCGTCCATCAATGGGGCACGGGGTACGATAAGATCCCCTTGGATGTCGCGCGCGAGATGGGTGTTCCGGTCGCGCGCAGCCCCGGGGTCAACGCGCCTACCATCGCCGATCTGACCATCGGCATGATGATCGCGGCGCTGCGCCGCATCCCGCTGCACTACAACAACACCCGCGCGGGCAAATGGATCGTGCCCGAGATCGTCCCCGGGGCGCGGGATCTTAGCAGTCAGAAGATCGGGCTGATCGGCTTTGGTGCCATCGGGCAGCTTGTCGCGAAACGGCTGACGGGCTTTGACTGCGAGGTGCTCTACTACCGCCGCTCGGGGGAAGCTGAAGGCACCAGCGCACGCTATGCCGAACGCGATGAGATCCTTGAGACCTGCGATATCGTCAGCCTGCACATGCCGCTGACCGATGCGTCACACCACACCATCGGCGCGGAGGAACTGGCGCGGATGAAATCGGATGCCCTTTTGGTCAACACCGGGCGCGGCGGGCTGATCGACGAGGCGGCCCTGATCGACACGCTGACCCACAAACGCATCGCCGGGGCGGCATTGGATGTCTTTACCCAAGAACCAGTAGAGCCGGACAACCCCCTTCTACGCCTCGATAACGTCCTGCCCCTGCCCCATATCGGCGGCCATAGCGAGGACAACCTCAAGCGCATGGTCAGCCATTGGGCGGGCAACATCCGCGCCTTCCACGAAGGGCGCGGCATCGACGAGGCCTGCCTCGTGACCTGAAGGCAGCCCCCGGCCTGACCCCTCAGGCCGGGGCGCTGCTTAATCGTCGAGCGGCACGGGCATCAGGATCTTGTTGGTCTGGCTCACCAAATACCCAGCCTCGGCGCTTTTCTCGAGATAGGCCTGCCACTCAGGATCCGCCGCCATCTGCGCCCGGCGGGCGGCACGGTCGGCGGCGTCCTTATAGGCCCAGATATGCACGAAGGCATTCACGTCGCCCGTCTCGACCTGCGCATAGATCACCGGCTCGCCCAGAATGCGGCGCTGCGCCGGGAAGCCGAATTCGGCATAGAGCGCAAGGTGTTTTTTGATCGTGCCGGGGCGGCAACAATAGGTCCGGTGGTCGTAGATCATGGGGTGGTCTTTCTGCTTGCTTGGGTCATGCGATACCGGCGTGGTCGGTGATCCGGGCCCGCGCCTGCAAAAGGTGATAGGCCATCGACACGCCCGCGACTTCGCTGTCGCCCGCGCGGATCGCTTCGAGGATTTGGCGGTGTTCGCTGATCACCACGTCGATCCTAGCTTGGGAGCCTTGGCGCGTCAGTTTTTGCGCCACGTCGATCCCCTGCTCGATCGACTCCCGCGCACAGTCGAGCATCTGCACGAAAACCTCATTGCCTGACGCCGCCGCGATGGCGCGGTGGAACTGGTAATCGGCGTCAAAGGACGGGTCGCGCGCCTGCATAGATGCCTCCAGCGTCTGCAAGGCTGCCTCGATCCGGGCGATATCCTTGGGGCTGGCACGCTGCGCGGCCATGTGGGCGGTGGCCTTTTCGATCGTGATCCGCGCCTCCATCGCGCGCATCAGCCCGGCGACAGATCCCGCCGTGGCATATTCGATCAGCTTTTCCGAAGGCCGCCGCCGCACGAAAGTGCCCACGCCGCGCCGTGCCTCAACAAGACCATCCTCTTGCAGCTTGCGCAGCGCCTCACGCACCACGGGGCGCGACACGCCAAAGGCGGTGGCGATCTGGTTTTCCGAAGGCAGCTTTTCTCCCTGCACCAGCTTGTTGGACACGATCTGTTCAAGAACCTGCCCGTAAAGCTGGTCGGCCAAAGTCTGGCGTTTCTTGATCTTTAACTTCGGTGCTGTCACCGGCTACCCTCCCGCCGCGGCGCGGCGCATCATGTTGGCCAGCCGCAACGCCGATGTTGCAGCCCCATAGCCGTTGTCGATGTTCACCACCGTCACCCCCGGCGCGCAGCTGGCGAGTATCGAATCGAGCGCGACCCTCCCGCCGCGGGCCACACCATAGCCGACGGAGGTTGGCACACCAATGACCACCCCCGGCACCAGCCCGGCCACGACGGAAGGCAAGGCCGCGTCCATCCCGGCAAAGACGATCACCACATCCATCTCGCGCAGCAGCTCTTCCCGCGCGAGCAGCCGCCACAGCCCGGCGATGCCCACGTCCGAAACCTCGGTCGCTTCCATCCCGCCATAGGCCAGCGTGCGCCGCGCCTCGGCCATGGGGGCGTAATCAGAGGTGCCCGCACTGACGAGCGCGATGCGCGGGATGCTGGCCAAAGGCCCGATCTCTCCCAGAATGGCGGTGCGCGAGGCGGTGCAGTAATTGACCCGTTGCGCAAAATCGGCGGGCAGCGCAGCGAACTGCTCTGCCGTCAGCCGGGTCAGCAACAGCCTGCGCCCCTCTGCCGCCGCATCGCCGATGATCGCGGCGATCTGCGCCACCGACTTATGCTCGCAAAGCACGGCCTCTTCGATGCCGATACGCCCCCCGCGGCCCCGGTCAAAGGTCACGTCTGGATGCCCGTCAGGGCCGGTCTTAGTGGTGGACAAATGCACTTCCTCTCGAGTAGGCGCGCAGATTGACCGCGCGCCCGTCATCCGTGGCCCGCCGAACCTGCGCCAATATCGCTACACGTTTCTGGGCGGAGAGGTCTTCATAGACAAGCGGATCAAGCTCCACCACCCAGCCCCCGCGCAGGCGTCGGCACCGCAGGGTGATATTGCCCATGACCTCACGCAGCAGGGTTTCCACCCGGTCGATCACCGCCAGTTCCGCAGGCTCCACCCGCAGACCGGTCTCGATCCGGCTGGCCAAACAGGGGGCGGCGGGCAGTTCCGCCAGATCCCCCAGCCCGAGCGCGCGGGCCAAGGCGCGCACATCCGACTTGGACATCTGCGCCTCGACGAAAGGGTGCAGCACGCCATGTTCCGCCGCCGCTTGCAGCCCGGGCCGATAGTCCGTCAGGTCATCGGTATTGGTGCCCGCCGCGACCAGCGGCCCCATGCGCGCCAAGGTGCCATAGAGGTTCGACTTGCAGAAATAGCAGCGGTTGACCGGATTGGCGCGATAGGCGGGATCGGCGAACTCCCCCGCGTCGACCAGCTTCAGCGCCAGGCCCCAAGTGGTGGCGAAATCCTTCACCCGCGCGGTGGCCGCCGCGGGAACGGCGGGTGAGACCGCATGGCAGAGCGTCACGCCCGCCGCCCCGCGCACCTTGGACGCGGCGGCCGAGAGCGTCAGGCTGTCGATCCCCCCGCTGAGCGCGACGGTCAGTGCGGTGGGCCGCGCGAGGGCGGCATGGAGGGCGGCAGGAACGGTCACTCCGCCAGACCGTCCTCGGTCTTTAGCTGTGCCAAGAGCCGCCCGCTCGACATCTGGAGGTGGTCGCGCATCCGCTGGCGGGCGCGCTCTGCGTCCCCTTCGGCGATAGAAGCGGCGATGTCGTAGTGTTCCTGTATGGCGTCGCGGCTTTCGCCGCCGCGTTTCAGCGCCTGCAGCCGCCCGGCCAGCATCGTCTCGCGCAGGCTGGCGACAAGATAGTTGAACAGGCTGAGGTAATAGCTGTTGCCCGTCGCCTCGCACACCGCGCGGTGAAAGCCGAGGTCGGCAGTAACCCCCGCCGCGACCGCCGGGCCGCCGATCTTGTTGCTTTGATCATAGGCAGCGGCGGCACGCTCAATCTCTGCGCGGGCCTCGGGGGTGGCACGGGCGGCGGCGATGGCGGCGGCTTCGATCTCAAGCCCCATGCGCAGCTCCAGGATCTGTTCGAGTTTGCGCTGGCTTTCCATATCACGCTCAGGGATAGCAAAGCCCTGACGGGGCCGGTCGCTGGCGACAAAGGCCCCCCGGCCCTGACGGCTCGACAACATGCCTTCGGCCTTGAGGCGCGACACCGCCTCGCGGATCACCGTGCGGCTCACGTCGAAATCACTGGCCAATGTGGTTTCGGAAGGCAGCACATCGCCCACGTTCCAGACACCGTTCACCACGTTGTGGCGCAGCACCTCGGTCACCTGATCGCTCAGCGTGGCACCATCGACAAGGGGCGCGGTCGCCTGAAGATTTGCAGCCATGATAACAACTTCCTTTCGCCGATTGGATCACCTGTATGACAAGCTGTCAATAATCAGAAGGTAGGGCCGGTCTCAGCATTACAACCAGAATACAACATTACAAGTAAGAGGAAATCCCCATAAATTTGTATTTTTAATTGACAGGCTAGAGATTCCCCCGCAGTCTGCGGATCACGGCAAGAGGATGTCAGGGGGGAGCCCGGAACCCATCCAGTAGCTGCCGACACACAGTCAAAACTCGGGAGGAGTTTCTATGTCACCGTTCTTCAAATCGATCCGCCGCACCACAGCGGCCACCATCCTTTTCGCCGTCGCAGGCGCCGCCGCCCATGCGCAGAGCTTTGTCATGGCGACCGGTCAGCAGGGCGGGTCGTGGTATCCCGTGGGCGGCGCGATCAAGGCGATTGTGGAGCGTGAGAACCCCGATATGGACATCACCGTCACCCCGGGTGCGGGCGTGTCGAATGTGGTTGGCGTGGACGCGGGCCGCTTTGGCATCGCCTTCGCCAACTCGATCTCGACCGTGGACAGCCTGTCGGGCAAAGAGCCGTTCCGCAAGGCGACGACCAATGTCTGTAACCTTGGCATTCTGTATCCGCAGTATTTCCAGATCGTCGCGCTTGAGGATTCGGGCATCAAGACCATCGCCGACATGAAGGGCAAACGCCTGACCACGCAACAGCTTGGCAACACAGGCGAATTCCTGACGCGTGAGCTTTTGTCGACCGCCGACATGACCTTCGATGACCTCGACAGCGTCGCCAACACGTCCTATTCCGACTCCGCCTCGCAGATGAAAGACGGTCAGGCCGATTTCTTCACCCTGGGGTCGTCGCTGCCCACAGGTTCGGTGATGGATCTGGCCTCTTCGCGCAAGATCCGCCTGGTCGACGTGGATGAAGAGACCTTCAAGTACTTCAAGGACAAGAACGCCGCCTTCCAGCGCCGCGAAGTCAAGGCAGGCGCCTACCCCGGTTTCGATGAGACCGTGCATGCGATCAGCTACGACACCCATATGGTCGCGCCCTGCGACTATGACGGTGAGATCGTCAAATCCGTGCTCGCCGCCATTGCCGACAACAACGACAGCTTTGCCGCGATCAGCAAATCCATGGCGAACCTGACGGTCGAGGAAATGGCCACCGACATCGGCGTGCCCTTCCACCCCGCCGCGAAAGAGTTCTACGCAGAGCGTGGTGTCTCGGGGATGTAATTCCGCCCTGACGAGAAACGGGTCGGCCGGGGCCAAGCGCTCCGCCCGACCCACATCCCCCTAGGCCTTGGACTGGCGCATCGCATGCGCCACCGCACAAGGGCCGCCTTCCACTCTAGACGCGAGAACCCCCATGCAACTGTCGATCTTTCTGGACAAGATGCCCCTGATTACCCGCATAGCAAGGCTGATCCTGATCGGCATGGCTGCCTGGCATCTCTATGTCGCCTTCGTCGGCCCGCCCAATCCCTATATCATGCGCGGCGTGCACGTCGCTTTGGCGCTTTTGCTGATCTTCCTGACCATCAACCGCAAGGGGCTGCGCAACGATGTGCCGCGCTGGTATGACGTGGTGCTGGGGCTGATCGCTTCGGGGGCGGCGCTTTATCCTTCGTTCAACCTTAATTACATCACGCAGCGCTTCCTCTACGTCGATCCGCTAATGCCGATGGACATCGTGGTGGGGATCACGCTTGTGGTTCTGCTATTGGAAGCCACACGCCGGATGCTGGGGCCGATGCTGCCGATCACGGCACTTTTGTTCCTCGGCTACGGCCTCGCCTTCACCTCGACCCTGCCGTCGGTGATCCTTGAGCAGTTGTTCATGACGCCCGAAGGCATCTTCGGCATCCCGATCGCGGTTTCGGCGACCTATATGGTGCTTTTCATCCTCTTCGGCTCTTTGGTCGAGCGGATGGGCGTGGGCCAGCTCTTCATGGATTTCGCGGTCGCCCTTACCGGGCGTCAGGTCGGCGGCCCGGCCAAGGTGGCCTGTGTGACCTCGGGCCTCTTCGGGTCGGTGTCCGGCTCTGCCGTGGCCAATGTGATGACGACCGGCACCTTTTCCATCCCGCTGATGAAACGCATGGGGTTCAAACCCGCCTTCTCCGGCGCGGTCGAAGCCGTGGCCTCGACCGGCGGGCAGATCATGCCGCCCGTCATGGGGGCTGCGGCCTTTGTCATGGCCGAATACCTCGGCGTGGGATATCTTACGGTCGCGAAATACGCGCTGGCGCCCGCGATCCTGTTCTATGTGGCCCTTTTCGCCGCGGTCCATTTCGAGGCCAAGCGCAAGGGCATCGGGTCGGTCCCGAAAGAGGATCAAGTGCCGCTGAAAACCGTCCTTGTCGAGCGGGGCCACCTGTTCCTGCCGCTGGCGATCATCGTGGGCGTGCTGATGCTGGGCTATTCGGCCCCCTATGCGGCACTTTGCGGTATCGTCTCGGTCGTGCCCGTCGCGGCGCTGCGCAAGACGACACGGCACTACGTCACCGTCGACAACATCCTCGAAGCGCTAGAAGGGGGCGCGCGGAACGTGCTGGCGATTGCCGCGGCCTGTGCCTGTGCGGGCATCGTCGTCGGCGTGATCGACATTACCGGCCTTGGCCTGACCTTCTCGAACTTCGTGATCGAAGCGGCCCAAGACACGCTGGTCATCGCGCTCTTCCTGTCGATGATCGCGGGCATCATCCTCGGCATGGGGATGCCGACCACACCGGCCTATATCGTGCAGGTCGCCCTGCTGGTGCCGGCGCTGGTGAAACTTGGCGTGCAGGTCGAAGCGGCGCATCTCTTCGTGTTCTACTTCGCAATCCTGTCGGCCATCACACCCCCCGTGGCCATGGCGGTCTATGCGGCCAACACCCTGTCGCACGCCAAGATCGTCGAGGCGAGCTGGGCTGCGGTGAAACTCGGTGCCACCGGCTTTATCGTGCCCTTCATGTTTGTCTATGAACCGGCGATCCTGATGCAGGGCTCGGCCACGCAGATCACCTTGGTCCTGTTGCAGGCCACCATTGGCGTCATCCTGCTGGCCGCCGCCTTGCAACGCTACTACTTCGGCAGACTGTCCAACGTGCTGTCGGTGGTGCTGTTCGGGGCCTCGCTCCTGCTGATCTATCCCGATCTGCGGTTCACCGCCTCGGGGCTGGTCATCGCGGGCGTTATCCTGGCCTTCCAAAAGGCCAGGAACCCCAGCCCGAAAAGCCAAGCGGCCACACATACTTAAATCTCAGAACGAAACGGAGCCTTCTCCATGCTGCAAAAAACATCCCTCAGGGCGCGGACCGGCGGACAGGTCCTTGTGGATCAGCTGCTGATTCACGGCGCCGACACCGCCTATTGCGTGCCCGGCGAAAGCTACCTTGAGGTGCTGGATGCGCTGCATGACGTGCAGGACCGTTTCACCCTGATCAACGCGCGGCACGAAGCCGGGGCCGCCAATATGGCCGAAACCTATGGCAAGCTCACCGGCACCCCCGGCATCTGCATGGTCACCCGCGGCCCCGGTGCCTGCCACGCGGCCATCGGCGTGCATATCGCGCAGCAAGACAGCACGCCGATGATCCTGCTCGTGGGCCAGATCGCCCGCAACACGACCGACCGCGAAGCCTTTCAGGAAGTCGACTACCGCGCCATGTTCGGCCCCATCGCAAAATGGGCCACCCAGATCGACGACCCGGCGCGGGTGCCGGAATATATGGCCCGCGCCTTTCGCGTGGCGACCTCGGGCCGCCCCGGCCCGGTGGTGATCTCCCTGCCCGAAGACATGCTGACCGAGGTGGTTTCCGTGGCCGATGCGCGGCCCTATACGGCCACCCATGCCGGCCTGTCGCCCGATAACCTCGATATGCTCAAGACCGAGATCGCGCAGGCCGAACGGCCCTTGCTGCTGCTCGGCGGCTCGGGCTGGTCGGATGAGAGTGCGGCGGCCATCACCCGCTTTGCCGAGGCCAACAAGATCCCTGTCACCACCTCTTTCCGGCGGCAGGACATCGTGAACAACCTCTCTCCGGTCTATGCAGGCGATTTCGGCACCTCCACCGCACCCAGCCTTTATGCGCATCAACGCGAGGCGGATCTGCTTGTGGTGATCGGCGCACGACTGGGGGAGATGACGACCAAGACCTACACCACCATGCAATCGCCCAACCCTGACACCCGTCTGGTGCATCTCTACCCCGAGGCGGATGAGATCGGCCGCGTCTATTCGCCGGACCTGGGCATCGCGGCGGCGCCCGTCGCTGTGGCCGCCGCCTTGGACGGTGTCGATCTGGGCCGGGCAGAGGCGTGGGGCAATTGGTGCGACAAGCTGCACGCCGATTACCTCACCGATACCGAAGCGCCCAATGGCGGCGACTGGGATCTCGACATGGGAGTGGCCCTTGCGCAACTGCGTGATGAGCTGCCCGACGACGTGGTGGTCACGCTCGACGCGGGCAACCACACCGGCTGGGCGCAGCGGTTCCTGCGCTTTGGCCGCCCGGGCCGGATCGTCGGCTCCACCTGTGGCGCGATGGGCTATTCGGTGCCCGCCGCCGTCGCAGCCTCGATCGCAGACCCTGAGCGGCTGACGCTGTCCTTCGTCGGCGATGGCGGCTTTATGATGAGCGGCAATGAACTTGCCACCGCCGCGCAATATGGCGGGCGGCCCATCGTGCTGCTGTTCAACAACGGCATCTACGGCACCATCCGCATGCATCAGGAACGCGACCACCCCGAACGCATCTCGGGCACCACCTTGCAGAACCAAGACTTCGTGAAGATGGCCGAAGGTCTGGGCGCCCATGCCGAGCGGGTAACCAAGACCAAGGATTTCGCCGCCGCCTTCACCCGCGCCCGCGAGAGTGGCCGTCCCGCGCTGATCGAACTGGTGACCGACCCCGAGCAGATCTCGACCCGCACCACGATCAGCAAGCTGCGCGCCGCGGCCCAGAAAAAAGTCGACGCCGACCAGCGCTGAAGGATGACCCAGATGACGACCCTGACCGCGCCGCCCCGCGCAGATGATACGAAGGCGCAAGACCACGACGCCTTGCTCGATGCGCTGCGCGGTGCCATCGGCCCTGCCCATGTGGTGACCGACGCCAAGGATTTCGACGCACGGCTGATCGAAGACCGCGGGCTCCGGCGCGGCACGGCGCTGGCGCTGATCCGCCCCGGCTCGACCGAAGAGGTCGCCGCCTGCATGGGTCTGTGCCATGCCGCTGAGGTGCCGGTCACGCCGCAGGGCGGCAACACCGGCCTTGCGGGGGGCGGTGTGCCCGACGGCGGCATCATCCTCACGACCGACCGGCTGAACCGTATCCGCGCGGTCGATCCGACCAATGCCACGATGACGGTTGAAGCAGGCTGCATCCTTGCCAATATCCAAGCGGCGGCGGATGAGGTCGACGCGCTTTTCCCGCTCTCGCTTGCCTCCGAAGGCTCCTGCCAGATCGGCGGCAATCTTTCGACCAACGCAGGCGGCACGGCGGTGCTGCGCTATGGCAATACCCGCGACCTCGTGCTGGGGATCGAAGCGGTGCTGCCCGATGGCCGGGTGCTGAATGACCTGAACGGCCTGCGGAAAAACAACACCGGTTTTGACCTCAAACACCTCTTTATCGGCGCCGAAGGCACGCTTGGCATCATCACGGCGGCGGTGATCAAACTTTTCCCCAAACCCACCGCCCGTGCCACCGCGCTGGTGGCCTGCACCGGCCCCGACCCGGCGCTCGCGCTTTATGCGCGAATGCGCGGCCAGACCGCCGACATGCTTTCGACATTCGAATATATCGACCGGCTGGGCCTGCAAATGGTGATCGACCACGCGCCCGGCTGTAGCGATCCGATGGCCAAGGCGCATCCCGCCTATTGCCTGATCGAACTCACCGGCAATGGAGGGCAGACAGACCTCGACGCCCGGCTGGAAAACGCATTGGAAGCGGCTTTCGAGGCGGAGGAGATCATCGACGCCGTGATCGGCGCGTCGGAGGCGCAGAAAGACGCGCTTTGGGCGCTGCGCGAGAACCTGTCAGAGGCGCAGAAACCTGAAGGCGCGTCGATCAAACATGACGTTTCGGTCCCGGTGTCGCGCGTGGCGGATTTCATCCGCGAGGCGACCCAAGCCTGTATGGACCACATGCCCGGCCTGCGGCCCTGCCCCTTTGGCCATTTCGGCGACGGCAACCTGCATTTCAACCTGTCGCGCCCGGTGGATATGGCGGATGCGGCGTTCCTTGCCGAATACGGAGCTTTCAACCGGATCGTGCATGATATCGTGCACCAGATGGGCGGCTCTTTCTCGGCGGAACATGGCATCGGCACTTTCAAACGCGCCGAGCTGCGCCGGTATAAAGACCCGGTCGCGCTGGAGTTGATGGCGCAGATCAAAGCCACCCTCGACCCGGCCCATTTGATGAACCCGGGCAAGGTGCTTTGACCGCTTAACCGCGCCCCGCGAAGGGCATTTTGGTTGCCATCACGGTGACGAACATGGCGTTTGAGTCGAGTGACAGCTTCGCCATATATGACAGCGTTTCGGCCACGTCGTTCACATCCATGCGCGGCTCGGACATGCGGCTGCCATTAGGCTGCAGGATGCCATCTGCCATCCGCTCGGTCATCTCGCTGGCCGCATTGCCGATGTCGATCTGCCCGCAGGCAATGTCATGCGCCCGCCCGTCGAGCGACAGCGCGCGGGTCAACCCGGTGATCGCATGTTTCGTCGCCGTATAGGGCACCGACAGCGGGCGCGGCACATGGGCGCTGATCGAGCCGTTGTTGATGATCCGCCCGCCCCTTGGGCTCTGCCGTTTCATCAGGGCGAAAGCCGCACGGGCGCAGAGGAATGACCCGGTCAGATTGGTCGCGACGATGTCGTTCCACTCCGCCACGCTTAAGCCGTCCACCTCAACCGCCGGGCCATTGCGCCCGGCATTGTTGAACAGCAGATCGAGCCGGCCAAAGGTCGTCTCCACCCGCTCGAAAAGCGCGCCGACCTCCGCCTCGATCCCAACATCGGCAGCCACGGCGATATGCCCCTGCCCATCAAGCGTCGCGCAGGCCGCGTCAATCTTATCCTGCCGCCGCCCGGTGAGAACGAGAGTGAAACCGTCCTTCGCCAAACGCTGCGCACAAGCAAGGCCCACTCCGCTTCCGGCCCCCGTGATTAGAGCAATCTTTTGATCCATCTTACCATTCCATTCCTGTCATCGCCCTCCGGGCCGTTGTGTGGAAACTAATATATATGATTACGCAAGAATAGGTTTTTTCGTCGTTTTCCAGAATGATGCACTCTTGAATCCGCCCGCCTCACATTCGCGCGAGCGCGCTAGACGACCGGTCTATTATTTCTTAAATGCCCCGATATGACAGAGGCAAAGAAATCAGACCAGACGCGGCAACGCATTTTGGACAGCGGGCGCAGCCTCGTGCTGCGGCATGGGTTCTCTGGCGTTGGCCTGTCGCGCATTCTAAGCGAAAGCGGCGTGCCCAAGGGCTCTTTCTACTATTATTTCGCGTCAAAAGAGGCTTTTGGCACCGCGATGTTGGCCGATTACGTCGAGGCCTATCTCGATCGCGTCGATGCGCTGATCGCGGCTTCGGGAACGGCGGGCGCTAAGCTCGACAGTTTCTGGGATGCATGGCTCAGCCAATCCAGCGCCCCGGGGATCGCCAGCGCCTGTTTGGTGGTGAAACTCGGATCCGAAGTCGCCGACCTGTCGGAGACGATGCGCGAAACGCTCGATCAGGGTGTCGATGCCTTGGTCGCCCGGATTGCCCAATTGCTGCGCCAAGGCGCAGAGGATGGGACCGTTCGTGCGCTCGAAGACCCCGAGACCACAGCCCGCATGCTCTATGCCAAATGGCTCGGCGCTGCGGTGCTGGCCAAACTGGCGCGCAGCGATGCGCCCCTGCGCATGGCGCGCGCTGAAACCTCTGCCCAACTCTCCCCCACCGGGGGCCAATTCCCAACCTGAAAGGAAACACCATGTTCGCTGCCATCCACGACACATTCGGCGAGCCCGCCGAGGTTCTGACCACCCGCGAAACCGACAAGCCCGCGCCCGCCGCTGGCGAAGCGCTGCTGCGCATGGTGCTTTCGCCCATCCACAACCACGACCTTTGGACCGTGCGGGGCAACTATGGCTACAAGCCCGACCTGCCCGGTGCCATCGGCGGCTCCGAAGCGCTTGGCATCGTCGAGGCCGTGGGCGAAGGCGTCGATGAGGCGCTGATCGGCAAACGCGTCACCGCCGCTGGCTTCCACGGCGCATGGGCCGAGTATTTCACCGCCCCCGCCGCGGGCCTGCTGCCCCTGCCCGAGGCGATCTCGGACGAAGCGGGCGCGCAGTTGATCGCCATGCCCTTCAGCGCCCTGTCCTTGTTGGAGACCCTCAAGGTCGGCGAAGGCGATTGGCTGATCCAAACCGCCGCCAATGGCGCGGTCGGCAAAATCATGGTCGGTCTGGCCAAGGCGCGCGGTGTCAAATTGCTGAACCTCGTCCGCCGCGAGGGCGCCGCCGAAGAGATGCGCGAAACCGGTGCGGAACATGTCCTGTCCACCGAAGATGCGGATTGGCAGAGCAAAGCGCGTGAGTTGATCGGCAAAGACGGTGCGGTTTCGGCCATCGATTCCGTCGGTGGCGAGTTGGGCGGCCAACTGGTCGAACTGCTGGGCAAGGACGGTGAGTTGATCGTCTTCGGCACGGCGACGGGCCAGCCGCTCTCCATGTCTTCGGGCGAATTGATCATGAAGCACATCACCGTCAAAGGCTTCTGGGGCTCGCGCGTGAGCGGCGAGATGGCGGCTGAGACGCGGGGCCGCCTGATTGGCGAATTGGTGCAACTGGCCGCGAAGGGCCAACTGCCCCTCGACACCGGCGGCATCTACCCGCTGGCCGAGGTGACCGAAGCGATGAAATCCGCGCTGACCACGGGCCGTGGCGGCAAGGTCATGCTGCGCCCGTGATCGGGATTTGACGACAGCGGCGGCCCTCCCTCCCCGGGGCCGCCGCCCCATGCGCGGAATGCCCAAGTTTCAGACAGCACCGCGATTTGTCGCCCATTTTTCAAGCAAACCCGCCGCGCAGGCGGCTCTGAACCGCCTCGGCGATGACTCTCCCCCATCTCTATGGTGATTAAAAAATCATCAGACTTTACCGGGCGGAGCGTTCCTCATTCTCATCGACAGCAGCATAAACAGCCCCCAAGCGACCCCGGTGCAACCGCGCGCCATCGGCGCTGCGATGGTCTCGGCCAAGGCTGCGCGGGGCGGGTCGACAATCGGCGAATTGCGCCAGTCGGGCGCGATGAAACTGCTCTTCCCCCGCCCCGATCCCGCGCTGTTGCAGGCCATCGTCATCAATATCGCAGGCGGCATCACGGGTGGCGATAGTTTTGCCCTGAGCGCCCGCGCCGAGGCGCAAGCGGCGCTCAGCCTCACCACGCAGGCCGCCGAGCGCGCCTATCGCGCGCAACCGGGGCAAGTGGCGGCGCTGCGCAACACCCTCATCGTCGAGGCAGGCGCTGCGCTGCATTGGCTCCCGCAAGAGACCATTCTCTACGACGGATGCGCCCTGCGGCGGCATCTGACGGTCGATCTGGCGCAAGACGCCTCCCTCCTGCTGGTGGAACCGCTTGTCTTTGGCCGCGCCGCTATGGGCGAAACCCTTCGTCCTGCCTATTTCCGCGACCGGATCGAGGTTAACCGCGCGGGCCAGCCGCTTTTTCACGACGCGATGACGCTCAGCGGCGATGTCACCGCGCATCTGGCGGCCCCTCATATCGCGGCGGGCGCAGGTGCCCTTGCCACGTTGATCTATGTGGCCCCCGATGCCGAAGCGCGGCTGGCCCGCCTGCGTGGCCAACTGCCCGCCAGCGCCGGGGCCAGTCTGTTCGGCCCGGACCTGCTGGTCGCCCGAATTCTCGCCGCAGATAGTTTCGACCTTCGCCAATCGCTCGTCCCGATTTTGGGCGCGTTAAGCGGTGACACCCTTCCCCGATCATGGATGACCTGACGTGCAACTGACTCCGCGAGAAAAAGACAAACTGCTGATCTCCATGGCTGCCGAGGTCGCCCGCAAGCGCCTTGCGCGGGGGGTCAAGCTGAACCACCCCGAGGCCATCGCCCTGATCACCGACACCGTGGTCGAAGGCGCGCGGGATGGCCACAGCGTGGCCGATATGATGCAAGCGGGTGCCCATGTCATCACCCGCGACGACTGTATGGAAGGGGTGGCCGAGATGATCCCCGAGGTGCAGGTCGAAGCCACTTTCCCCGACGGGACCAAATTGGTCACCGTGCACAACCCCATCAGATAGGATATCCCATGCCGCGTTTTGCCCCCCTTCTTGCCCTGCCGCTCAGCGCGCTTGCCATGGCGGCCTTCGCCCATAGCGCGCCGCTCCCCCACAGCCACGGCGGAGAGGGGGACGGATCGCTCGCCGTCTACCTGATCGCCACCGCGGCCTTTGCGCTCTCGGGGGTGATCCTCATCCTGCGGCGCTCGAAGTCCGCCAAAGCATGATCCCGGGAGAGATCATTCCGGCGGAGGGCTTGTTAACCCTCAATGCCGGCAGCACGGCGATCACGCTGATGGTCGCCAACACCGGCGACCGCCCGGTGCAGGTCGGCAGCCATTACCATTTCGCCGAGAGCAACCCCGCGCTTGAGTTCGACCGCGCCGCCGCGCGGGGTCTGCGCCTCGACATCTCGGCGGGGACTGCGGTGCGTTTCGAGCCCGGCCAGCGGCGCGAGATCGCGCTCATCCCGATCGGCGGGGCGCGGCGGGTCTTTGGCTTTAACAGCGCGGTGATGGGAGACCTCTGATGCCTGCACAGATCAAACGCGGTGACTACGCCGCCATGTTCGGCCCCACGGTGGGCGACCGGATGCGGCTGGCCGATACGGACCTTATCATCGAAGTAGAACGTGACCTGACCACCGGCGAGGGCCGAGCCTATGGCGAAGAAGTCAAATTCGGCGGCGGCAAGGTGATCCGCGACGGCATGGGCCAGTCGCAAGTGCCCCGCGCAGGCGGAGCCGTGGACACGGTCATCACCAATGCGCTGATCGTTGACCATACCGGCATCTACAAGGCCGATGTCGGGCTGAAAGACGGGCGCATCGCCAAGATCGGCAAGGCAGGCAACCCCGATACGCAGCCGGGGGTCGATATCATCATCGGGCCGGGGACCGAGGTGATCGCGGGCGAGGGGCGCATCCTCACCGCCGGGGGCTTTGACAGCCATATCCATTTCATCTGCCCGCAACAGATCGAAGACGCGTTGCATTCGGGGCTGACCACCATGCTCGGCGGCGGCACTGGGCCTGCGCATGGTACTTTGGCCACCACCTGCACGCCGGGCGGCTGGCATATCGGGCGCATGATGCAAGCCGCCGATGCCTTTCCGATGAACCTTGCCTTCGCGGGGAAAGGCAATGCCTCGCGACCCGCCGCGCTGGAAGAGCAGATCAACGCAGGCGCCTGCGCGCTGAAACTGCATGAGGATTGGGGCACCACCCCGGCGGCCATCGACTGTTGCCTTGGCGTGGCCGATGCGATGGACGTGCAGGTGATGATCCACACCGACACGCTGAACGAAAGCGGCTTTGTCGAACATACCGTGAAGGCCATGAAAGGCCGCACGATCCATGCCTTCCATACCGAAGGCGCGGGCGGGGGCCATGCGCCGGATATCATCAAGATTTGCGGCGAAGAGCATGTGCTGCCCTCCTCCACCAACCCCACACGGCCCTTCACGGTCAACACGTTGGAAGAGCATCTGGATATGCTCATGGTTTGCCACCACCTTGATAAGTCGATCCCCGAGGATGTGGCCTTTGCCGAAAGCCGCATCCGGCGCGAGACCATCGCCGCCGAAGACATCCTGCATGACATGGGGGCGTTCTCGATTATCGCCTCCGACAGCCAGGCCATGGGCCGGGTCGGAGAGGTCTTGATCCGCACATGGCAGACCGCCGACAAGATGAAAAAGCAGCGCGGGCGGTTGCCCGAAGAGACGGGCAAGAACGACAATTTCCGCGTCCGCCGCTACATCGCGAAATACACCATCAACCCCGCCATCGCGCATGGAATCTCGACCCATATCGGCAGCATCGAAGAGGGCAAGCGCGCCGATCTGGTGTTGTGGAACCCCGCTTTTTTCGGGGTGAAGCCCGAGATGGTCCTGCTTGGCGGCAGCATCGTTTGCGCGCAGATGGGCGACCCCAACGCCTCGATCCCCACGCCGCAGCCGGTCTATTCGCGGCCCATGTTCGGGGCCTATGGCCGGGCGGTCGAGAATTGCGCTGTGGTCTTTGTCAGCGAGGCGGCAGAGGCCGCGGGGGTGGGCGGCAGCCTCGGCATTGCCAAACAGACGCTTGCGGTGCGCAACACCCGCGAGATCGGCAAGCGCGATCTGAAGTTGAACGACGCGCTGCCCGAGGTCGAGGTCGACCCCGAGACCTATGAGGTGCGCGCGGATGGTGAATTGCTCACCTGTGAACCCGCCTCCGTGCTGCCCATGGCGCAGCGCTATTTCTTGTTTTGAAGAGACCGAAATGACCCCAATCCTTTGCCAAGAGATGCGCCGCGCCGGAGCGTGGTCCGATGCCAGTGACCGGGTCGAGCTGAGCTATGACGGGCGCTTTCTGCGCCGCAAGGTGCTGACCACCGCAGGCGGGCTGGCGTTTCTGGTCGATCTGGCGCAGACCACCTCGCTCGACCATGGCGATGCTTTCGTGCTGGCCGACGGGCGTTTGGTCGAAGTTGTGGCCGCCGACGAAGCCCTGCTGGAGGTGACCGGCCCCGACCTGCCGCGCATCGCGTGGCATATCGGCAACCGCCATACCCCCTGTCAGATCGACGCCGACCGGCTGGTGATTCAGCGCGACCATGTGATCGCCAAGATGCTCGGCCAGATCGGTGCCACCACGCGAGAGATCACCGCCCCCTTCCGCCCCGAGGGCGGCGCCTATGGCCATGGGCGCACCCATGGCCATGACCACGGCCATGTTCACCACGCTGTTCACAACCACGATCACCCGCATGACCATGCGCATGGCTGACACCCTACAGGCCGACGCCCTTCTGACCTTGGTGCAGATGCTGTCGCCCTCCTACCCGGTGGGGGCCTTCGCCTATAGCCATGGGTTGGAATGGGCGGTGCAGACCGGGGATGTGACGGGGCAAGACAGCCTGGCCGACTGGCTGAGCGGCGTGTTGCGGCACGGGGCGGGACAGGCGGATGCGCTCTTTCTTGCGGCGGCTTATCGCGCGGATGACCCATCGGAGATCGACGCGCAGGCCCGCGCCTTTGCCGCCTCTGCCGAGCGATTGAAAGAGACCGTGCTACAGGGCGAAGCCTTTGCCCGCGCCAGCGCCGCGATCTGGCAACAGGAGATGCCGCCGCTTTGCTATCCCGTGGCCGTCGGACGCGCCGCGCGGCTGCAAGGGTTGCCGCTGCGCCAAACGCTTGAGATGTTCTTGCACGCCTTTACCGCCAACCTCGCCACCGCGGGCATGCGCCTGATCCCCTTGGGGCAAACCGAGGGGCAGATCGTCATCCGCGACCTCGCGCCGCTCTGTCTTGAGGTGGCCGCGGCGGCAGAGGCAGGCACGCTCGACGATCTCTCCTCCACCGCCTTTCTCAGCGACATCGCCGCGATGAAACACGAAACCCAATATTCAAGGATTTTCCGCACATGAAACGCAACAATGGCCCCTTGCGCGTCGGCATCGGCGGCCCGGTGGGCGCGGGCAAGACCACTCTGACCGCCGCGCTCAGCCGCGCGCTGCGGGATCGGCTGTCGATCGGCGTGATCACCAATGACATCTACACCCAAGAGGACGCCGAGGCGCTGATGCGCATGCAAGTGCTGCCGCAAGACCGGATCATTGGGGTGGAGACCGGCGGCTGCCCGCATACGGCAATTCGCGAGGATGCCTCGATCAACCTTGCCGCCGTGGCGGAGATGGTGGCGCGGCATCCGGATGTGGAAGTGGTCTTGATCGAAAGCGGCGGCGACAACCTGTCGGCTACCTTCAGCCCCGAATTGGCGGATGTAACGCTCTATGTGATCGACGTGGCGGCGGGCGAGGAGATCCCCCGCAAGGGCGGCCCGGCGATCACCAAATCCGACATTCTGGTCATCAACAAGACCGACCTCGCCCCCCATGTCGGCGCCTCGCTCGAGGTCATGCAGCGCGATAGCGCGCGGATGCGCCCGGACCTGCCGACGGTCTTCTGTGCGTTAAGGTCCGGCGAGGGGATCGACGCGCTGCTGGCGCATCTGGCGCAGGTCGGGGGGCTCGACCTCGCCCCCATGAACCCGGTGAGCGCGGCTTAACCGCGGTAGACCTCTGCCATCCGGTCGCGAAAGGCGGCAGAACTGCCGTCACCCCGGTGCAAAGCCCCTCTCGGCGCAGGTCGTGACTGCCCACGCGCACCCCCGCGACATCGCAGATGGGGCTTCGCGGCCTCCTTGGCAGGGTCCACCAGTTCTTGCTGTCGATCGTATTGCGCATTTTGCCTTTGAGAGTTTGGGGGGCCGCTGCGGCATCAATCCGCGCCGAAAAGATCGCGGGTGAAGACTTTGTCGGGGACATCCGCCAGATCGGGGTGATTCCGGTTGGCCACGATCACATCCGCGCGCGCCTTGAACGCCTCCAGATCGCGGGTGACCTCGGAGCCGAAGAAGCGTTCTTCCTGCAACACCGGCTCATAAACGATGACCTCGATGCCCTTGGCCTTGAGCCGTTTCATGATCCCTTGGACCGAGCTTTGGCGGAAGTTGTCCGACCCGGCCTTCATCACCAGCCGGTAGATGCCCACCCGCTGAGGGCCAAGCGCCAGGATCTGCTCCGAGACGAAATCCTTGCGGGTGCGGTTCGCCTCGACCACGGCGTTAATTAGGTTTTGCGGCACGTCGGAGTAGTTGGCCAGTAACTGTTTGGAATCCTTAGGCAAACAATAGCCACCGTATCCGAAGGACGGGTTGTTGTAATGCCCACCAATGCGCGGGTCGAGGCAGACGCCGTCGATGATCTGCCGTGTGTCCAACCCATTGGTCAGCGCGTAGCTGTCCAATTCGTTGAAATAGGCCACACGCATGGCGAGGAAGGTATTGGCGAAGAGCTTGACCGCCTCTGCCTCGGACGGGCCTGTAAAGAGCATGGGAATGTCGTCGTCGATTGCTCCCTCCGCCAGCAGTTGCGCGAAGCGCCGGGCACGCGGGCTGTCTTCGCCGACGACGATGCGTGAGGGGTGCAGGTTGTCGTAGAGCGCGCGGCCCTCGCGCAGGAATTCCGGGCTGAAGATCACTTGGTCGCTGTTCAACGCGGCGCAGAGGCCCGCGGTATAGCCCACCGGCACCGTGGATTTGATGACGATGGTGGCCGTTTTCGTAGCCGCCAAGACATCCCGCACCACCGCCTCGACACTGGAGGTATCGAAGACATTGGTGCGGGGGTCATAGTTGGTTGGCGTGGCGATAAGCACGTATTCGGCCTCGCGATATGCCGCCTCGGCGTCGGTCGTGGCCCGGAGGGTGAGGGGCTTGTCCGCGAGATATTGCTCGATCTCAGGATCGACGATCGGGGCGCGGCGGGCATTCACCTGCGCTACCCGTTCGGCGTTCAAATCGACCGCCGTCACGTCGTTGTGCTGCGCCAAAAGCACCGCGTTCGAAAGCCCGACGTAGCCGATACCGACAACGGCGATCTTGGTCTTTGACATAAGCGTGGGCCTTTCTTGCGCGCCTTAGCTGTGATGTTAAACTGCGGCTTTCGTTTTGAAAAGGCACCGCCTGACAGGGAGTTAGGGCGCTTTGGCGAAAGTGAAAGCCGTGTCGCGCACCTTCCGCCCGCGCCGTGCGATGGGGCAGAACCGCCGCTTGTTGCGCGCGGCGCGAACGGTGGGTTGTCAGGGTGGCAAGACTTCCTTCTCACAGTCTCAGGCGACCCATAACGCGGAGAGCCCCGATGCCCGACACCTCTGAGCGCCTGTCCCTGCCCTATCTGATGCCCGCACAGGCGCAGAAACATGTGACCCATAACGAAGCCCTGCAACGGCTCGATCTTTTGATGCAGCTTGCGGTCGAAGGGTTTGACGCCAACACCCCGCCCGCCCTGCCGCAGGCGGGGGAGATTTACGCCCTCGGTGATGCGCCGACAGAGGTTTGGGCAGGTCATCCCGGCGAATTGGCTGCGTGGGTCGGAGAGAACTGGCAGTTCACCGCACCGCAAGACGGCTGGATCGCCTTGGATAAATCGACCGGGATTCTGCACCGTTGGGGCGCAGGGGCTTGGGCCGAGGTCTCGCCCCCCGATCTGGCGAACCTTTCCGGGCTGGGGGTCAATACGGACTACGATAGTGGCAATCGCTTTTCGGTCTCCTCCCCCGCCAGCCTTTTCACCCACGAAGGGGCGGGGCACCAGCTGAAGCTCAACAAGGCCAGCGCCGCCGATACCGCGAGCCTGCTGTTTCAAACCGATTGGTCTGGCCGGGCCGAGATGGGCACGGCGGGGCAGGATGATTTTGCCATCAAGGTCAGCGCCGATGGCAGCAGTTGGACCACCGCGCTGGCCTTTGACGCGGGCAGCGGCATCGCCTCGGGCGCGGCGCTGACGCAGGGGGTGGACGATGCGACCGTGGGGCGTTTGCTGCGGGTGGGGGATTTCGGCATCGGTGCCGATGCGGGGCCGCTGGTGACGGACCTCGACGCGCATGATCTTTCGGGCAGCTTTTCAAGCCATGGCGGCGCCCATGCGCAGGCGCCTGCCGGGGCCAACCCGTTCCCGGCGCTGGACGGGGTTTTCGGTCTGCTTTGCGGCAATAGCACCCTGGGCGGGCAGAATGCCTATCTGTGGCAGATCGCAGTGGGGATCGACATGCCGGGTCTGGCCTTTCGTGTCCGGGCGACGGGGGCATGGGGCGCGTGGCAACCGCTGTGGTCCGGGGCGAATACGACTGTGGATGCCAATGGATTCATCAAGGAAGCCAGCCCGATCGTGCGCCTGTTCCGCGATGGCCGTGAAGAGCCTGCGGTGCCTTTGGGTGCAGGGTTCGAACGGATCGGGCCGGGCCATTACCGATTGTCGAACGTGCCACCCCTCGCCAGTCGCGGCTGGCAGATCGAAGCGCCGCAGGATGCGAATGGCAACCGGCTGGTTCATGTCGCGTGCAGCTATGAGGCAGGGGCGCTCGATATCCGCACCCGCGAGGTGATCTGGCAGGACGGCTGGGCCGGCGGTGCGCCGCGGGACATTCCCGAGGGCCGTTGGGTCGACCTGCGGTTCGACATGCGCTGAGGGGGAAACGGACCCGGTCCGCAGGATCGAGCCGGGTGGCCGTTAGATGATCCTGCGTAATTGCTCGACCTCATAATTGCCTCCGCAAAGCAGAACGACAGAGGTCTGGCCCGCGTCGTTCTGCGGCCTTGCAAGATAGGCCGCCAGCGCCAAAGCGGCGGCCCCTTCGACCAGCATATTCTCTTCCCAAGCCAACACCCTCAGCGCCTCGCCGATCTGATCCTCGTCGCAATGGACGATCTCATCAATCACCGCGCTTGCCATCGACAGGGTAAGCGAGCCTTCATCCACCCCGCCCGCCACACCATCGGCCAGCGTATCGAGATGTTCCGTTTCGACGATCTCGCCCGCTTTGATCGACGCGGCCAGCGCGCAGCTGTTGGCTGCACTCACACCGATCACGCGGGTCTGTGGTGAGAATTCCTTGATTACCGATCCCATGCCCGAGATCAGCCCGCCACCGCCCATCGAGATAAAGACATTGTCGACCCCTTCGATCTGGTCGAGCAGTTCCAGCGCGGCGGTGCCCTGCCCCGCGATCACATCGGCATCGTTATAGGGCGAGATATAGGTGTAGCCCTCAGCCTCGGCCAAGCTCTGCGCGTGTCGCTCTGATAGCGAGGCATCGGCCCCATGGATCACGACCTTGGTGCCGTAGCTTTCGATGATCTTGCGTTTCTTGGCGACGACGGTTTCAGGCAGCACGACGATCAACTCATGCCCCGTGGTCTGGGCCGCACGCGAACAGGCGATGCCGTGGTTGCCGGAAGAGGCGGTGATGACAGGCCGGTCGAGCGGCACCGTCGTCAGTTTCGCACTGGCGCCGCGCAGTTTGAACGACCCGGTGTGCTGGAAGTTCTCGGTCTTGTAAAACAGCCGCGACTCCTCAGCCATTGGCAGGCGGGAGGCGATCACCGGGGTGCGGTAAACCGCGCCCGCGATTTTGCGATGGACCGCGCAGGAACGGGCGGCGCTTTGGGCGATCAGGTCTGAGGCGGGCGGCATGACGGGCTCCATCTAGCTTGGCTGTGCCGCGCCGTGACGCGCGAGGAAAGCCGAGACACGCGCCAATCCGTCGCGCAGGTCCGCCGTCGAATTGGCGAAACCGATGCGCAGCCAGCCCTCCATATCCATGGCGCTGCCGGGGGTGAAGAGAACGCCCTCCGCCTCCAGCAGTTGCGTGCAGAAATCGCGGGAGGGCAGCGGCAGGTCGTATTTGAGCAGCGCCGTGGTGCCCGCTTGCGGTTTCACCCATGAGATCAGCGGCTCGGCCTCGACCCAATCCGACAGGATCGCGAGGTTCTCGCGGGTGATCAGATGCGCGCGGTCGAGGATCTGGGCACGGTTTTCGAGGGCAAGGGCCGCGAAATACTCGTCAATCCGCCCGACGGAGATCGTGTTGTAATCGCGGTGAACCATGATGTCTTCGAGCAGGGTCTTCGGCCCTGCGACCCAGCCCACGCGCAGCCCGGCCAGCGAATAGGCTTTGGACATGCCCGCCGTGCTGATGCCCCGCTCGTACAAATCGCAGATCGAGGCGGTATAGCCGTTCCCGGCCTGATCGGTGCCGCGATAGACCTCATCGCAGAGCACCCATGCCCCGCTGCCCCGCGCGATCTCGGCGATCTCCGTGAGCATTGCCCGGTCCATCAGCGCGCCGGTCGGGTTGTTGGGGTTGTTAGTGGCGATCATCCGTGTGTCGGGGCACATCATCGCGCGCAGTTCCTCAAGATCGGGCAGAAAACCGTTCTCCGGGCGCAGGTGCAGCAGTTCGACCTCCGCACCGATGCTTTCGGGGATCGAATAGTGCTGCTGGTAGGTCGGCACGATGGCGATGACATGGTCGCCGCGCGACACCAGCGTCTGATGCACCAGCGCATTGGCCCCGATGGTGCCGTGGGTGGTCAGCACGTTCTCGCGCGACTGTTTCTCGTAGAGCCCCGCCACTGCATCGCGCAGCCGGTCCGAGCCCTCGATGGCGCCATAGCCCATGCGCATCTCGCGCAGCTCGCCCAACACGGAGTTGTCGACGCCCGCCATGTCGATCAACTCGCCCAAGGTGATCGAGTCGACGCAGGTTTCGGCGAGGTTATAGCGGCAGTGGTTCTCAAACTCGTTCATCCACATTTCGACGCCGAAGGTCTTGATATGCATGGGGTTTCCTTTCGTATCAGCTCTCAGTCAACGCGGCGAAAAGCCGGAGGAGGAATTGTGGCGTGGCGGTCGAGGCGAGCCAGCGCATCACCGCGACGATTTCCTGCTCGGGCGCGATCCAGATCGTATGGCCGCCCGCGCCCTGCGCGCTGAAGGCGGTCTCGGGCAGCTTCGGATCGGCCTCGGTGCCGCGGTTCAGCCACCACAGGAAACCGTATTTGTCGAGCGTCGGCGTGGGCGTGAGGGACCGCTGCATCCAGTCCTCGGGCAGGATCTGTTCGCCGTTCCACGCGCCGTGCTGGCAGATGAACTGGCCGAATTTTGCGTGATCCTCGGCAGAGATGAAAAGCCCGCCGCCCCAATGCCCGCCGCCGGTGACCGATTGCATCCGGGTGCCATTTATCTCGACCCAAGAGGTCGAATAGCCCTCCCACCGCCAGTCGGGTGATGCCCCGATAGGGTCCATGATCCGCTCGCGCAGCACCTCCGGCAGAGGGCGGCGAAAACGCATCATCAGCGCATAGGCCAACGCGTTTACCCGCACGTCGTTGTACTCATAATGGCTGCCCGGCGCACCGACCTGCCGCAACTGTCCCTTGCGGCTGTTGTCCGCCCCCGGCCCGATCTGGCGGTAGTGGTCGACCTGATCGTCCTTTCCGAAAATCTCGCCGCGCCATTCGCTGTTCATCTGCAGCAGATGCCGCCAGGTGATGCGCCTGTTGTGGTCGCCCGCGAAATGCGGCCCCGGGATACTGTCGCCCACGGGCGCGTCGAGGTCCGCGATCAGACCGTCCTTCACCGCCAGCCCCGCCAGCACCGAAAGGTAACTCTTGGCGATGGAGAAGGTCATGTCGGCGCGCGTCGTTTCGCCCCAATCGGCCACGCGCTCACCGCGATGCAGGATTACCCCGGCGGGGCCACCGCGCGGGCGCACCGGGCCGACGATCTCGGTCCAGGGGCCGCTTTCGTTCCACTCGCGGTTGCCGACGTAAGCGCCATCAGAATGGTACATCGAGCGCGGCCAATCGGTCTCATGCGCCAGCGCATGGTCGACGACGGTTTGCAGGGCGGGGGTGGCGGCGAAAGTCATGCGGTCTCCTAGGGGGTTGGGCGAACTCTTCCCAAGGGGGGCGGGATTGTAAACCGGTTAAATGTCTCCGGTCGCTCAATTGCCGATGTCGGGGTAGACCTGAGAGCGTTTCACCACCCCGTAGACAAAGCTGGTGTCGATCGACCCGATACCGCCAATGGGATGCAGCCGCGCGCGCACGAAGCGCTCGTAGTCTTCAAGATCGCCCACCACGACCCGCAGCAGGTAGTCCGACAGGCCGCTCATCACGAAACATTCCAGCACCTCCGGGATCGCCCGGATCTGGTTCTCGAAGCGTTTCACCGTGCCCTCGTCGTGACCGTCCAGCGTCACGCGCACCATGACCGTCACCGGCAGCCCGTAGGCCTTGGCATCGACCTCCACGCTGTAGCCCCGGATCGCGCCGCTTTTCTCCAGCGCGCGCAACCGACGCAGGCAGGGCGAGGGCGAGAGGCCGACTTCCTCCGCCAGATCGAGGTTGGTCATGCGGCCGTTGCGTTGCAGGGCGCGGATGATGCGACGGTCGGTGGCGTCCAATCGGGGTGTTTGGGGCATGATATGCCAAATCTCCTGCAATCCGCGCATATATTAGCAATCAAATGCCCCATGCGCCATCGGATCATGCCCCCAAAATCAGATAGGGGCCTGACATGACCGACGACCAGAAATCCTTTGCCACCCGCGCCATCCACCACGGCTATGCCGCGCAGGACGAACAGGGCGCGCTGAACCCGCCGATCTACATGAGCTCGACCTTCACCTTCGAGACCGCCGAGGCGGGCGGCGACATGTTCGCGGGCGAGCGCGCGGGGCATTTCTACACCCGCATCAGCAACCCAACGCTGGACCATCTGGAAAAGCGCATCGCCAACCTCGAGGGCGCTGAGGCCGGGCTCGCCACCGCCTCGGGCATGGGGGCGATCACCTCGACGCTTTGGACCTTCCTGCAGGCGGGTGATGAGATCATCATCGACAAAACGCTTTATGGCTGCACCTTTGCCTTCATGACGCATGGCCTGCCGCGCTTCGGCGTCAAGGTGACGCTGGTCGACATGACCGAGCCCCAGAACCTCGCCGAGGTGATCAGCGACCGGACCAAGGTGGTCTATTTCGAGACGCCCGCGAACCCGAACAACCGTCTGGTGGACATCGCCGCGATCTCTGCCATCGCGCATCGCGCGGGCGCCAAGGTGGTGGTCGACAACACCTATGCCACGCCGGTGATCACCCGCCCCATCGAACATGGCGCCGACATCGTGCTGCATTCGGCGACGAAGTTCCTCTCGGGCCATGGCGACGTGGTGGCGGGCCTGATCGTCGGCAGCGCCGAGGACATGATGCAGGTGCGGCTCGTGGGTCTGAAGGACATGACCGGCGCCGTGATGTCGCCGCTCACGGCCATGCTGCTCTTGCGCGGGATCAAGACGCTGGAACTGCGCATGGAGCGGCACTGTGCCACCGCCGCCAAGGTCGCCGAGGCGCTGGAGGCGCATCCGGCAGTGCTGCATGTCGCTTACCCGGGGCTGGCAAGCTTCCCGCAGGCCGAACTCGCGCGCCGGCAGATGGGCAACTTCGGCGGCATGATCCCCTTCGAGGTCAAGGGCGGCAAGGCGGGCGGCATCGCCTTCATGAACCGGCTGAACCTCATTCAGCGCGCGGTGAGCCTCGGCGACGCGGAAAGCCTGATCCAGCATCCCGCCAGCATGACCCATTCCACCTATTCCCCCGAGGAACGCGCCGAACATGGCATCGCCGAGGGGCTGGTGCGACTCTCGGTCGGGCTGGAATCGGCGGAAGACATCATTGATGACCTTTACGCCGCGCTTGGGGCGCATAACATGCGCGCAGCCTGATCCGGCACGAACCGGACCAGTCGCGGGCGGTGTCGAAGAGGGCACCGCCCGAGGGATCCTCAGAATGAAAGACCTGCCATGACCGCTCTCGCCCCTGCTCAGCTCAAGACCGTCGAACAGCGTCTGCTGTGGCTGTCGCACTGGATGATCCACAACGCGAACCACATCCGGCCCAAGGTCGACGGCATCAAGGTGGGCGGGCATCAAGCATCCTCGGCCTCGATGGTGTCGATCATGACGGCGCTTTACTTCAGCGCCCTGCGGCCCGAGGACCGGGTGGCGGTCAAACCCCATGCCTCGCCGATCTTCCACGCGATGCAGTACCTGATGGGCAACCAGACCCGCGAGAAGATGGAGAATTTCCGCGGTTTCCAGGGGGTGCAGAGTTACCCCAGCCGGACCAAGGACGTGGACGATGTGGATTTCTCCACCGGCTCGGTCGGCCTTGGCGTGGCGATCACCTCCTTCGCCTCGCTGGTGCAGGACTATATCACCGCGAAGACCTGGGGCGAGGATGTCGATCTGGGCCGCATGGTCGCCTTGGTGGGCGACGCAGAGTTGGACGAGGGCAACATCTACGAGGCCCTGCAAGAGGGCTGGAAGAACGACCTGCGCAACACATGGTGGATCATCGACTACAACCGCCAGTCGCTCGACGGGGTGGTGCGCGAGGGGCTGTTCAAACGCATCGAGCAGATTTTCGACGCCTTCGGCTGGGACGTGGTCAAGGTGAAATACGGCGCCCTGCAGCGCGCCGCGTTTGAGGAGCCGGGCGGTGACAAGCTGCGCGACTGGATCGACAATTGCCCGAACCAGCTCTACTCGGCGCTGACCTATCAGGGCGGCGCGGTCTGGCGCGAACGTCTGATGGAGGCGCTCGGCGATCAGGGCGATGTCACGGCGCTGATCGACGCGCGCAGCGACGATGAACTTGCCGAACTGATGGAGAACCTCGGCGGCAATTGCGTGGAGACGATGGCCGACACCTTCGCCGCCATCGACCACGACCGCCCGGTCTGTTTCCTTGCCTACACCATCAAGGGCTGGGGCACGCCGATCGCGGGGCACAAGGACAACCACGGCGGTCTGATGACCAAGACCCAGATGGCCGATTGGCAGAAACATATGGGCGTGGCCGAGGGCGATGAATGGGAGCCCTTCGCCACTGTCGTGGACCCGCAAGCGCTGCAAGACGCGCTTACCCGCGTGCCCTTCTTCGCCAAGGGCCGCCGCCGCTACAATGATACCACGCTGCCGGTGCCGCAGATCGAGCTTTCGAGCGACCGGGAGATCTCCACGCAGATGGCCTTCGGCAAGATCCTCGACGACTTGTCGAAAGGCGACAGCGATCTGGCGCAGCGCATTGTCACCATGTCACCGGATGTGACCGGCACCACGAACCTCGGGCCATGGGTGAACCGCCGCAAGCTTTTCGCCCGCAAGGAACAGGCCGACACCTTCATCAACGAAAAAATCCCTTCCACCGCGAAATGGGAATTCACGCCCGAGGGCCAGCATATCGAACTTGGCATCGCCGAGATGAACCTCTTCCTGCTTCTGGGCGCGGCCGGCCTGTCGCATTCGCTTTTCGGCAAACGGGTCATTCCCATCGGCACGGTCTATGACCCCTTCGTCGCCCGCGGTTTGGACGCGCTGAACTACGCTTGTTATCAGGATGCGCGTTTCATGATCGTCGGCACCCCTTCGGGCGTGACGCTGGCCCCCGAGGGCGGGGCGCACCAGTCTATCGGCTCGCCGCTCATCGGCATGAGTCAGGATGGGTTGGCGAGTTTCGAGCCCGCCTTTGCCGATGAGTTGGCCGTTATCATGAGCTGGGCCTTCGACTACCTGCAACGCGACGGCGAGGGCGACCCGGACGAGCGTACTTGGCTGCGCGACGAGACCGGCGGCTCGGTCTATCTGCGGCTGACCACCAACCCCATCGAACAGCCCGGCAAGCGCGTCGACGAGGACTTCCGCCAAGGCGCCATCGACGGCGCCTATTGGCTGCGCAAGCCCGGGCCGAACTGCGACGTGGTGATCGCCTATCAGGGTGCCGTGGCGCCCGAGGCGATCCAGGCCGCGGGCAGCATCGCCGAGGGCCGCCGCGACGTGGGCGTGCTGGCGGTGACCTCGGCCGACCGTCTGAACGCGGGCTGGACCGCCGCGCAGCGGGCACGCGCCCGTGGCAATCACGCGGCGCAGAGCCACATCGAAACGATGTTGGGAGGGTTGCCGCGCGACTGCAAACTGGTCACGGTGATCGACGGCCACCCCGCGACACTGTCGTGGCTGGGCGCGGTCGTGGGGCATCAGACGGTGCCGCTCGGCGTCGAGCATTTCGGCCAGACCGGCACCATCGGCGACCTTTACCGGCATTTCGGGATCGACGCGCGCTCGATCGTGGAAAAGGTGCAGGGGCTGACCCCGGGGCGGCAGATGCTGCATCGGGTGGGGTGATGGAAATGTCTTACTCCCTTGCCATCCATGGCGGTGCCGGAACCATCCTCAAGGAAAACATGACACCTCAGAAGGAGGCCGCCTATCACGACGGCCTCGCCCGCGCCTTGGAGGCTGGGGAAGTGGTGCTGTGCGACGGCGGGAGTGCGATGGACGCGGTGGTGGCCGCGGTCTGCGCTTTGGAGGATGAACCGCTGTTCAACGCAGGACGCGGCGCGGTCTATACTTCGGAAGGCGTGCAGGAGATGGACGCCGCCGTGATGGATGGCAGCGATCGGCGCGCGGGATCAGTGGCCGGTGTCTTTGGGCCGAAGAATCCCATCAAGCTCGCCCGCGCCGTGATGGAGCGCACCGAGCATGTCACGCTGATCGGCCCCAACGCGCTGGAGATCGCGCGGCAGGCGGGCCTGGAGTTCGGCGACCGCGACTATTTCTTCACCCAGTCCCGCTGGGATGCGCTGCAAGAGACGCTTGAGATGCGGGCACGGGGCGAGGTTTCGGACGATCCGGCGCGGCGCCATGGCACCGTGGGAGCCGTAGCGCGCGACGCGGCGGGCAATCTTGCGGCGGCCACCTCTACGGGGGGCATGACCGCCAAGGCGCCGGGCCGGGTTGGCGACACGCCGATGATCGGCGCGGGCACCTTCGCCGACAACGCGACCTGCGCAGTCTCCGCCACCGGCCACGGCGAGATTTTCATCCGCTGGAACGTCGCCGGAGAGATCGCCGCGCGGATGCGCCATGCGGGCGAGGATCTGGCAACCGCCGCCGAACATGTGGTGATGCAGGATCTGGCAGCCAATGACGGCTCAGGCGGGGTCATCGCGGTGGATGCGGCAGGCAATATCGCCATGCCGTTCAACTCGCAGGGCATGTACCGCGGGATGGTGCGCGGAGGCAGCGCGCCCGAAATCAGTATCTATTGAGCGGCGCGGCCCTTCGGTTGCCTTCCTGCCACGGGAAGGCGACAAATGCCGCCGGGAAGAGCCGCCCGTCATCTAAATCTTGACATTTTGCCCCCTCCCTTTGATTGACGGTCAAACGAACTTGACGGGAGAGGGGACAAGGTGCGTTTTTTAGCAGCAATTGCCAGGGTGATCTGCGCGGTGAATTTGGTCATCGGCCATCTCTTCTCATGGCTCGCACTCGGCATCGTGTTGGTCTGTTTCACCGTGGTCGTGCAGCGCTATGTCTTCGCGATCAGCTTCGTTTGGATGCAAGACCTATATATCTGGCTGAACGGCGCGATGTTTACGGCGGTGGCCGGTTTTGCGCTGCTGCGCGATGACCATGTGCGCGTCGACATTTTCTACCGCCCCGCCACCATGGCCCGCCGCGCGCTGATCGACCTTATCGGCGTCATCGTCTTTCTGCTGCCCTTCTGCTGGATCGTCTACACCTATTCGATTCCCTTCGTGCAGCGCGCTTGGGGCTATCAGGAAGGATCGGCCAACGTCGGCGGCATGCCGGGGCTCTACATTCTCAAAGCCTTCATCATCGGCTTCGCATTTCTACTCGCAATGCAAGGAGTTGCATGGATCATCCGCTCCATCCTCGTGCTCAGCGGCAATGCTGAGCTGGTGCCCAAATCCATGCAATATAGCCGGGACCAAATCCCCGCAGACCATCCGCAGGGAGCCGTTTGATGGATCCGATTTTCATTGGCGAGATGCTCGCCGCGCTCATGTTCTTTGGCGTGATCGGCTTTTTGCTGCTCGGCTTTCCGGTGGCTTTCACCCTTGCTGGCGTGTCGCTGCTGTTTGGCGCCGTGGGCATGGGGTTCGGCGTTTTCGATCCGTCGAACTTTGGCTCGCTGCCGAACCGCTATATCGGCTTCATGACCAACGAAGTTTTGGTCGCCGTGCCGCTCTTTATCTTCATGGGGGTGATGCTGGAACGCAGCCAGATCGCCGAACAGCTTTTGCTGACCATGGGCAAGCTTTTTGGCAATATGCGCGGCGGTCTGGGGATTTCGGTGGTGCTGGTGGGGGCGATGCTGGCTGCATCCACGGGCGTCGTCGGGGCCACGGTTGTCACCATGGGCCTGATTTCTCTGCCCGCGATGCTGCGGGCGGGCTATGACCCCAAGCTAGCCACCGGGGTGATCTGCGCCAGTGGCACCTTGGGGCAGATCATTCCGCCCTCTACCGTGTTGATCTTCATGGGCGATATGCTGTCGGGCATCAACTCTCAGGTCCAGATGGCCAAGGGCAACTTTGCCCCCACCCCCGTCTCTGTGGGGGATCTTTTCGCCGGGGCGCTGCTGCCGGGGATTTTGCTGGTCACGCTTTATCTCAGCTACGTTCTGTTCAAAGCCGCGACCGCTCCCGCTTCCTGCCCCGCGACGCCGGTTCCGGCGGATGAGAAAAGCCAGTTGGTGCGGGATTTCTTTGTCGCCCTGATGCCGCCGCTCTTGCTGATCCTCGCCGTGTTGGGGTCGATCCTCGGCGGGATTGCCACCCCGACCGAGGCGGCCTCTGTCGGTGCCGTGGGGGCGATGGTGCTCGCGGCCCTGCGCTGGCGTCTGTCCTTCCGCATCCTGCGGGAGACGATGATTGCCACAGCCACGATCACCAGCATGGTTTTCATCATCCTGCTGGGCGCCTCGGTCTTTTCGATCGTGTTCCGCATGATGGGCGGCGACAATCTGGTGCATGAGTTCCTCAGCAACCTGCCCGGCGGCCCCTTGGCGGCGGTGGCGGTGGTGATGATCATCATGTTCTTTTTGGGCTTCATCCTCGATACCTTTGAGATCATCTTTATCGTGATCCCGATCACGGCACCGGTGCTGTTGATGCTGGACATCGATCCGATCTGGCTGGGCGTCTTGGTCGGGGTGAACCTGCAGACATCCTTCCTGACGCCGCCCTTCGGCTTTGCGCTGTTCTATCTGCGGGGGGTGGCCCCGGCGGATCTGCCGACGAGCGCGATTTACAAGGGTATCCTGCCGTTTGTGCTGTTGCAGGTGGTGGCGATTGCGATCCTCTTTGCCTTCCCGCAGATCGTGACTTGGTTGCCTAAGATGATCGCGGGGTGAGATAGCCCCCCTCGACGTTCAAAGGCCCGGCAGCAACGCCGGGCCTTATTTTGTGTTCCAAACATCCGCCAATGTCCCGCCCGGCGGCACGCCGGGCATCGCCCTCCCTCCCCCCGGAGGGCGATGCCCTTCGCGCTCAAACGAAAAAGGGCCCGGCGTTACCACCGGGCCCTTCCGATCAGCGCGAAGCTCAGTACTTCAGGAACTTCTGGCGCGCTTGCACATAGGGACTGTCGATGCTCTCGGTCCGGGTGCGGACGAGGTTCAGCGCTTCGACAAAGCTCTCGGCGGTTTTCTTGACCAGCGGGTCGTCGCTGTTGCGCAGCTCTTCAACCACTTCGACCGAGGCTTTGGCACCGGCTTCCATGATGTCGTCGGGGAAGTTGCGCACGGTCACGCCATGTTCTTCCTGCAGGGTCTTCAGCGCACGGGGATCGTTGGCGTAGAAGTCAGCGGCGACTTGGTCGTATTCCGCTTGGCTCACATCGCGGATGATCGCCTGCAGGTTCTCGGGCAGTTCCTGATACTTCTTCTTGTCGACGACAAGCTCGGTCGCCAGACCCGATTCCACGAAGGACGGCATGTAGTAGTTCTTGGCCACCTGATGGAACCCGAGCGCCAGATCGTTGTAGGGGCCGACGAATTCGGCCGCGTCGAGCGTGCCCGACTGCAGCGCTTGGAAGATTTCGCCCGCGGCCATGTTGGTCACGGTCGCGCCCAGCTTCTCCCACACGCGGCCACCGAGGCCCGGCGTCCGGAAGCGCACGCCTTTGACATCGTCGAGGCTTTTCAGCTCATCCCGGAACCAGCCGCCGGTCTGCGTGCCGGTGTTGCCCGACAGGAAGCCCTGAACGCCGAACTGGTCGTAGATCTCGTCCCAGATTTCCTGACCGCCCATGTAGCGCATCCAAGCTGTCAGCTCGGGCGTGGTCATGCCGTAAGGAACGCCGGTGAAGAAGGACAGCGCGGGCGATTTGTTCTGCCAGTAGTAGGCGGCGCCATGGCTCATCTCGGCGGTGCCGTCGATCACGGCGTCGAGCGATTGCAGCGGCGGCACCATCTCACCGGCGGAGAAGACCTGAATGGTTAGCTCGCCACCCGAGGCGGCGGTGATCCGGTCGGCCAGACGCTGCGCGCCGACACCCAGACCGGGGAAGTTCTTGGGCCAAGTGGTGACCATGCGCCAGGTGATGTTACCCTGTGCAATAGCGGGCGCTGCAAGTGTCGTGGCGGCAGCACCTGCCCCCATCACACCGGCTTTGCGGATAAATGAACGACGATCCATGTTTTTCCTCCCAAACGGATATTTGCTTAGCCTCCCCCGACGTCGACGCGGAGGGCCATGCGCAGCAGATAATCGTCGCTTTTGGAAAATGTCCATGGCCTAGGCAAATTGAAATCTCAGCTTCTGGACAATCCCGCCCCAAGCCGCATACGTAGTGCTACTTAAAGCGGCATTATTAATGGTCTTTTGCCTTGTTTTCGGCAGAAAGGCCAATAATGTGCCAGCTGCCAGGGAGGGCTCAGATCGTGATAAAATTCATCGACCAGATGAACGAATTCGTCGGGCGTATCGTGTCGGTCGTCGCCGTCATTTTCGCCGCAATCATCATCTATGACGTCTTCATGCGCTATGCGCTGAATGACCCGACCCGCTGGGCTTTTGACGTTACGAAACAGTTATATGGCTTCTATTTCGTACTGCTGGGCGGCTATGCACTGCGCCATCAGGCCCATGTGCGGGTCGATCTGATCACCGAAACTCTTGGCCCCAGCCTGCGCCGTTGGGTCGAAGCGGCGGGCTATGTGATCTTTTTCTTCCCCTTCGCGTGGATCTTCACCACCCGCTCTTATGAATTCGCCATGCGATCTTACGCCCAAGGTGAGACGACATATGGCTCGGTCCAGCTGCCGGTCTATCCGCTGAAAATGGCCATGGCCCTCGCTGCCGGTCTGCTGCTGCTGCAAGGTGTGTCGGAATTTTTGAAACTCGTACTTAACCGTCAGGAACTGCCCCGTGACGCCTGAACTCATTGCACTCACCATGTTCGGCCTGCTTTTGCTGGGCCTTTTCATGGGCCACCCGCTGGCCTTCGTTTTGGGCGGCACCGCCGTTCTGGGCGCTGTCATCGCCGGCAAACCGATGGTGCTGGGCATCGTCATCAACCGGATTTTCGGCGATGTGCTGGACAACTTCACGCTGATCGCGATTCCCCTTTTCATCTTGATGGCAAGGTTCCTGTCCGATTCGGGCGTGACGGATAAGATGTTCGAATCACTGCGGCTTTTGATGTCAAACATTCGCGGCGGTCTGGCGCTGGCGGTGGTTTTCATCTCGATCCTTCTGGCCGCGACCACGGGCATCATCGGCGCGTCGATTACCGTGATGGGCGTGATGGCCCTGCGCCCCATGCTGCAATATGGCTATAGCCCGACGCTGACCACCGGGGTCATCGCCGCCTCTGGCTGTTTGGGCATTCTGATCCCGCCCTCGATCATGTTGATCCTCATGGCCTCCTACTCGCCGCTGTCGGTGGGGGAGCTTTTCGCGGGCGCGATGGTGCCGGGTGTGGTGCTGGGGCTGCTCTATGCGGTCTGGGTGTTCGTCGTCGCCGTGGTCCGGCCCGACATGGCCCCCGCCGTCGAGCCGGATGAGAAGATCTCGAAACCCGCTCTTGTGCGCATGTTGCTGATCGAAGCGGTCCCGCCGCTGGTGCTGATCCTCGGCATCTTGGGCTCGCTGCTTGCGGGCATCGCCACGGCGACCGAAGCCTCCGCCATTGGTGCCGCGCTGGCGCTGGTCATCGTGATCCTGCGCGGAAAGTTTAGCTGGGCCTCCTTCTACGGCGCGATGCTGGAAACCGGGCGCACCTCGGCGATGATCCTCTTCATTGTCATCGGCGCCACCGCCTTTACCGGCGTGTTCAACATCACCGGCGGCCTGCGCGCCACGCAGGAGATCATCCGCAACCTCGACATGGCGCCCTGGCTTTTGATCGCGATGATGATGTTCATCGTCTTCATCCTCGGCGCCTTCCTTGACTGGACCGGCATTGTGCTGCTGTCCTTCCCGATCTTCCTGCCCATCGTGCAGGAGATGGACGTGAGCCTGCTGTGGTTCGTCGTCCTGATGTCGGTGGTTCTGCAAACGTCCTTTTTGACCCCGCCCTTTGGATATGCGCTGTTCTACCTGCGCGCCATCGCCCCGCGGGAGGTCAAGACGTCACATATCATCGTCGGCGTGCTGCCTTTCATCGGTCTGATCCTGATGATGTGCGTGGCCATCGCCCTGTTCCCGCAGCTTGTCACCTGGCTGCCGGAAACGCTCTATACAAAATAATCAACGGAGGAGAGAGATTATGAAATTGAAATCAACCCTTGCTGGTCTGGCACTCTGCGCCGGCGTTGCCACGCAGGCCGCGGCCCAAGACAGCTGGACCATGACCACCACATGGCCCACGTCGCTGGAACTGATCGAGATCGACAAGCACTTCGTCGATCTGGCCAACAAGCTGACCGGCGATGACCTGACAATCGAATTCTTCGAAGGCGGCTCTCTCGTGCCCGCGGGCGAAGTGTTCGGGGCGGTTGAATCCAACACCGTGCAGGCTGGCGCCGACTGGCCCGGTTACTGGGCGGGCCGCAACTCTGCCTTCTCGCCGCTGGCAACCACGGCGAGCCTGTTCAACGCGGTCGACTACGTCAACTGGATCGAGCAATGGGGCGGCAAAGAGCTTTATAACGAGATCTACGGCAAGTTCGGCATGGTCTATCTGCCCTACGGCGTGACCAACAACGAATCCGGTTTCCGCACCAACGAGCAGATCGTCACGCTGGAAGACCTCAAGGGCAAGCGTCTGCGTCTGTCGGGTCTGGAGCAGGGCCGTCTGTTGGAAAAACTGGGCGGTTCGCAGGTCTCCATGGCCGGTGGCGAAATCTATCAGTCGCTTGAGCGCGGCGTGATTGATGGCGCGGAATTCTCGACCCCGAACGTCGATTTCTCGGGCGGTTTCCAGCAGGTCACCAAATACTGGGCAACACCGGGCTGGCACCAGTCTGCTTCGATCTTCGGTGTGATGATCAACAAAGGTGCGTGGGACGCGCTGTCGGATGAGACCCGCGAAGCGCTTGAGATCGCCGCGCAGGCCAACCTCGTCTGGTCGTTGTCCTTCACCGAGAAGCGCGCGACCGAAGCCTACCAACAGTTCCTCGACGCGGGCATCGAAATCAACCGCTATGATGACGAGACGCTGACCAAGGTTCAGGAGATGGCCAACGAGACCATCGAAGAGACCGCCTGCGAGAACCCCGATTCCGCCAAGGTTTATCTGAGCCAGCTGGAGTATCTGAACGACTACGCCAAATGGCGTGACGCTTCGGCCCCGTTCAACCTTGGCCGCACGCCGAACGGCCCGGACATCGAGAAAATCCGCGCCTGCGCGGAGTGATTTGAGCGTTTAGCTTTGATGGAAAGGCCCGCCATTGGCGGGCCTTTTTTTCATTCACGAGGGCCATCGCCTACCCGCGGGTTGGCGATCAAAAGTCGCTTCGTACCACTTTATAGCTTAACCGTGATGTGCGCTCGCGAGGTTGCACCCAGCCTCACCAAATCGCCTACCCGGGGGGCGGGCAGGCGATGGCCCGGCGCCTGCGGCTTGATTCCGGGCCAGCGGCAAAATCGGCCCCTACCCCTCGACCCGTTTCAAGAACTTCTGCAAACGCGCATCCTTTGGCGCGCCAAAGATCTCTGACGGGGCACCGCTCTCGACAATCTTCCCGCCGTCCATGAAAATCACCCGATCCGCGATCTCGCGCGCGAATTGCATCTCATGGGTCACGATCAGCATGGTCTGCTTGCGCTCCGCCACCGCGCGCATCAGGTCGAGCACCTCCCCCACCCACTCGGGGTCGAGCGCCGAGGTCGGCTCATCGAACAACATCAGTTCCGCCCCGAGCGCCATGGCACGGCCGATGCCAACGCGCTGCTGCTGCCCGCCGGACAACGCCGCGGGGAAACTGTCGGCCTTATCGGCCAGTCCGGTCTCTCCCAGGACCGAGAGCGCGCGTTTTTCGGCCTCGGCCTTCGGGCGTTTCTGCACCGTGACGAGCGCTTCCATGATGTTCTCTTTCGCCGTCTTATTGGCGAAAAGCGCGTAGTTCTGAAAGACCATCGCCGTCCGGCGGCGCAGCGCCAGAATATCCGCCTTGCGCGCCTTGGCGGCATCGACGGTCACATCGCCGATGCGAATGACCCCCTCTTGCGGCACGTCGAGAAAATTGAGGCAGCGCAGCAGGGTCGACTTGCCGGTGCCCGAGGGGCCGATCACGACCACCCGCTCGCCCTCGGCAATCTGCAAATCAATGCCGTTCAGAACCGGCGCGCCGCCGAAATCCTTGGTCAGGCCAGTGATATCAATCATCGCACGAACGCCTTATTCAGATAGGTTTCAAGCCGCTTTTGCACTTGGCTTAACGCTTCGACGATGACCCAATAGATCATGGCGACAACGAGATAGGCCTCGAAATAGAGGAAGCTCCCGGCGGCTTCTTTCTGTGCGGCGCCCATCATCTCGGTCACGCCGAGGGTGAAGGCCAGCGATGTGCCCTTGATCATGTCGATGAAGTAATTCACCAAGGTCGGCGCGGCGATCCGGGCGGCCTGTGGCAGGATGATCCGCCACATCATCTGACCCTGGGTCATGCCGATGGACTGGGCCGCCTCCCATTGGCTGCGGTCCACCCCCATAATCGCGGCGCGGATGCTTTCGGCCATATAGGCCGCGAAATGCAGGGTCAGCCCCATGATGGCCGCGGTCACGCCGCTGATATTCGTCAGGAACGACAGCACCTGCGGCAGGCCGAAGTAGAAAAGGAACAGTTGCACCAAGAGCGGCGTGCCGCGAAAGAAACTGATGAAAACGATCACCAGCCAATCGAGCACGGGCACCTTCACAACCCGTTCGACCGCCAAAAGCGAAGCGAGGATGAGTGCGAACACCATCCCCGCCACCGCCATGAACAAAGTCAGCGGTACGTAGCCCAATATGACGGGCACCAGCCCCAGCATGTAGTCAAGGTCTAGCGCCCGCATGGGTTACTCCGCTTTGGTGATGTCTGTGCCGAACCACTTGTCCGAGATTTCGGCCAGTGTACCGTCTTCACGCAGGGTTTCCAGCGCGGTGTCGACACGGTCCCGCAGTGCACGGCCTTCATCATTGTCTTGGAACGGCAGGGCGTTGCGGATTTCAGAGAACGGCTTGCCCGCCAGTTGCAGCGGCAGGGGGCTTTCCTGAATCAACTGCGCCGAGGAAACCCGGTCCATCACGAATGCATCTACCCGGCCAAGCGCGGTATCTTGGGCGATATTGGACTCATAGGTCTTGATCTCGATCTCATCCGCGAAGGCGAGCTCGTTCAAAAGCTGCTCGAAGTTCGACCCAAGGTTCACCGCAACGGTTTTGCCGCGCAGGTCTTCGACGCCGCCGATCTCTTCGTTGCCCTCTTTGGTCACGACCTGCGCCCCGTCAAAGACGTAAGGTGCGGTAAAGGCGAACTTTTCCTGACGCTCGGGCGTGATGGTGATTTGGTTGGCAATCGTGTCGATGCGGCCTGCGTCGAGCGCGCCGATCAAGCCAGAGAAAGCCATGGTCTCGAACTCGACCTCGAAACCCGCTTCTTCGCCGACGGCGTTCATCACATCGACTTCAAACCCCTGAAGCACGTCCTGCTTTACAAAGGTGAAGGGGAAATAGCCGCCCGACATGCCGACGCGGAGCGTGTCATTGTCTTGGGCAAAGGCTGCGGTGCCGGTGACCGCGGCGAGCGCGGTGGCGGTAACGATCTGTTTCAGCATTGAATTTACTCCTCTAACGCTTGCGCTTCAGATGTCACCGGGCGCCGCCCGCTTCAACACCATCGCTGAAACAGGAACGTTTGGCGGGTAGGATCGGTTCAGATGGAATAACGGGTCCAGGGGAGCGCCTGCAGCAGGATAATCTTTTGATGTCAGCACCCGAAACAGAATGATATTCCACGAAACCGAGCCAGATTTCCCACATGCGGAACAGATATGCGCGTTTCGCATAGCTTTATCCGGGTCAAAGCGCCTCGATATCCAACCCTTCGGCGGCCCAAGCGGCAATCTTACGGTCCACGGTTTTTCGCGACACGCCCAAGCGACGCGCGGCCTCGGCGCGGTTGCCATTCGACAGATCAAGGATGTGCAACATATGCCGCTGCGTGACCAGTTCGAGGTCTTCGATCGCCCTTGGCCCATCGACGGTGCCATGGCCTGCAAAGGCTTCGGGCAGACTGCCGAGGATCACCGAGCGTTCGATCAGGTTGCGCAATTCGCGCACGTTGCCCGGCCAGTCGTAGCGCCGCAGCTTCAGCAAAGTCTCCGCATCCAACCGCAGCGCGGGCATGCCAAGCGCGGTCGAAAACTGCTGCATGAACATCGCCGCCAGTTCAACGATATCGTCCGAGCGGTCCTTGAGCGGCGGCATCGCGACCTCGACCACATTCATGCGGTGATAGAGATCGGCGCGGAAACGCCCCTCTTCCACCGCCTTGGGCAGGTCGGCGTTGGTGGCGAACAGGAACCGCAGGTTCAGGGGAATCTCCCGCTCCGCCCCCTCTGGCCGGATGCGCTGGTCTTCCAACACCCGCAAGAGCGCCGCCTGTAGCTGCTCCGGCATCTGCGCGACTTCGTCCAGAAACAACGTGCCACCGTCGGCCAAGAGGAACAGCCCCGGTTGCAGGGTCTCATTCTCCTCCACCGCGCCAAAGAGTTCGGGCACGATCCGGTCCGGCGTGATGGCGGCGCAGTTCACCGCGACGAAAGGATTGTCGGCGCGGTCAGACATCTGGTGCAACTGCCGCGCGGCCAACTCCTTGCCCGTACCGCTGGGACCGGTGAACAGCACCGGTGTCGGCACCGGGGCAAGACGGTTGAGCATGCCGCGCACCTTCGACAGCGCCTCGGATTTACCGAGCATCTGCACCGCCGCACCGCCCTGCAATTCACGCCTGAGCAAGGTGTTGTCGCGGCGCAGGTTCTTGCGGTCCAAAGTGCGCGACACCGCGCCGAGGATTTGGTTCGCCCGGAAGGGTTTCAACACGAAATCACTCACGCCCGCGCGCAGTGCGGCAATGGCGGTTTCAAGATCGGCATAGGCGGTGATCAGGACCGTGTCGGCGTAAAACCCCTTGCGGCGCTGTTCGACGACCCATTCCAACCCAGTTTTGCCGGGCATCACGTTGTCCAGAACGACCACATCGAAATGCGCCTCGTCCAAGAGCTTGGTGGCCTCCGCAGGAGAAGCCGCTTGCGCCACGCGTTTGACGCGCGGCTCCAATATCTTGGTGAGGAAATGGCGCATCCCCGGTTCATCGTCGATCACAAGGATCGACGCGCCTTCGAGCGTGCCGCCGTATTCATCGCCTGCCGCCATGATATGCCTCTTTGGTGTCAGTCCAGCCGGACGTTTTCACCTGAATAGACCTCGGCGGAGGAAAAGCCTATCTCATGCAACCCGAAATAGGCCACGACGCCGATCACCGCGACGCCCAGAAACCCTGCCAACATGGCCTTCATCGCGCGACTCCTTTGATTTGAACGCCGCCGCCGGTCATTCTGCGGGGGTCCGTTTGTCTTGTTTGACCTCATCAAGCCAGAGCGAATGGTGCTGTTCGGCCCAACGCTCATCGACCTCGCCATTGCCCATGGCGTCAAAGGCGCCTTCCATGCCGAGGGTGCCGATGTAGATATGGCCCAAGATCACCGCCATCATCAGAAAGCCGATGATCGCGTGCCAAAGCTGGGCATATTGCATTTCGGCATGGGGCGTCAGATCGCCCTGAAGCGGACCAAAGCCTGCGGCCTCGGCCATGCCGATGTCATTGATGATGTTGAACGTATGCCCGAAAAGCTGAATCTCGAAGGGAAACAGCAGCGACAGCCCCGAGAGCGAGACAGAGAAGCCCAGCAGGATCACGGCCCAGAAGACGATCTTTTGGCCGAAGTTGAACTTTTTGGCGGGCGGGTGTTTGTCACCGACGAAGCCGCCGCCCTGTTTGATCCAGACCCAATCGGTTTTGTTCGGGATATTGTGCCAAATCCACATGACAAAGACCATAACGAGCGCGATCATGAAGGCCCATGAGACGTTGTTGTGGATGAACTTCGATCCGGTCAACAGGGTGGAATTAAACTCATGCCCCAGCAGAGGGATGATAACCTTGCGGCCAAAGAGCGTGGCCAAGCCCGTCAGCGCGAGCAGGATGAACGAGCCCGCCAGCATCCAATGTGCAAAACGCTCGATGGCTTTGAAACGGGTGACGGTGCGCCCGACCTTGCCGCCTTCGATGCGGATCCGGCCCCGCAGAAGGTAAAAGAGCAGCAGCACGGCCAGCGTCCCGGCGAGCAGCCAAGCGCCATAGGTCGCCAGTGGGCCTTGGCGGAATTGCTGCCACCACATCCCGTTGTCCTGGACAAGGACACGGCCCGTCTTGTTCATCGTGCTCACGCGCACGGGCAATTCGTTATAACGGATGCCGCGCCAGAGGTCGGGGTCGGAGCGCCCGCCAAGGGGGCCGAGGCTTGGCACCGTGGCCGCATCGCCGCCCAGATTGTTGCGCCTGAACCCATCGTCGATCTCTGCGCCGTTCTGACGCCGTTCGATATCGGCCAAGTTCTGCGCGCCGCCGGTGCTGGCGCGGTCGATGGCCGAGGGGGTCGCGTTCTCGGGCAGGCGCACGTCCTGCGCCGTGACGCTGACCGGCAGCGCGGCCAAGGCGAGAATGAAAAGAGCCATCAGGTGGCGCAGCATGGGAAATCCCCCGGCTAGACAGATATGGAGAAAAGGGACGGCCCGAGCAGGCCGCCCCCGAAAGCCGTTACTGGCCCTTTTGCTCGTAAGCCGTGCCCCAGCCCCAAGCGCCGGAGCCGAAGCCGCGTGCGACCACGCGCTCGCGGTAGATGTCCGAGACCATGTCCCCGTCACCGGCCAGGAGCGCCTTGGTCGAGCACATCTCGGCGCAGATCGGCAGTTTGCCTTCCGCGATCCGGTTGCGGCCGTACTTTTGGAACTCGGCTTGGGAGTGGTTCTCTTCAGGGCCGCCAGCGCAGAAGGTGCATTTGTCCATCTTGCCGCGGCTGCCGAAGTTGCCAGCCTGCGGGTACTGCGGCGCGCCGAAGGGGCAGGCGTAGAAGCAGTAGCCGCAGCCGATGCAGAGGTCTTTGGAGTGCAGCACGATGCCATCGTCGGTCTGGTAGAAACAGTCCACCGGGCAGACCGCCATGCAGGGCGCGTCCGAGCAGTGCATACAGGCGACCGAGATCGAGCGTTCGCCCGGCTGGCCGTCCTGAATGGTCACCACGCGGCGGCGGTTGATGCCCCAAGGCACCTCGTGTTCGTTCTTACAAGCCGTGACGCAGGCGTTGCATTCAATGCAGCGCTCGGCATCGCAGAGAAACTTTGCTCTTGCCATTCTCTTGTCTCCTTACGCTGGCATGATCTTGCAGAGAGTCGCTTTGGTCTCCTGCATTTGCGTGACTGAATCGTAGCCGTAGGTCTGCACGGTGTTGGTGCTTTCGCCCAGAACGATCGGATCGGCCCCATCGGGGTATTTGTCCCGCAGGCTGACGCCTTCCATGTGCCCGCCGAAGTGGAAGGGCATGAAGGCCACGCCCTCGCCCACCCGTTCGGTGACCATGGCCATCACCTTGATCTTGCCGCCTTCCGGGCCTTCGACCCAGACATCGGCCCCGTCGCGCACACCGAGGTTGTTGGCGTCACGGGTGTTGATCTCGATGAACATGTTCTGCTGCAGCTCGGCCAGCCATGGGTTCGACCGGGTCTCATCCCCGCCGCCCTCATATTCGACCAATCGGCCAGAGGTGAGGATGATCGGGAATTCCTGCGAGAAGTCGTTCTTTTGGATCGACGCATAGAGCGTCGGCACCCGCCAGAAGGTCTTGTCCTCGTAGGTCGGATAATCCGCCACCAGATCGCGCCGGTTGGAATAAAGCGGCTCGCGGTGTTTCGGCACCGGGTCGGGGAAGGTCCAGACCACGCAGCGGGCCTTGGCGTTGCCGAAGGGGGCGCAGCCATGCTCAATCGCCACCCGCTGGATGCCGCCCGACAGGTCGGTCTTCCAGTTGATGCCGCCGACTTGGGCCACGTAATCGGAATCGATTTCACCCTGTTGCGAGGTTTCACCGACTTCCGCCTGCCCGTCATCGGCGTTTTCCGGCGCTTCGTAACCGGCGACAGCTTCGATGATGCGGCGCTCATCCGCTGTCAGGTCACCGTCCCAACCCAAATCCACCAGCATCTGCATGGTGAATTCGGGATAGCCGTCCTTGATCTCGGACCCTTTGGAATAGACGCCCTCGGCCAGCAGGTTTTCACCATCACGTTCCACACCGAAACGGGCGCGGAAGGTCAGACCGCCTTGGGCCACCGGCAGCGACATGTCATAAAGGTTCGCCGTGCCGGGGTGGTTCATCTCGGGCGTGCCCCAGCAGGGCCACGGCATGCCGTAGTAATCGCCATCCGCCGGGCCGCCCACGGCACGCAGCGTGGTTTTGTCGAAAGTATGCTGGTTCTGCATGTGCATCTTCATCCGCTCGGGCGACTGCCCGGTATAGCCGATGGTCCACATGCCCTTGTTGAACTCGCGCGTCAGGTCTTCGATCAGCGGCTCTTCACCATTCACCTCGATGTTGCGGAACATGCGATCCTCAAAGCCGAATTTCTTGGCGAACTTATAGAGGATCGTGTGGTCGGGCAGGCTTTCGAACAGCGGCTCCACCACCTTCTCGCGCCACTGGAGCGAGCGGTTCGATGCGGTGACCGAGCCGGAGGTCTCGAACTGCGTGCAGGCCGGGAGCAGATAGGTGTTGTCGGTCCGATCGTGCAGAACGGCGGAAACGGTGGGGTATGGATCGACCACGACCAAGAGGTCGAGCTTTTCCATCGCCGTTTTCATCTCGCCCTGACGGGTTTGCGAGTTCGGCGCGTGGCCCCAGAGTACCATCGCTTTCGTGTTGTCGGGCTGTTCGAGGTTCTCACGGTCTTCAAGCACGCCATCGATCCAACGCGACACCGGGATCCCGGTAAGGTTGATCATGCGCTGTTCTTCGCCCGCGCCATCGGTCCAAGAAGCGAAACGGCTCTGGATCCACTCCAGATCCTCACCCCAGACCCGCGCCCAATGCGCCCAAGAGCCATCGGACAGACCGTAGTAGCCCGGCAGCGTGTCGGCCAGAACGCCGAGGTCCGTGGCGCCCTGCACGTTGTCGTGGCCGCGGAAGATATTGGTGCCGCCGCCCGCGGTGCCCATGTTGCCAAGGGCCAGCTGCAGGATGCAGTAGGCGCGGGTGTTGTTGTTGCCGTTGGTGTGCTGCGTGCCGCCCATGCACCAGATCACGGTGCCGGGACGGTGGTTGGCCAGGGTGCGCGCGACGCGCTCAAGCTGGGAGCCGGGCACGCCGGTGACGCGCTCGACCTCATCGGGCGTCCAGTTGGCGACTTCCTTGCGGATCTCGTCCATGCCCCAAACGCGGGTGCGGATGAATTCCTCATCCTCCCAGCCGTTCTCGAAGATGTGGTAGAGGATGCCCCAGACCAGCGCCACGTCCGAGCCGGGACGCATGCGCACATACTCATCCGCATGGGCCGCGGTGCGGGTGAAACGCGGATCGCAGACGATCAGCGGGGCGTTGTTCTCTTCTTTCGCCTTCAAGACGTGCTGCAGCGAGACCGGGTGCGCCTCGGCGGGGTTGCCGCCGATGATGAAGATCGCACGCGACTTGTGGATGTCGTTGTAGCTGTTGGTCATGGCGCCGTAGCCCCATGTGTTCGCCACGCCCGCCACGGTGGTGGAGTGACAAATCCGCGCTTGGTGGTCGACGTTGTTGGTGCCCCAATAGGCTGCGAATTTGCGGAACAGATAGGCCTGTTCGTTGGAGTGTTTCGCCGAGCCGAGCCAATAGACCGAATCCGGGCCAGAAGTGTCCCGGATCGACAGCATCTGATCGCCGATCTCGTTGATCGCCTGCTCCCAAGAGATCCGCTGCCATTCGCCGCCAACCTTCTTCATCGGGTACTTCAGGCGACGCTCGCCATGGGCGTGCTCACGGACCGAAGCGCCCTTGGCGCAGTGTGCGCCGAGGTTGAAGGGGCTGTCCCAACCGGGTTCCTGACCCAGCCAAACACCGTCCGACACTTCGGCGATGACGGTACAACCGACCGAACAATGGGTGCAGACGGATTTCTTCACTTCCATCTTGCCGCTGACAGCGGCGGTGGCGGCGCTGGCCTGTTGCACGCTGCCCGCGGTGCCCGCGATTGCGGCAAGCCCACCGATGGCGAGGCCCGAGCCGCGCAGGAACGCGCGCCGGTCAATACCGCTGCGCGCCACATCGGACATGATGCCTGTCCGCTGCGCAGACCGCGCGACCCCATTGGTCTTTTTCCTCAACATATCTTCACTCCCTATGCGCGGGCTGGCCCCGCCTGAGGTGGCTATTGAACGGCGGGCGTTGTCGCCCTGCCAAGTGTCGGGGCCGCGCCCCTGTTATCTGGTCAGAACCGCGCGGCGGCGTAATAGGCGCGCGTGTGTTCGGTGTCTTGGATACGGTCCGAAGACAGGTCGGGCGCCTTGGCCGCTTCGGCCTCGGTCCCGGTGGTGGCCACGGCGACGGCGGCCAAAGGAGCGGCGCTGCCCGCGAATTTCAAGAAGTCGCGCCGATCCTTGCGAACGGCTGTGTCGGTGGATCCCTCTGGCTTGCGTGTCATCTTCTCTCTCCTGTTACGTCTTTGGTTCAGGGGCGCGTGGCCCCGCCTGTCTCATCACGGTGGGTCTAGTCGTCTTTGCTCAGCCGGAAGGCTTCGGCTTCGATCTGCATGAAGGCCCGGCCGATTTTGCCTACGGGGGCATAGAAGACCGAGTTCTTCGCGCCTTCTAGGTCGGCAAAGAAGTGCCCGGCCCAAGGGGCGATATGCCGGTTAAAGAATGTCTTTTGCTGCGCCACGGTGGCAGGCGCCGAGAACCGGCCTGCGATCATCGCGCCCATGATCTCCATCAATGAGGCGATGTTGTCTTCGGGCTCGAACACATTCGCTGCCCGCTCCAACCCGCGCGCGACCATGTCTTGGCGCAGTGCGGCCAGCGGCTTTTCGTTGAGAAAGCCGGTGAGGTAAAAGCTGGCATAGGGCAAAAGCTCGCCCCGGCCCAGACCGATGAAGAGCCGGTTAAACTCGCTCTCCGCGCCCGAGGGTTTGGTCTTGCCCGCCAGTTTGGAGAGCGCTTTGAACCCCTGCCCCAATTCGCTGTCGTCGCCCGAGAGGGCGGCACATTGATCCAGCAGGACCTGATCCGGCGGGCCGGAAAGGATAAGCCCCATGAAGTTGTAAAGGTCCGCGCGCAGGCGGTCTTCTTCGGGCAGGGGCGTTGCGGCCAATTGGGTCATGCGCTGCTACCTTCCATGTCCTGTGCCAGATCGCTGGCAAAGTGAAACCGCATGCGGCGGTGGGTCGGCGCAGGCTGCGCCTCCGCATCGTCTTCCGGGGCCGCGGTTTGCGCCGCATAGGGCGTGTCGTGAACCAGAGCCGTTTCGGTCCGGCGCGGGCCCGGCACGACGACATCATGGGTCGGTGCCAGCGCGGGCGCTTCTGCCTCAACCACCTCTTCCGGCGCGTCGGCCTCGGCGGTCAGCACCTCTTCGACCTTCGCGACCATGCCCCGGCCCACTTTGTAGATCGTGTTGACCGGCTTTCCAGCGGTGGCCGCCGCAGTGTAATCGTCGTCATAGTCGTTCAACCCGTCAAGGCAGGCCAGCACCGGGTTGGTTTTCCAAAAGCTCCGCAGCGCGCGGGTCTTGAGCCGTTGCGGCAGTTGCGCCTTGAGAAAGGCGCGCAGCTGTTCTCCGCTCACCAGATCCTCGGGCGCGGGCAGGTCGAACTCGGCCAAGAGGTCATCATCGCTGCGCTCGGCCAGCGCGGCCTCTTCGGCGGCGGCGGCGCGGGCTTCGTGCAGGCGCGCTTCGGCCTCCGCCTCGGCGGCGACGGCAGCGCGGCGCTTTTGCCAGAAACCGCTCATGCCAGACGCTTTCGTTTCAACGCGGGCGAGGCGTAGATGTCGGCGGGCTTTTCAATGCGCGGGTCGCCGATACCGTCTTGCTTGCGATCGGTGCGCAGACGATCCCGGCGGCGTTTGACGAAGGCTTCCTCTTGATGGAACTCTTCGACGAATTCCTGCACCCATGCGATTAACCCCGGTGTCATCGCGACCTTTTCCACGACCTCTTCGGCGCTGTCGCAATAGTCCTGCGCCTCATAGGGCGACGCGGTCACAAGGGCGAGCTTGAACGGGCGGTCGGTCGCGCCGGGAATGGGGCGCATCACGACATAGACACATGGCACATCCGCGCCCAGCCCGTGCACATAAGCTTCGGTTTCGGCCCCATGAAGGTCCAGCTTGAGGGTCGCGGCATGGTATTCGACGGTTTCACCTTCGCGGCGCAGCTCACGCCAATCCGCCTTTTCTGCACCGGGCAGCACGGCGGTCGCTTTCCAGCTCCACTTCGCCCAACGGGTCACACCCGGCGTGCGCCGCAGCACAATGCCCAAAGGCATCGTCCGATACATTGTCGGGTTGTGAATCAAGTCGCTCCTCCGTTTCCAAGACCTTCGCCGGAAAGCCCGGTCCGGGGGAAGCGCTAATCCGCGCCGAGGCCCGAAAAACCCGGCTTTCGAGACAAGATGGCCCGGCTGTTTTGCCCGTCAATGGCGCCTCGGCCTATTTGTCTAACTTGAGTATTTTGATCGGAAAACCGGCGAATCGCGGATGTCGAATCACCCGCGCCGCATTGAGCCGCCACGCACTGCCGATCGCCCCCATCGCGGCGCGGTCGCAGGGCGAATTTCGGTTGTAGGGGGTGGCAAATCCCGTCTAGCTTGGGGCCTCAGCCGCCGCCGACGAGGCCGCGGTTTGACCGGCGAGATAAGGGAAAATTCATGGCCAAGACATTGATAACATGCGATTGCGCAGGGTCGCAGCGTATCGATTCCGATGCATTGGCCGAGCGTAGCGGTTTGACCGTCTCCCCCCCCTGTTCGGCCCTTTGCACCACCCAGATCGACCGGGCGGCCAAGGCGCTCACCGCAGGCGATGCGATTTTATGCTGCACCCAGGAGGAGCGGGTCTTTACCGAATTGGCCGAGGAATTGGGCCTGCCCCCTGCCCCCCTCTTGGACCTGCGCGACCGGGCCGGATGGTCCGATGACCCCCGGGACAAACTACCCAAAATGTCCGCCCTCGCGACGGAAGCGTTGTTGGACGTTCCGGCTGAGAAAACCATCGACGTCGCCTCGGAAGGTCTTTGTCTGATCCTTGGCCGCGGTCCTGCGGCTCTGGAAGCGGCGGCGCAACTGAAGGACCACCTCAGCGTCACGCTGTTGATGGAGGACGCAGTCACGCGGGCCGACGACAACCTGCCCGAGGTCCGCGACTTCGATCTGATCTCCGGCAAGCTGCGCCGCGCCAAGGGCGCGCTTGGCCAGTTCGAAGTGGTGATTGACGCACTGCGGCAAGTCGACCCACGGGGCCGTGGCCCGCTGCACTGGACCGCGCCGCGCGACGGCGCGCGCAGTGAGTGCGACATCATCCTCGACCTGCGGGGTGACACGCCGCTCTTCCCCGCCCATGAGAAACGCGAGGGCTACCTGCGTGCCGATCCCGGCCACCCGGCGGCCGTGGCCGCTGCCGTGCTCGCCGCCTCGCATCTCACCGGCACTTTCGAGCAACCGCTTTACGTGCGCACCGAGCCGCTGCTTTGCGCCCATTCCCGCGCCGGGCAGACCGGCTGTACCGCCTGCCTCGACCTCTGCCCCACCGGCGCGATCACGCCCGACGGCGACCATGTCACCGTCGATCCGATGATCTGCGCGGGCTGCGGCGCCTGTTCCTCGGCCTGCCCCTCGGGCGCGATCAGCTATGACGCGCCGCCCGTCGATTTTACCATGCGCCGCGTGCAGACGCTGGCGCAGGCCTATCTCAAAGCGGGCGGCGAAGCGCCACGCCTGCTGGTCCACGACGGCCACGGCGCCGAAATGATCCGCCTCGCCGCGCGCCATGGTCGCGGGCTGCCCGCCGACGTGGTGCCGATGGAACTCGACGCGCTCGCCGCCTTCGGCCATGCCGAGACGCTGGCCGCCCTCGCCGCCGGATTTGCCCATGTCGCGCTCCTGCTCGGCCCCAAGGCCGACCGCGACGCCATCGAGACCCAGACCGCGCTGGCCCGCGCCATCGCGGGCGAGGCGCGCATGGCGCTCATTGACACCCCCGACCCCGAGGCGCTGACCGATCTGCTTTACGGTGGCGCGGCCCCTGCCCCGGTCGCCCAGCCGGTGCGCCCCATGGGCAGCCGCCGCCAGATCGCCCGCCAATCCGCCCGCGCGCTGAACCCCGAGGCCGAGGTGCTGGACTTGCCCGCCGGCGCCCCCTACGGCGCCGTGCTGGTGGACAAGGACGCCTGCACGCTCTGCCTCTCCTGCGTCTCGCTCTGCCCCTCGGGGGCCTTGGGCGACAACCCGGACTTGCCGCAGCTGCGCTTCCAAGAAGACGCCTGCCTGCAATGTGGCCTCTGCGCCAATGTCTGCCCCGAGGATGCCATCGCGCTCGCGCCGCGCCTCGACCTGACCGAGGCGGCGCTGAGCCAGCGCGTGCTGAACGAGGAAGAACCCTTCGCCTGCATCGAATGCGGCAGTCTCTTCGGGGTGAAATCCACCGTCGAGCGGATCACTGACAAGCTGCGCAGCCATTCGATGTTTGCCGACGAGGCCAAGCTGCGGATGATCCAGATGTGCGATGACTGCCGCATCAATGCGCAGTATCACAGCACGAACAACCCGATGACCGGCGCCGAACGCCCCCGGCCCCGCACCACCGACGATTACCTCTCCAAACGGCGCGACCACTAGGCCGCCCCCAAGCACAGGAGCCACCCATGAGCGAAGACTTCAACATGTCGATGCGCAAGTTTCTCAAGCAGGTCGGCGTGACCTCGCAGCAGGCCATCGAAAAGGCCATGCGCGAGCATGACACCGCTGGCAAAAATTTCCCGGTCAAGGCCGTGATCTCGATCCCGGAACTGGGTCTTGAACATACCATCGACGGCACCATCGCCGGCGCGGACAAGGGTGAGGCATAAGCGACGTGACTGCCAGCAGGGAAGCGGTCCTGACCGCCTTGAAGACCGTGACCGATCCGGCCACGGGCACCGACATCGTGGCCAGCGGCGTGATGCGCGCACTCAACGTGGACGACGCGGGCGCCGTGCGTTTCGTGATGGAAATCCCGCCCGCGCAGGCCAAGGCCTATGAGGAAGCCAAGACGCAGGCCGAAGCGGCGCTGGCGCAGGTCGAGGGGGTTTCGAAAGTCTCCATCGTGCTGACCGGCCATAGCGAGAAGGCTCCGCCCCCGGACCTCAAACCGCAGCGCAAAGCCGAGCCTGCGGGCCCGCAGAAGATTCCCGGCGTGGACCGGATCATCGCCGTGGCCTCGGGCAAGGGCGGCGTCGGCAAATCCACCGTTTCGGCGAACCTCGCCTGTGCGCTGGCCGCGCAAGGCCGCCGCGTGGGCCTGCTCGACGCCGATGTCTACGGCCCCAGCCAGCCCCGGATGCTCGGCGTCTCGGGCCGCCCGGCCTCGCCCGACGGCAAGACCATCCTGCCGATGCGCAACCACGGCGTCACCATGATGTCGATTGGACTGATGACCAACGAGGATCAGGCCGTGGTCTGGCGCGGGCCGATGCTGATGGGCGCGCTGCAGCAGATGATGACGCAGGTCCAATGGGGCGCGCTCGACGTGCTGATCGTTGACCTGCCGCCGGGCACCGGCGACGTGCAGATGACACTGGCGCAGAAGGCGCAGGTCGATGGCGCGGTGATCGTCTCTACCCCGCAGGACGTGGCCCTGATCGACGCCCGCAAGGGCATCGACATGTTCAACCAGCTCAAGGTACCGATCCTCGGCATGATCGAGAACATGTCGACCCATGTCTGCTCGAACTGCGGCCACGAAGAGCATGTCTTCGGCCATGGTGGCGTCGCCTCCGAGGCCGCGAAATGGGGCGTGCCGCTGCTCGCCGAAGTGCCGCTCGACCTGCAGATCCGCCTCGCCTCCGACGGCGGCGCGCCGATCACCGTGAGCCAGCCCGACAGCAAGCAAGCCGCGGCCTTCCACGCCATCGCCAAGCAACTGGTCGAGGCCGGCGCGGCATGAGCGAAGACCTGTCCTTCCCGCCGCTGATATCGGGCGAGGCGGTGGCGGGCGACGCCCTCGCCGCCGCCGTGGCCCGCGCGGCGCAGGGCTGCGACGCAGGGCTGATCTGCTACCGCTTGGGCGAGACGGAGGTCGAGGCCGCGCTGGTCTTTGCCCCCGAGGTGCCGCTGGCCCGCGCCATGGCGATGCTGCCGCTCTGCGGGGTCGGCTTTCAGAACGCGCTTGGCGCGCTGTCGCCGCCCGAAGTGGCTGTGCAACTCGACTGGGACGGCGGCATCCGCCTCAACGGCGCCTCCTGCGGGGCCTTCCGCATGGTCGCCTCCACGACCGACCCGCAGGCGGTGCCCGATTGGCTTGTCGTCGGCTTCACCCTGCCGCTCTACCCCGCGGACGATCCCGACCTTAGCAACACCGGCGCCCACCCCGACCGCACCGCGCTTTACGCCGAAGGCTGCGCCGAGGTGCAGCCCCCTGCCCTCGTGGAATCCTGGGCCCGGCACACGCTGCATTGGATCAACCGCTGGGAAGACATCGGCCCGAAAGCGCTGCACGGTGAATGGCGCGGGCTGGTCTTCGACCTCGACGCGGAGGTGACCATCCAAGGCCAAAGCGGTACATTCATCGGTGTCGACGAGGACTTCGGCATGTTACTGCGCGACGGAGAGACCACCCGTCTCATTCCGCTCACCACCCTATTGGAGCCCGCCCCATGACCCTCAAACTCGCCCGCGCGATCCATTTCGACGAGAGCGACCGCAATGTCTTCGCCTCTCCCGCTCGCACCGGCGAATGGTGCATCTCTGGCGGGTTCGAGTTCTCCGACTGGACCGAGGGCGACCTGACTGGCAAGGCGCGCCAAGCCTTCGCCAACGGCTGGCTCGGGCTCGAGACCTTTGGCCGGGTCACCTTCGTCGCCGTCACCCAGATCGAGGAAGCCGAGGTCGAGGCGCTCACCGCCCTTCTGGCGCAGCATTTCGTGACCTACTACGGCGCGCCCTCGGTCGATGCCGCCCGCCCCGTGGCGAAAGAGGAACTGGCGCAGATGGTCGACCTCTGCGCCGATCACGCGCCGAACTGCCTGCTCACCGTGGCGCGCGAGCTGACCGAGGCAGGCGTGCGCGAGAGCTTTCGCATGATCCAGCCGCAGGACGCTGGCCTCGAGCAATTCGCCATCCACGGCGACCTGCCCGAATAAACCATCCGCGCCCCGACTGGCGCGGATGGTCTCTAACAAAGGCTATTCAGCCCCTGCCGCATTGAAGACAAAGAGCGTCTCACCGTTGATCTTGTAGTCATTGATCAAGGTCTTCGCGCGGTCTGATGTCAGCCACTCTTCCAGCTTCAAGGCCAGATCGTTTTTCACATGGCCGTGCATTTCGGGGTTCACCGGCAGATAGGCATATTGGTTGAACAAGACCGGATCCCCCGCATAGAGCAGCGCCAGATCGCCCTTATTGCCGAAGTTCAGCCAGCTCGCGCGGTCCGACATGACATAGGCGGGCATCCCCGACGCGGTGTTGAGCGCAGCACCCATGCCCGCGCCGACAGCGTTGTACCAATCCCCAAACGTCGCCGGATCAAGGCCCGCTTCGGCCCAGAGGGACAGTTCCTTCTTATGGGTGCCGCTGTCGTCCCCCCGGCTTACGAACGCGGCCTGCGCCTCGGCGATCGCGCTCAAGGCAGCCGTGGCTGCGTCTGACCCTTCAATGCCTGCCGGATCGTCTTTCGGCCCGATAAAGACGAAATCGTTATACATGATCTCGGTCCGGTGGCTGCCATAGCCGCCCTCGACAAAGGCTTCTTCCGCCTTGCGCGAATGCACGAGGATCGCATCCACATCGCCCGCCTCACCCAGTTTGATCGCCTGCCCGGTGCCGACGACCAGCAGCTGCACCTCCAGATCGAGGTCCGCGGCAATCTCGGGCAAGAGCACGTCGGCAAGGCCCGAGTTGTTGAACGAGGTGGTCACAGCCATCTTCATCACATCCGCCGCCTGCGCGGCGCTGCTCATCGCCAGCGCGGAAATTGCGCCGATCATCCAATGTTTCATTCTACGATATCTCCTCTTAGAAATGCCTGAGCCTCTGCGGTCTCAGGTTGGTTGAAAAACTGATCCGCGGGGGCGGCCTCATGCAGACGCCCCCCCAGCAGAAACAAAACGTCATCGGCCAAACGGCGCGCTTGGCCAAGGTCATGTGTCGATAGGATCAGCCGCGTGCCCGTCGATTTCGCCGATTGCAAAATCGCCTCGATCTCGCGGGTCGCACGCCCGTCCAATGCGGCACAGGGCTCGTCCAGAAACAGCAGTTTAGGCTTGCAGATCAATGCGCGGGCAAGGGCCAGCTTCTGCTGTTCGCCGCCCGAGAGCACCGGGGCCGCGCGGCCCAAAAGCGGCTCTAACCCGACGCGGGTGGCCCATTCTTCGGCTTGTTTTCGCGCCTCGGTCTTTGACACTCCGCGCAGGCGCAGGGGGTAGATGAGGTTCTCAAGCACTGTCCGCCGCAGCATGACGGGCCGCTGAAAGACGAAGGCTTGATGATGCCGCGCCTCCTCGGTCGTGCAGCGCCATTTGATCTGTCCAGCCGAGAGCCGAGCGGTGCCGTGCAGCAGTTGCAACAACGTGGTCTTCCCCGCGCCATTCGGCCCCATCACAACCGTAGCGCCCTGCCCGTCCAGCGTCAGATCGATCGGCCCCACCAGCCGCTGCCCACGCCTGCGGCTTTCGATCGCTTTGGCCCGCATTGGGAGAAGTTGCGTCACCACCGGCCCTCCCGCTCCGTCCGACCCAGCCAATGGATGGCGAGGTTCACCGCCACCGCCAGCCCGATCAGCACAAACCCAAGGGCGAGCGCCAAGGCGAACTCCCCCTTCCCGGTCTCAAGCGCGATGGCCGTGGTCAACACGCGCGTTGCATGGTCGATATTGCCGCCGACGATCATGATGGCCCCCACCTCGCCAATCGCGCGGCCAAACCCCGCGAGGGCCGCAGTCAGCAGCGCACGACGCGAGTCCCAGAGTAGGGTCCGTATCTTCTGGCCTTGGGTGACATTCATTGAAATCAGAAGGTCATGATATTCCTGCCAAAGCTCACGGATGGACTGATGCGCGATGGAAGCGATGAGCGGGACGATAATGATCACCTGTGCGATGATCATCGCCGTGGGGGTGAAGAGCAATCCGAACACGCCAAGCGGCCCGGAGCGGGAGAGAACCACATAGACAATCAGCCCCACCACGACCGGCGGCAGCCCCATGAACGCATTCAATATCGCAATGACCAACCGCCGTGCGCGAAACCGTTTGACGGCGACTAGGGCCGCGAGGGGCAAGGCGATCAGGCAGGCGACGGCCAAGGCGGAAAGGGTGACACGAAGCGACCGGCCGGCGATCTCCACCAGCTCGGCATCAAAGGTAAAGACAAGCCAAAAGGCCTGCGTGATACCGCTCCAAATATCGACCATCTCGCGGAGGCCTCCCCCGAATAGGAGCCCGCGGCCCCATCGCTCGCGCAGAGTGTCAGGACTATCCTTCGGACGCCAGAGCTTGGGGGCGTGAAAATACCCGGGGAGACAGGCTGGCTTAATTTTACCTCACTCAGAAGGTGATAAGGTCAAGATGACCCGGCCCGTGATTCCCGTGACAGTAGGATGTGGCTCTAACTATGGGAAACAAACTCTCCCGTAGACCGAACTTATGGCTGGCACGGAGCACTTGCAGCAAGAATAGTTTTATCATTTATTTACAATAGTTTGAGCTGAATGAGGCATTCTATCTTTGTGTCTGGTCCAGATAATTAATGGCGCCTTGCCCTCTTCTTCCGCAAGAATCTATTGCAAGCTTCGATCCAATCGCATTAAGTAACGGAAACAAAAGCGCTACCGAATAATAGCGTTACTGAGAGCGAGGGCAGATGTGACGGACACGGTACACATCAATACACGGATCCGCCGTAATGCGGAAACGCTTTCCGAGGCGTTGGAAAGTCACATGCTGAAGGTCTTTGCGCCTGACGCACGCAAGGAGTTGCGGCGCTTCTCCGCCGGGGAAGCGGCTGAATTGCTTGGTATTTCCACGAGCTTCCTCCGCAAGCTCCATTTCGACAACAAAATCGTCGATGTCCAGACCAGCCCAGGCGGGCGACGGCATTACAGTGCGGATGATCTGCTCTCGATCCGGCGTACATTGGAATCCACCGCCAAGACCCGCGGCGCCTATCAGCGTGGTCGGCGTGAAGGGGATAAGCTGCAAGTATTGTCCTTTTTGAACTTCAAGGGCGGCAGCGGCAAAACCACGAGCGCGATCCATGCGGCGCAGCGGCTGGCCCTCAAAGGCTATCGCGTCCTCTGTGTCGATATCGACCCACAAGCGTCTCTAACAACGCTGTTTGGCTATCGGCCTGAGTATGATTTCCTGAACTCTGGCACCATTTACGATGCGATCCGCTATGATGATCCCGTGCCCTTGGCCGATGTGATCCAAGCCACTTTCTTTACTGGCATTGATCTGGCCCCCGGCGGGTTGATGCTACAGGAGTTCGAGCACGAAACCCCTCAAGCACTGCTGAACAACACACAGCCTCCGTTTTTCGCGCGTTTGGCTACGTCCTTGCAGGATGTAGAGCAGAATTACGACGTGGTGATCTTCGATTGTCCGCCGCAATTGGGCTATCTGACCATGTCCGCACTCTGCGCCTCAACGGGTGTGTTGATCACGGTTGTCCCGAACATGCTTGACGTCGCATCAATGTCGCAATTCTTACAGATGAGCGCCGATCTGCTTGATGTCGTCTCTAACGCAGGGGCGAGCATGGAGTTCGACTTCCTGCGCTTCCTTATCAACCGTTATGAGCCGAATGATGGGCCACAACAGCAGGTTCTATCCTTCTTGCGGCAGCTTTTTGACGAGGAGGTCATGGTGGCTCCGATGCTGAAATCCACTGCGATTTCCGATGCTGGGCTCACTCATCAGACCATCTATGAGGTCGACCGGTCGCAGTTTCATCGCACAACCTATGACCGTGCGGTGGATTCACTCAATCTTGTGAATGATGAGATCGAAAGCATGATTCAGAAAGCATGGGGGCGGTAATGGCACGTAAAGGCATTCTATCATCCGCACCGGCGAAACCTCCAAAGGCAGAGCCGAAAACGCCCGCGTTAGAGCCGAATAAGAGCCGGAGCAAGCCTAGCCTTATGCCCCGCGGGGCAGTTGGGGCGCTTCAGTCGTCGTTGAACCGAATGCAAGAGAATGCGGTTCAGGAATTAGACGGCAACCTGATTGATATGGCCGGCGTCGAGGACCGTTTGGGGACTGATACGCAGGCTCAAAAGCAGCTTTGCGACAGTCTGAAGACCTATGGACAGCAGGTTCCGGTGCTAGTTCGGCCCCATCCGGAAACCCCGGGACGGTTCGAAATCGTCTACGGACGACGGCGCCTTCAGGCTCTGAAAGCGCTTGGGATGCTGGTTAAAGCCATGGTGCGTCAGTTGGATGACCACGCTCTGGTGATGGCGCAGGGCCAAGAGAACACGGCCCGTCAGGATCTCTCTTTCATCGAAAAGGCCAGCTTTGCTGCGCAACTTGATGTGGGGGGCCATGACAGGCAAACAATCGCGGATGCGCTTTCGATCGACCTGCCGATGGTCAGCCGGATGCTCAAAGTTGGCCATGCGTTCGATCTGCCCTTTCTGCGGCAGATTGGGTCGGCGCCAGCCATCGGGCGAGACCGCTGGATGGCGCTGGTTAAGCTGTTTGAACATGCGGACGCGAGTGAGCGGGCGGAAAAACGCATGGCGCGGCCCGATTGGGAAGGGTTCACCTCGGATGAACGGTTTGAGGCGATTTTCGCCGAGGCGTCGGCGGCCCCTGAGAAGTGCGCCGCGTCCCCCGCGCCAACGGCCAAGCCCCGCACGCTTAGGAGCCGCGATGGCAAGGCACTGGCGGACATTCGCAGCGGCAAGCGTGGTGTCACGGTCACCGTTCCAGCCCGCGCCGCGGCGGGTTTTGATAAATGGCTCGATGCGCATGCAGAAGAGCTTTTGCAGGAGATTCACGACCGCTGGCAGAAGACCCGCGCGTGAGTGATTGAGGAAGTAGCAACAGGAGGCACAACCAAGACCACAAAAGAAAAGCCCCCCAGGATAAATCCCGGAAGGCCCTTCTCAAACTTTGCACCTTCGAGATAGCCCCAAAGATTTATCGATGTCAACTCTACCCGATGGGATAGGGCCGGTAATTTGTTGTCTTTCGTGATTTTAGATGAAAAACACGTTCCGAACTGCGTTCGGGCGGCCGATAGCGGCTACCCAATTGGAATGCGAGGGGCCGGACAAATGGACTTTGCTCGACCGGCTGACAACCGCGGCAGAGGCTTTTGAGCTGTCGCACCGCACTCTCACCGTAATGAAGGCATTGCTGAGTTTCCTGCCCAGCCGGCATATTCCGGATGGGGCGGCGGGCATCGTATTTGCTTCGAACGCCCGGCTCTCTGAACGGCTGCACGGCATGCCGGAAAGCACCCTGAGGCGGCATCTGGCACAGTTGGTTCGCGTAGGCCTGATTGCGCGGCACGATAGCCCCAACCGAAAGCGCTTTGCACGGAACAACGGGGGCGCGATTGCGCTGGCCTTTGGCTTTGACCTCGCCCCTCTCGTTGTTCAGGCAGGGATGATCGAAACCGCAGCTCAGACGGCCGAGGCAGAGCAGGAGCGTTTGCAGGCATTGAGAGACCGCGTTCTCGTCCTCCGGCACGCGCTAATCCGTGAGGGTTGCTGCGAGGGGTTGACTGATGAGGCCGGTCGAGTTCTGCGGCGCAAACCAGACGAAATGGCGTTGGCTCAGCTTGAAAAGGCGCTGCGTGGGGCGCTTGAAAATGCCCGTGGGGAGGAACCTCTGGGCGAAACAGCGCCCGTCCCCCCTGCCCCGTTTGCGGGTCGAATGAGCGGCAGCGACGGCGAAAATGAGCGGCACATACAGGATTCAGATAAATCCTATTTTGACTCTGAAGAGCGCGGCCAAGACAGTAAGAGCCCGTGTACGGCTGACAAGGTCGAACCTGATCATTCGAAGAAAGAAGAAGGCGTCGCGTTTGCAGATGTCGTTAATGCCTGCACAGAGGCGCGCAGCTTTTTCCCGGATGCGATGCGAAATTGGGGGGACATTGTGCGTGTCGGTGACCGAATTGCCCCGATGCTAGGGATTGACCCGCCTGTGCTAAATGAGGCAAAACGAGACATGGGCGCGGAAAGTGCTGCGGTGACAATCCTATGCTTGCTTGAGAAAGCCGCGACAATCCGTAGTCCGGGAGCCTATCTCAGGCGTTTGACGCAGATGGCCCGAAATGGCGCGTTTTCCCTTGGTCCGATGGTCTCTGCCTTGGCTAACAGGCGAAATTGTCAGCTGACAATTTGAAAATCGTAGGTTTTACAGTGGCTTAGAGTAGTTACCGCTTGGCAAATTGGGGGATTGGGCCTTCTATCGGGCAAATTCCCTCCAGATGCTTCACCCTCCTCGGCTCAACGGCTAACTTAGGTGAAGCTCTCCGGGAAAACCCATGACCTCTGTTCGCCTTCGCCTGCTTATCCTCGCGCTCACACCGCTCATCGTGTTGATGCCGCTTCTTTTGGTCTTGGGCATGTCACGCTGGACGGCGGATTATGACGAAGTCCTCATCGCCAATGTCGAAAGCGAGTTGAGGATCGCCAACCAATATCTCGCGCGGTTGCTGGCCCAGACGGGGAATGAGTTGGACGCCGTCGCGGGGTCCGTCGAATTCACCCAAGAGCTGGACGCCCCGACCGCAGATCGAGGCGCGTTCTTCGCCGAGATACGGGACCGGCTGGGTCTGGATTTTCTGCAATTCCTCCCCATCGAGGCCGCCATTGAAGACGGAGAGGACTGGCCCGTGATCGCCCGTGCAGCGCGGGGCCAGAGCGGCGCAGAGATCGACGTGTTCAGCAACGCACGGCTGGCAAGATTGAACGACGCCCTCGCGGTCCGCGCGCAGGTGCCGGTGATCGATACGCCCGCCGCCGTGCCCACGGACCGAAAGATCGAAGACCGCGGCATGGTGGTCCACGCTGCGAGCCCGGTTGATTTGGAGGGCAGACAGGGGGTCTTGGTCGGCGGGATGCTGTTGAACCGCAACCTAGACTTTATCGATACGATCAATGACCTCGTCTATCTCAATGCGGTGACCGGTGGGGACAGGCAGGGCACGGCGACGCTGTTCCTCGATGATCTGCGCATCTCGACCAATGTGCGACTTTTCGAAGATGTGCGCGCCCTCGGCACGCGCGTCTCGGCAGAGGTGCGGGAGGCCGTGCTGATCGATGGCCGCACCTGGCTCGACCGGGCTTTCGTTGTGAACGATTGGTACATCTCTGGCTATCAACCGATCACCGATAGTTTTGGCGAGCGGGTGGGGATGCTTTACGTCGGCTTCCTCGAAGCCCCCTTTGCGCAGGCAAAGCGGGAGGCGTTCTGGTGGATGTTGGCGGCTTTCTTTGCCGTGTTGGCGCTGTCGGCGCCGGTGTTCCTTTGGCTCGCCCGCGGTATTTTCTCACCGCTTGAACGGATGACAAAAGTCATGCACCGGGTCGGCAAGGGGGAACTCTCGGCCCGGATCGGCGCAGTGCCCGCGCGGGATGAGATCGGGGCAGTGGCACATCACCTCGATTGGCTGCTTGAGCAGGTGCAGGAGCGCGACCGGCAGCTGCGCAGTTGGAACGACGCGCTGAACCAGCGGGTCGATCAGCGCACTGCCGAACTGCGCGAGGCAAACGAAAAGCTGGAGCAGACCTTCCGCCAATTGGTGATGAGCGAGAAGCTCGCCTCCATCGGGGAAATCACCGCGGGGGTGGCCCATGAGATCAACAACCCTGTCGCGGTCATCATGGGCAATGTCGATGTCATCCGGGAGACGCTTGGCCCGGGTGCAGAGCCGGTGGCCACGGAACTCGGCTTGATCGACCGGCAGCTGTCACGGATTGAGGTCATCGTCGGTAAATTGCTCAAGTTCGCCGCGCCATCCGAATTCTCGGACTGTGAACATAATATCGCGCTGCGGCCCTTGGTGCAGGACTGCCTTGTGCTCGTCGATCACCTTATCAGTCGGGGCGGGATCGAGGTGCATTGTGATCTGGAAGAGGTTCCGCCAGTACGTGCGGACTCCGGTGAGGTTCAGCAGGTCGTGGTGAACCTCGTGGTCAACGCCGTGCAAGCGATGCAGGGGGCAGGGCGGTTGGCATTGTACCTTAGCCCTGAGGAGCGGGACGGTATGGCCGGTGTGGCGCTATCGGTGCATGACAGCGGGCCGGGGGTGCCTGAGGCGCTGCTCGGCTCGCTTTTCGATCCCTTCTTTACCACCAAACCGGGGGAGGGGACGGGCTTGGGCCTGTCGATCTCTCAGACGCTGATTCAGCGGGCCGGGGGGATCATCACGGTCCGCAATCGGACGGAAGGGGGCGCGGCCTTTACCGTTTGGCTGCCGCAAGCCCCCAAGGATGCAAGCCCCCCTGAACACGCGTAACGCGTAAGGGCAGGGGGCGTCAGGCCGCCTTGCCGTCAAAGCCCTCAAGATAGGCCACGAGGATGTCCAGTGCGGCCTGTAGGTCACCTTTCGACACCATCTCGGTCACCGTATGGATGTAGCGGGTGCCGACCACGATCCCCACGGCCCGCGCGCCAGCGGCAGCTTGCTGCGCCGCCGCGCCGTCTTGTCCGCCTGCGGCGAGCATGGTGCGTTGGAAGGGGATGTCGCGCGTCCCGGCCAGTGTTTCGATATCTCGCACGAGATCCACATCGGCGATGAAGCTGCTGTCGCGCACGTGTAGGCCAAAGCCTTTGCCGAGCCGCGTGGTCGAAAGATGCTCCGGCACGCCGGGGGTGTCGCAGGCCAGCGTCGTGTCGATGCCAAGGCCGATGTCGGGCTGCACCTTATAGGCCGCCGTGCGCGCCCCGCGCAGACCGACTTCTTCCTGACAGGTGAAGGCCACGTGGATCTCCGCCCCGCGCCCCTTGTCGGCCAGCTTACGGATCACCTCGATCCCCAGCCAACAGGCCACGCGGTTGTCGAGCGCTTTGGAGACGAACTGCTCACCCATTTCAAGGAAAGGCTCGTCCATGACCACGAAGTCACCGACCTTGACGATCTCCTTTGCTTTCTCGCCCAGCCCGAGATCGACGAAGAATTCCGAGACTTCGGGGATCTTTTTACGGTCTTCGGGGGAGGAGATGTGAATGGGTTTGCCGCCAGGGTTCATCACGCCCTTCAGGTCGCCCTGATCGGTGCAGACCAGCACCCGGCGCGAGAAGAGGTTGCGCGGATCGAAACCGCCTACGGGCTGGAGGTAGAGGAACCCGTCTTTCGACACATGGCTGACCAGAAAGCCGATCTCGTCCATATGGCAGAGCAGCATGACCTTGGGCGCCTTGCCGTCACCTACCGTCGCATCCCGGCGGCAGAGGAGGGAGCCCATCGCGTCGGTCTCCACATGGTCGAACAGCCCTTCGATCTTACGGGTGATCAGATCGCGCACGCGGTGCTCGCGCCCCGGAACGCCGGGGGTTTCGCAAAGGTCTTTGAGTAGGTCGATGTTCATGCTGGCCTCATCCTTGGTGATTTGGCCGCACTATCGCGCTGCGCCTGCCGAAGTGCAAACAGGCGCGGCGCGATGAGGCTGAGAGGGCAGGGGGCTACATCTGACCCGGCAGGAACAGCACCAGCGCGGGGAAGACCAACAGCAGGATCAGCCGCAGGATATCGACCAGCCAAAAGGGCGTGACCCCGCGAAAGATCGTGCCGGTGGAAACATCGCCGACCACGCCTTTGAGGACAAAGACATTGAGGCCGACAGGCGGGGTGATCAGGCTGATCTCGGTCACGACGACGACGATGATACCGAACCACACCGGATCGAAGCCAAGGCTCGTGACCAGCGGGAAGAAGATCGGCACCGTCAACAGCAGCATCGACATGCTCTCGAAAATGCAGCCGAGCGCGATGTAGATCAGAAGGATCAGACCCATCACCACCCAAGGCCCAAGGTCGAGCGCGGTAACGGTGGCCAGCAGCCCTTCGGGCAGCCCCGCGAGGTTCACGAAGTTGGAGAAGATCCACGCCCCGATCAGCACCGAGAAAAGCGAGGCGGAGGTCAGCGTCGTCTCCTCCAGCACTTCACGCAGGCCGCGCCAGCTGAGCCCGCCGCGCGCCCAAGCGATAAGGAAGGCGCCCGCCGCCCCCATGCCTGCGGCCTCCGTCGGAGAGAAGGCGAGGTGGATCGGCCAGAAGTCCAAGACCCCGTAGAGCCCGCCGATGACCAGTGCGAAAAGCGCCAGCACCGACCAGACGTGATTGAGCGCGCGCAGCCGCTCGCCCCAAGTGGCGCGGGGGCCGGCGGGGCCGGCCTCGGGGTTCATGGCGACGGAAAAGCGCACCGCGCAGAGATAGAGCAGGATGCCCAATGCCCCCGGCACGATGCCCGCGATGAACAGCGCGCCGATCGAAGTCTCGGTCAGCAGGCCATAGATCACGAGGATCACTGAGGGTGGGATCAGGATGCCGAGCGTGCCCCCGGCGGCGATGGAGGCGGTCGAAAGGCTGTCGGAATAGCCGTATTTGCGCATCTCCGGCATGGCGACCTTGGACATCGTGGCGGCGGTGGCGAGCGATGAGCCGCAGATCGCCGCGAAGCCCCCGCAAGCGACGATGGTGGCCATGGCCAGACCGCCCCGGAAGTGGCCCAAAAAGGCGTTGGAGACTTGGTATAGCTCGCGGCTGATCCCGCCTTTGTTGACGAAAAGCCCCATCAGGATGAAGAGCGGGATCACCGACAACCCGTAGTCTTGGCTGGTGTCGATGATCAGCCGCGACACCATGGAGATCGACGCGCGGTAGCTGGTCTCATAGACCAGCCCGATCATCCCGACGAGACCCATGGCAAAGGCAATCGGCAAGCGCAGCAAGACGAGGATGAAAACGGCGGCAAAGCCGATGGCAGATGCGATCATGTGGCAGGGTCCAGAAGTTGCGGCGCAAAGAGGCGCAAAAGCCCGCGTAGGATCAGCACGACAGTGGTGAGATAGGTCATCACCGCGATGAACATGCCGATGTAGAAGGTCGGGATTTCAAGATATTCGGTCACGTCGCCATAGCTGAGCGCGCGGTAGGCGAGGTCGACGACCCGCCCCGCCGGAAACCACAGCATCGCCCCGCAGCCCAAAGTCACCAGCCCGTCGCGCCAGCGTTGCAGCCCCCAGTTTTCAAAGGGGCGGTCCAAAAGATCGGCGGCGATATGCCCCTCGCGGCCCGACAGGACCGGCAGGGCAGAGAAAACGATCAGCGCGATGCCGATGCGGATCAACTCGGTTGCGGCTTCGATGGGTGCATTAAAGACCGACCGCATGATGACATCGGCAAAGGTCAGCACCATCAGCGCGAATAGCGCGAGTGAGGCCATCGTCATCGGCAGGGCCGAGAGGGCGGTGGTTAGGCGGATTAAGCTGCGCATGGCGGTTCCCTGGCTGGGGGCCGACCGCCTGTGCGCCCGGCCCCTTTGGCGGTGGGGGTTATTGGTTGGCCTTCGCCATTTCCTCACGCATCATCTCATAGGCGGCCTGCCCATCGACACCGGCCGCGTCGAGCTCTGCGATCACCTTGTCGCGCACCTTGGCGGCCATCTCGGCAAAGCGGGCCTGATCTTCTTCCGAGGCGGTGACGATCTTGTTGTCGCCTGCGGCCTCAGTCGCCTCACGCGCGTCGACGTCGCTTTGATCCCAGACAGCGCCCATCATGCGGCTCGCCGTCTCGCCAAAGACCTCGCTGTCGAGCTTTTGTTGCACGTCTTCGGGCAGGCTGTCGAAGGTCTCTTGGCTCATGATGACCGAGAAGGAACCGCGGTAGAACCCGCCGGGCATTTCATAGACGTTCTTGGCCACTTCGTTGAGCTTGAAGCTGATCCGCTCGCCCATGTTCATAGCCACCGCATCGGCGGCCCCGGAATCGAGTGTTTCGTAAACCTTGGGCGCGGGCACCTGAATGCCGACAAGGCCAAGCTCCGCCCCCACATCCGCCGAGACACCACCGCCAAGGCGGGTTTTCAGCCCTTGCAGATCGTCGAGGGTGTTCACTTCCTTGTTGGAGTGGATTTGCCCCGGCCCGTGGGTGGTGAGCGCGATCACCTTTACGCCGCGGTGCTCGTCCAATTCAGACAGCATCGCCTCATGCACGCGCCAATGGGCAACCGATGCGGCCTCGGCATTGCCTTCGTAGCCGGGGATCTCGACCAGTTTCGTGCCGACGAAACGACCGGGCGTGTAGCCGTGGAACAGAATGGCGATATCGGCGGCCCCGTCCAGCAGCAGGTCCATCTGCGCGGGCGGCGGGGCGAGGCCATTTTTCAACTCGGTTTCGATCAACCCGTCGCTGGCTTCCGACATCATGTCGGTCAGTTGGGTAAACATGCCGGTGTTGACCGGGTGGCTTGGCGGCAGCCATGTGGAAATGGTCAGCGTCTCGGCGGCGAAAGCGCCGGTCGCGGTGCAGAGCGCAAGCGCACTCGTCGTGAGAAACTTGGTGAATTTGGTCATTTTGGGCTCCTCCCCATACCGTTCGATATGCCTTGACGGGGTTCTCCCAAACCCGTATCGCCAAGTATATGCTTTTTCATGTATTCACATTTACAGCACGATTGGAACCATTTTTTGCGCCCGGGGCAAGGGCGCTGATCAGCCGCGAAGATCGCCCGTGTCGTCCAAGGCGGCGAGGAGCGATTTCAGCGCGGGTTTCAACTGCGCCCCCTCGTTGCCCTTTAGCATCTCCATCAAGGCCGCCTCATGGCGCCGCGCTTGCGGCACCAGTTCGGCGGCCAGCGCGCGGCCCGCGTCGGTCAGATAGACCCGCACGCGGCGGCCGTCGGCAGGGTCGCTGCGGCGAAGCAGCAGGCCGCGTTCCTCCATCTGGGCAATGATCCGCGTCAGACGGGATTGTTCGGCCAGCGCCCGGCGCGCGAGCTGCGTGATCATCGCGCCATCGGTGTCCGACAGGCAGGCCAACACGCGCCATTCCGGCACCCGCAGCCCCGCCTTGCGCACCTGCGCGTGGAACTGCGCGCTCGCCACATCGCTGGCCGCCGCCAAGAGATACAGCAGGTAATCCGAGACGAATCCCCCCTCCTGACCCGTCTCCTTTTGGGCGGTTGCATCGGTCTTTTGCTGCGTCACACCAGTTAACCCTTTGATGGAAAGAGGGCTCCTTGCGCCTCGGCCTCCCTAAATGGCGGGCAAAGTCGCGCTTGGCAAGAAAACCCTTGACCGAAACTATATGAAAAATCATATTGTTTGGCAGGGGAGGACATCACATGTCGAAGATCAACGCCATCGTGCGCAGGGTCACAGCGCTGACCGATCGCATCAGCGAGTTCGAGTTTGCAGCCGCCGACGGCGGCCCGTTGCCGATCTGGGACGCGGGGGCGCATGTGCTTTTCGATCTGCCTGATGGCGACACCCGCGCCTATTCCCTGATCACCTTCGATCCGATCCCCGCGGCGCCTGAGAGCTACCGCATCGCCGTCCAGCGTGAGCCCGAGGGCAAGGGCGGCTCGACCCATATGCACGGGCTGAAACCGGGAGCAGGGATTACCTGCGGCGCGCCAAGGAACGATTTCCCCCTGTCCCCGGACGCGCCCGCCGTGCTGCTGGCGGGGGGGATTGGCATCACGCCGATGATCTCGATGGCGGCGACGCTCAAGGCCGCGGGGCAGGATTTCGCTTTTCACTATACGGGCCGCAGCGCGCCCGTCATGGCCTACCGCGATGCCCTGCGCGACAGTTTCGGCGATGCGCTGCATTTGCATTGCGATGATGACGCCACGGCGCTGGACCTCGGCGCGGTGATCGCGAGCCTCGGAGCCCATGCGCATCTTTATGTCTGCGGCCCTAAAGGGTTGATCGACGCGACCAAGGCACAGGCCGAAGCCGCGGGCGTCGCCGCCGAGCGCATCCATTTCGAACTCTTCGACGCGCCGCAAGAGCAAGATGGCGACAGCGCCTTCGAGGTCGAAGTCGCTTCAAGCGGAGAGGTTTTCACCATCCCCCCCGGCCAATCCATCATCGACGTGCTGGAAGCGGGCGGCGTCGATGTCATGTACGACTGCCAGCGCGGCGACTGCGGCATCTGCCAATGCGATGTGCTCAGCGGCACCCCCGATCACCGCGATGTGGTCCTGTCCGAGGCCGAACGCGCGGCGGGCAATGTCATGCAAATCTGCGTCAGCCGCGCAAAATCTCCGCGCCTTGTGCTCGACATCTGAGGGAGGAACTCATGGGACGTTACGACAGCCCGGCGGCCTTGGCCGCCCTCGTGCAACCACATCAGGTGCACCGCGATATCTACACCGACCCAGAGGTGTTCCAGCAAGAGATGAAGCATCTTTTCGCTAATGCCTGGGTCTTTGTCGGCCATGAAAGCCAGACCCCGAACAAGGGCGATTATTTCAGCACCCATATCGGCACCCAGCCCGTCATCCAGGTGCGCCATTCGACGGGCGACATCCATGTGCTGCTGAACCGCTGCCCTCATAAAGGCACCAAGATCGTGATCGACCGGCAAGGCAATACCGGCAAATTCTTCCGCTGCCCCTATCACGCATGGAGCTTCAAGACTGATGGCTGTCTCTTGGCGATCCCGCTCAAAAAGGGCTACCAGAACACCGGGCTGGAAGAGACCGACAGTGGCAAGGGGATGCGCAGCGTCGGCGATGTGAAAAACTACCGGGGCTTCATCTTTGCGCGGCTGGCCGACGAGGGCATGAGCTTCGAAGAGTTCTTTGGCGAAAGCCTGTCCTCGCTCGACAATATGGTTGACCGCTCCCCTGCGGGACGTCTCGAAGTCGTCGGCCCACCGCTGCGTTATATGCACCATTGCAACTGGAAGATGCTGGTCGAAAACCAGACCGACACCTGTCACCCGATGGTGGCGCATGAAAGCTCTGCCGGGACGGCGGTGAAGCTCTACGAAGAACTGGGCCTGCCCGAGGACGCACCCAAACCCCCCGCGATGGAGATCATCGCCCCCTTCATGTCGCCTTACGATTTCTTCGAAGGCATGGGCATCCGCACTTGGCCCAACGGGCATGGGCACACGGGGGTAAACCACTCTATCCACTCGGATTATTCCGCCATCCCCGGTTATTTTGAAGCGCTTTGCGACAGCTACGGGGAGGAAAAGGCCAAGGCGATCCTCGACGAGAACCGCCACAACACGGTCTATTTTCCCAACATCATGATCAAGGGGCCGATCCAGCAGTTGCGGGTCTTCATACCCATCGCCGCGGACCGGACCGTGGTGGAAAGCTACATCTACCGCCTTGTCGACGCGCCTGATGAGCTGACCGCCCGTACCGCGATGTACAACCGCATGATCAACGCGCCCACCTCCATCGTCGGCCATGACGATCTGGAGATGTACGAACGCGCGCAGGAAGGGCTGATGGTCGACGGGCTGGAATGGGTGAACATCCAACGCCTGATCGAGGAGGACGAGGATTTCGAGGTCGAGGCGGTCGAAAACGGCACCACCGAACGCCAGATGCGCAACCAATTCCACGCTTGGGTCAAGTTCATGACGATGGGCCAAAAGACGGAGGCGGCGGAATGACCGTGAGGCGCGAAAGCCTGATCGACTTCATCTATGACGAAGTGCGCATGTTGGACGAGGGGCGCTATACCGAATGGCTCGACCTCTGGCTGCCGGATGGGCACTATTGGATGCCGTTGGACTATCAGCAGAAAGACCCGATCAACGAGACCTCGTTGATGTATGAAGATATGTTCATGCTCAAGCTGCGCGTCGAACGTCTGAACGGCGCGCGCACCTTTAGCCAAAAGCCCAAAAGCCGCTGTCACCATGTCATCCAACGGCCCTTCGTGGATGAAATGGATGCGGAGGCCGGGCATTTCGTCACGACCACCTTCATGCATTACGTCGAGACGCGGCTGGACGAGCAGCAGTTGCTCGCCGTCACCGCGCGGCATGAGCTGGCGCGGGTCGAGGGGCGTCTGCGCATTGCCAACAAACGGGTCGATATCGTGAATTGCGACGCGGCCTTCCGCAACATCCAGTTGCTGCCATGATCGGGGCAGCGACTGAGACGGTCTGTGCGGCCTTTGAAGACACCGCCGCGCGGCACCCCGAACGGGGTTTCCTGAATGTCCTGCCGGAAACGGCGGACATCTACGGCATCGCGGCGGGAGAGGTGACTTATGCCGACGCCGCGCGCGAGGTTGCGGCCCTGCGCAAGCGCATCTCGGCGGCGGGCTATCTGCCCGGGCAGCGCGTGATGTTGCTGATGGAAAACCGCCCGGCCTTCTTCCTCTGGTGGCTGGCGCTGAACGGACTGGGCCTGTCGGTCGTGCCGGTGAACCCCGATCTGCGCGCGGCTGAGCTGAGCTATATGATCGACCATGCCGAACCGGTCTTGGCCGTGGCGATCCCTGCGCGCGGCGAGGACTTGCGCGCGGCGGCACGGCAAGCCGGGCGCGACATGCCGGTAATCGCACCGGAGGATCCCTTGCCCGCCCCCGCGACGCGTGAGACCATCGCGGCACGGCAAGGCGGGGCGGAGGAGGCCGAGGCCGCATTGCTCTACACCTCGGGCACCACCGGCCAGCCCAAGGGCTGCATCCTGACCAATACCTATTTCCTCGACGCCGGGCGGTGGTACGCTGACACCGGCGGGCTTTGCGCCCTTTCGCAAGACGGCGAGCGGATGATCACGCCGCTGCCGATCTTCCACATGAATGCGATGGCCTATTCCTTCATGGCGATGATCGCCGTGGGCGGCTGTCTCACTGCGCTCGATCGCTTCCACCCCCGCAGCTGGTGGGCCTCGGTCCGGGCCTCGGGGGCGACCTGTCTGCACTACCTTGGCGTGATGCCGTCAATGCTCATGGGGGCCGAGGCGAGCGAAGCCGACCGCGACCATGCCGTGCGCTTTGGCTTCGGCGCGGGGGTCGACCCGAAACTGCACGCCGCCTTTGAGGCGCGTTTCGGTTTTCCGCTGGTCGAGGCTTGGGCCATGACCGAAACCGGGGCGGGGGCGGTGATCTGCGCCAACCGCGAACCGCGCCGCGTGGGGGAAAGCTGCCTCGGCGCGCCCGAAGGGGGGCTGGAGGTTCGGCTGCTCGACGATGCCGGGCAAGAGGCCGATCAAGGCGAGTTGCTGGTGCGCCGCGCCGGTGCCGACCCCCGGCGCGGGTTCTTTGCGGGCTACTTCAAGAATGCCCAAGCCACGGATGAGGCTTGGGCGGGCGGTTGGTTCCACACCGGCGACATCGTGCGCCGCGCGCCGGATGGTGCGATGTATTTCGTCGACCGCAAGAAAAACGTGATCCGCCGCTCGGGCGAGAACATCGCGGCGGTCGAGGTGGAATCGACCCTGATGCGCCACCCCGCCGTGGCCAGCGCCGCCGTCGCCGCCGTGCCTGACCCGGTGCGGGGGGATGAGGTTTTCGCCTGTATCGTGCCGAAGGACGCCAGTGCCGACCCTGCCGGCCTGGCCCGTGAAATCACCGAATGGTGCCTGACGCAGCTTGCCTATTACAAGGCCCCCGGCTTTATCGCCTTTGTCGAGGCGCTGCCGCTGACGGCGACGCAGAAACTCCAACGCGGGGTGCTGAAAACGCTGGCCGCCGATCTGCTGGACGATTCCGCCACGCAAGACCTGCGCGGGATGAAGAAACGGACGGCGGCATGAGGCGCAGGGGCTACGACGGCGTCGTCCTCGCGGCGCCCACCTCGGTGCCCTATGCACGCTATAGCAATGAGACCGCCCATTGGTGGATCGCCCGCGCCTTGCGCGCGATGCTGGGCAAGGCCGGAATCGCGCCGGGCGCGCTGGACGGGTTTTCGGTCTCCAGCTTTTCGCTCGCGCCGGACACGCCGGTCGGGCTGACCCAGCATTTGGGGCTCAGCCCGCGTTGGCTCGATACCGTGCCGACGGGCGGGGCCAGCGGGGTCATTGCGCTGCGCCGCGCGGCGCGGGCGGTGCAGGCGGGCGACGTGGATGTGGTGGCCTGCGTGGCAGGAGACGCGAACCGGATCGACAGCTTTCGCACCCTGCTCAGCGGCTTCTCGCGCTTTTCGATGGATGCGACCTTTCCCTATGGTTTCGGCGGCCCGAACGCGAGTTTCGCCCTGCTGATGGACCGCTACATGCAGGAATGCGGCGCCACGCGAGAGGACTTTGGCCAGATCGCCGTGGCGCAACGGGCCAATGCGCTCTGCTATCCCGATGCGCTGATGAAAACCCCGCTGACCCTCGACCAATACCTCGATGCGCGCATGATCTCGGACCCCATTGCGCTATTCGACTGCGTGATGCCCTGCGCCGGGGCCGAGGCGTTTTTGGTCATGCGCGAGGATGAAGCCCTGCGGCGCGACCTGCCCTTCGCGCGGATCAGCGGCACCATCGAGCGGCACAACGCCTACCCCGACGACCCGATGCAACTGCGCGGCGGCTGGGGCGTGGATATCGCTGAGCTCTACGAGATGGCGGGCCATGGGCCGGAGGGGGTCGATCTGCTGCAAACCTATGACGACTACCCGGTGATCTCGATGATGCAGTTCGAAGACCTCGGGTTCTGCGCCAAGGGGGAGGGGGCCGCCTTTGTGCGGCGACGGGATCTGACGATCAACGGCGATTTCCCCCATAACACCTCGGGCGGGCAATTGTCGGTCGGCCAAGCCGGGGCTGCGGGCGGCTATCTGGGGCTGGTGGAGGCGATCCGGCAGGTGACCGGGCAGGCCGAGGGCACACAGGTGACCAATGCCCGGCGGGCCTTGGTCTCGGGCTTTGGCATGATCAACTATGACCGGGGCGTCTGCTCTGCCGCGGCGATTATCGAGGGGGGCGCGCCATGACCGATCCACTGAAGCCGCCCCGAAAGAAAAACCCGCAAAAGCGCAGCAGGGTGCCGACGCTGCCGCCCGCGCAGCGCTCGCGCGCGGCCCTTGGCCTTGCGATTGCCGCCGGGCGCGGCACCTTTGCCTTGCAACACTGCGCCGATTGCGGGGCGGTGCAATACCCCCCACGCGATGCCTGCTGCAAATGCCTCTCCGTCGCGCTGGCGTGGCGCGAGACAGACCGCGCAGGCGAGGTGCTGGCCGAAACCACGATCCGCGTCTCGCCCGACCCGTATTTCCGCGAGCGTCTGCCGTGGCGCATCGGCACGGTGCAACTGGCCGCGGGGCCGGTGGCGGTGTGCCATCTGCATGGCGACGTCGGGCGCGGTGATGCGGTGCGGCTGGCCTTGAAACTGGACCGGGCCGGGCAGGGGGTCATGGTGGCCCTGCCGCGAAAGGGAAGCGAGTTTATGCAAGACGACTCCGTGCTGCGCGAAATGTCGAGCGATCCGAAACACCGGCGGGTGTTGATCACCGATGCCCGCTCTCCCTTGGCCCTGCCGCTGGCCCAAGCGCTATTAAGCGCAGGCGCGGCGGAGATATTTCTGGGCGAGCCGGAACATTGGCGCCGGTGGGAAGGCCGCGCGGCCTTCGAGGGGATGGAGAGCGTCAGCCTCATGCCGCTCGATGTCACCGATGGGGCTTCCGTCTCGCGCCTCGCCGCCGAAATCGGAGGCAAGGTCGATATCCTGATCAACACAGCTCAATTCATCCGCCCCGGCGGGGTGCTGGGCAGTGACACGGTCTTTGCCCGCGAGGGGATGGAGACCAACGTGCTGGGCCTGATGCGATTGGCGCAGGGTTTTGGCTCCGCGATGGCCTCACGCACGGCGGATGGGGTCAATGCGGCGGTGGCTTGGGTCAATCTCCTGTCGGTGGGGGCCTTGGCGCCCGAGGCGGGGTTCGGCGGCTTCGATGCCTCCCAGGCGGCGGCGCGGTCGCTCAGCCAAACGATGCGGGCGGAGTTTGCCGGATCGGGGCTGCGGGTGATGAATGTCTACACCGGCCCCGTCGATGACGAATGGCGCCAACCCCTGCCACCGCCCAAAGTCGCCCCCCGCGCGCTGGCGCGGACAGTGGTGCGCGGGCTGGTCGATGGGTTGGAAGAGGTCGCCTGCGGTGACGTGGCCCAGGACGCGCTGGCCCGCTGGCTGGACAATCCGGCCTTGATGGAACGCGAAACGCGGGGGAGCGGCGCATGAGCGATCCAATCACGACACTGGTCGACGCACTGGCAAGCGGTGCAGCAAAGGTCATCGACCTGACCCATAGGCTCGACCCAGACTTTCCGGTCATCGTCCTGCCGCCAGAGTTCGGGCAATGCGCGCGGTTTCGGATGGAGGAGGTCTCGGCCTATGATCATCGCGGCCCGGCGTGGAAGTGGCATAACCTCACGCTGAACGAACACACCGGCACCCATTTCGACGCGCCCATTCACTGGGTCTCGGGCAAGGACGTGGCCCATGGCGCGGTCGATGAAATCCCGCCCGAAGCCTTCATCGGCCCGGTCGTGGTGATCGACTGCTCGGCGGGGGCGGCGCAGAACGACGACTTTGAGCTGACGCCCGAGATCATCCGCGATTGGGAGGCCCAGCACGGGCCGATCCCCGCCGATGTTTGGGTGCTGATGCGCAGCGATTGGTCGAAACGCAGCGGGGCGGATTACCTCAACATGCGCGAGGACGGCGCCCATTCGCCCGGCCCCACGCCCGCCGCCATCGAACTGCTGCTAGAGCGCGGCATTCGCGGCTTTGGCACGGAAACGGTCGGCACCGACGCGGGGCAGGGGATGCATTACGACCCGCCTTTCCCCGCGCATTACCTGCTGCATGGGGCGGGGAAATACGGGCTGCAATGCCTGTGCAACCTCGACCAACTGCCGCCCACGGGGGCCATGCTGATCGCACCGCCGCTCAAGATCAAAGGCGGCACTGGCAGCCCATTGCGGGTGCTCGCGCTGATACCGGGAGAGAGAGTATGACCGAATACACTGCCGTCATCACCGGGGGCAGCAAGGGCATCGGCGCCGATCTGGCGCAGCGGCTGCTTGAGCGCGGCTATCGCGTGATCTCGATCGCCCGAGGCAAGCCGGAATGGAAGGCGGAGGGCTGCGAGCATATCGAAGCCGACCTGCTCGACCCCGCCTCCGTCGCCGCCGTTGCCGCCGACATCGCCGCGCGCCATGAGGTGACCCATCTGGTGCATAACGCGGGGTTGATCTGGCCCAATCTGGTTGAGGAGGCCAAGCCCGAAGACATCACCGGCCTTGCGCAACTGCACCTCGGCTCGGCCCTGACGCTTCTGCAAGCCTTCCTGCCCGCCATGAAGGAAGGCGGCTTTGGCCGGGTGATTTTCAACGCCTCCCGCGCCGCCTTGGGCGCGCCCACGCGCACGGCCTATTCCGCCTCGAAAGCGGGGATGATCGGCATGGCGCGTACATGGGCGCTGGAGCTTGCGCCGCATGGCATCACCGTCAATGTCGTGGCCCCCGGCCCGGTGCAAACGGATAATTTCTGGGGCATCATCCCGAAAGAAAGCGAACGCGAAGCCGCGCTGGCCAAGCGCATCCCCGTGGGGCGGTTGGGGCAGGTGGAGGACGTGACCAACGCCTTCCTCTTCTTCTGCGACCCGGCCAGTAGTTTCGTTACCGGCCAGACGCTTTTCGTCTGCGGCGGGTCGAGCATCGGGACGCTGACGCTCTGAACCCTCGGGCTTAACCCTTGCGGAAATGCTGCACCAATTCAGGGACATAGGCATCACCCGCGCCCTTTTCGACGACGTTGGAAAGGGCGCGATAGACCCCATCGGCAATCTCGACCTGCGCGCCCGCTTGGGCGGACATCTGGCGGTAATAGTCGAAGTCCTTCAGCGCGTTGCTGATCGCGAAGGGCAGCGCCTCGCGGTCGCCGCTGGTGATGAAGGGCGACAGCCGATCAAGCGCGACACTGGCGCCGCCGCCGCCCGCCAAGACATCCACGAAACTCTGCGGATCGATCCCCGCATCCGCCGATTGCGCCGCGGCCTCGGCCAGCAGCGACATGAAGCCAACCGAGACATAGTTGTGCAGCAGCTTCAGCCGATGGCCCGCGCTGACCTCGCCCACATGTTTGACCTCCTCGGTAAAGGCCGCGAGCACCGAAGAGACCTTTTCGACCGTGGCCGCGTCACCGCCGACGAGCAGGTTCAACTTCCCCTCATGGGCAAACTGCGCGGTGCGGGTCATCGGCGCATCAATGAAATCGCCCCCCGCCGCCTTGACCGCCTCGGCCATTTTCAGCGTCGACGCGGGCAGGGAGGTTGAGCAATCGACGACCACAGCACCCGGCTTCAGCCCCGCGATGACGCCGCCCTCTCCGGTCAGGATCCCTTCGACCTGCGGCGAGCCGGTGACGCAAAGGATGATCACATCGGAGGCGGCGGCCAGATCGCTCAGGCTGTCGAAGGCCGTGGCCCCCAGACCGTCCAATTCATCGGTCGGCTGGTTGCCGGGGTGGTCGAAATAGCCAAGCGCAAATCCCCCGCGCCGCATCACGTTGCGGGCAATTCCGTGGCCCATCAGGCCGACACCGATCATACCGATTTTCATGGATTTTCCTTCGCTTGCCACCGCCACCCCTGCGGCGGTTCCCTTGGGGAAAGTTCTAGCGGCCCGCCCGGCACGGTGCAACGCGGCAGGGCCGGATTTTCTTGGTCAAACAGGGCTTTGTATATTTGAAACCGACAGTTCGATTGATAGGAATGGCGCATTCATGGAATGAGGCTGAAATGACTTTGACCCGCGACCCCCACCAGATTGCCGAAACGCTTTACCATGGGCAGTTTTGCCCGATGTTCATCGACGGTCAGGACGTGCCCGCCTACTCCGGCGCGGTGATCGAGGTGACCGATCCCGCCTCTGGCCGCAAGCTGGCGGAGGTGCCGCGCGGCGGGGCGCGGGATGTCGATCTGGCCGTGGATGCCGCGCGCCGGGCCTTTGAGGGGGTCTGGTCCACCTTCACGCCCTACGACCGGCAGGAGGTGCTGTTGCGCATCGCCGATGTGATGGAGCGGGATTGGGAAAAGCTCTGCATCTCCGACACCGCCGACATGGGGCTGCCGCTGGCGCGGACATTGGGCAACAAGCGGCGGGTGATCGGGATGCTGCGCTTCTACGCCGGGCAAGCGGTGGCGCTGCATGGCGACGTGATCGAAAACTCGATCTCGCAGTCGATGCTGTCCTTCACCACGCGCGAGCCGGTCGGCGTGGTGGGCGCGATCATCCCTTGGAACGCGCCCACTGCCGCCTCTATCTGGAAGATCGCGCCCGCGCTGGCCACGGGCTGCACCGTGGTACTGAAACCTTCGGAAGACGCGCCGCTGACGCCGCTGATGATCGCGCGGCTGATGCAGGAGGCGGGCGTGCCCGACGGCGTGGTCAACGTGGTCACCGGCACCGGGCGCGAGGCCGGGGCGCGGCTGGCGGAACATCCGGATGTTAACAAGGTGGTCTTCACCGGCTCGACCGCGACTGGCAAGACCATCGCGCGGGCCGGGGTGGAAAACCTCAAACGGATCACGCTGGAGCTTGGCGGCAAGTCGCCGCTGATCATCTGCAAGGATGCCGACCTCGACAAGGCGGTGCCGGTGGCGGCGATGGCGGTCTATGCGCATTCGGGGCAGATCTGCATCGCCGGCTCGCGGCTTTTCGTGGCGCGGGAGATTCAGGATGAGTTTATCGAGAAACTGGCCGCCTTCGCGCGCGGGCTGAGGATCGGCCATGGCCTCGACGAAGGCACCGATCTGGGGCCGCTGATCAACGCTGTGCAGACTGAAAAGGTCGAGGGCTATATCGCCAAGGGCAAGGCCGAGGGCGCGCGGCTGGTCACAGGCGGCGGCAGGCCCGAGGGGGCGGGCTACGCGGGCGGCAACTTCCTCGAACCGGTGATCTTTGCCGATGTGACGGATGAGATGACCATCGCGAGGGAGGAGATTTTCGGCCCCGTGATCTCGGTCCTGCCCTTCGACACGATGGAAGAGGTGGTGACTCGCGCCAATGCCACGCCCTACGGGCTGGCGGCAGGGATCTTCACCCGCGATCTCGGGGTGGCGCATCGGACCGTGAAGAAGCTGAAGGCGGGTTCGGTTTGGGTGAACATGTACCACGCGATCGACCCGGCGGTGCCCTTTGGCGGGCTGAAGATGTCGGGCTACGGCAAGGAGGGCGGGGTGGAGCACCTGCAGGCGTATTTGGATACCAAGGCGGTTTGGATCCAGACCGAGTAAGGACAAGCTCAGCGCGGCGCCGCCCGGTCTGATGCCGGGCGGTAAATTGCTAAAAACCGCTGACCTTTGGCAGCCATGTCGAAATTGCTGGCACAAACGTCAGCAACATCAACACGACGAAATTCGCCAAAAAGAACGGCGGCATCTCACGGATTAAGGCAGCGGGCTTCAGGTTCACCGCCGAGGAGACCACGAAGATCAGGCTCCCCACCGGCGGCGTGGTCAGCCCCAGCGTCAGGTTCACGATCACCACGATAGCGAAATGATCCGGCGCGATGCCGAGCGCGTGGCTGATCGGCGCGAGGATCGGCACGAGGATCATCACCCCCGGCAGCGGATCCATGAACAGACCAAAGAGCAGCAGCAGCACGTTCACCGCCAAGAGAAACAGGATCGGCGAAAGCTCCCAGGCGATGATCGTCTCGGCCAGAAACTGCGGCACGCCTTCGATCACCAAGACCCATGCAAAGGCCCGCGCGGCCCCAAGGATCAGCAGCACCGCGGATGAGATCAGTGCCGCGCGCAGGATCAGCCCCGGCAGATCGCGCAGGCGCAGGGCGCGGTAGACGAAGAACCCGCAAAACAGCGCATAGAACACCGCGATGACCGACGCTTCGGTCGGGGTGAAAATGCCCCCCCGGATGCCGCCAACGATCAGCACGATCAGCCCAAGCGCGGGCAGCGCCATCAGGCTGTTGCGCCACATCTGCGCCCGGTCGGGCCGGGCCTCATCGCTGCGGTAATCGCGTTTCCAACTGACCCAACCATTGGCGGCAAGGCTCCCTGCGGCAAGCAACAGCCCCGGGATGACACCTGCCATGAACAGCGATCCGACCGAGACTTCCTGATCCTGCAAAGCGTAGATGATCATCACGATCGACGGCGGGATGATCGGCCCCACCACTGCCGAAGAAATTGTCAGCGCCCCGGCGTAGGAGCGGTCATAGCCGCCTTTCTCCATCATGCGGATCATCATCGCCCCCGGCCCCGCCGCATCGGCCAGCGCCGAGCCGGAGATGCCTGCGAACATCGTCGAAGAGATCACATTGGCATAGCCCAACCCCCCGCGCAGATGGCCCACGAACTGTGCGGCAAAGCGCAAAAGCGTGTGGGTGATCGCCCCGCCGGTCATGATTTCGGCGGCGAGGATGAAGAAGGGCACGGCCAGCAGCGGGAAACTGTCGAGGCCAGAGAACATCTCTTTCACCACCACGATCTGCGGGTAGGAACTACCCAAACCGATGGCCGCGAAGACGGAAATGGCCATGGCAAAGGCGACGGGCAGCCCCAGCAGCATGAGCACGAAAAGCGAGATAAAGAGGATCTCAGCCATTGGCAGCTCCCGGCATGTTTTCGGTCTGACCTTCGGGCTGGTGATAGTGGCCGGCCATGATGAAGGGCCGCGCGATCAGCAACAGATGTACGATCAACAGCGTGAACCCGACCGGCATGGCAGCATAGACATAGCGGAACGACAGGCGCATCGCCGGGGTCATCTGATACTGCGCGCGCTGCATATAGTCCCAGCCGACTTTGACCATGAAGGCAAAGAAGAACAGCAAAATCAAAACGATGACCCCGCGCAGAATGCGTTGCATTCGGGTGTTCATCACATCATGCAGATTGGTGATGGCCACATGGCCGCCCTGCCGCAGGGCAAGGCCAGCCCCCAGAAAGGCCATCCAAATCATCAGGTAACGGGCGGATTCATCGGACCACGACAGCGAATGGTTGGTGCTGAACCGCAGGGCGACATTGGCCCCTACGACCAAGACCATCCCCGTCAAACAGGCGATCACCACGGCGGCGTTCACCTTGACGAATAGCTGTTCCAATCTGCGCATGGTTTCCCTCCCGTGCAAAACGGCCGGAAGCGCTGCTCCCGGCCGTCCGTCTTTACGTCGCGGCGCTTACTCGGTCGCGGCGATCTGGTCGATCAGCTCTTTGCCGTAGGTCTCGTAGTAACCCTCATAAGCGCTTTCGATGGAGGCGCGGAAGGCGGCCTTCTGGTCTTCGCTCAGCTCGTTCACTTCCATGCCGCGCTCTTTCAGCGTCTCGACACCGCTTTGCTCTACGTCATCGACAAAGGCGCGCATCGCTGTGACAGCCTCGGTCGCGCCTTTCTCGAAGGCGGCCTTGTCCTCATCCGATAGACCTTCCCAGAAGGGTTTGGAGACCAGCAGCATGGCGGGCGAATAGACGTGGCCCGAAAGCGTCAGGTACTTCTGCACCTCGTCGAGCTTGACCGAAACGATCACCGACAGCGGGTTTTCCTGCCCGTCGATGGTGCCCTGCTGGAGCGAGCTGATCACCTCGGGCCAGGCCATCGGGGTGGGGGCGGCGCCAGCGGCGTTGAAGGCTTCGAGGTGCACCGGGTTTTCCATGGTGCGCAGCTTCATGCCCGCGATGTCTTCGGGTGTTTCGATGGCGTTGCGGTTGTTGGTGATGTGGCGGAAACCCTGTTCGCCCCAGGCCAAGGCCACCAGGCCCGCGCCGTCGAACTCGGCCAAGATGTCCTGACCGATCGGCCCGTCGAGCACGCGGCGCGCGTGGTCAAGGCTGCGGAACAGGAAGGGGATGTCGGTCACGCCGGTGGCGGGGACAAAGTTGCTCAGCGTGCCGGTGGAGACGATGGTCGCCTCGACTGTGCCCAGTTGCAGGCCTTCGACGACCTCGCGCTCACCGCCCAAGCCCGAGGAGGGGAAATGGCGGAAGCTGAACTTGCCATCCGTCTCGGCCTCGACCACCTCTTCCCACTTCTGCGCCGCGACGCCGTAATGGCTGTCGGGAGCAAGGGCATAGCCGATCTTGACTTCGGTCTCCGCGCTCAGGGCTCCTCCGGTGAGCGCGGCCACAGTGGCGAAAATTGCCGTGGGCTTGGTGATTTTGAACATTTTGTATCCTCCAGCGATCTTATTAACAAGGTCATGAAAACTGCTAGCGGTGGACGTTCAGAATGGCAATGGGGAAGGGGCGCTTTGTGGACAATGAATCCACAGTAAAGCGCCGCTAAATTCCCGTGACGATATGATCGGGCGCGATGCCTGAGCCTTGGATCGCTGCGCCGACCTCCAACCCCAAGAGGGAGCCGTGGCTGGTGACCAGTGCCGTGGCGAAACCCGCCTGCGCCCCGCCGAGGATATCCGTGTGCAGCGTGTCGCCAACCATCAGCACGCGCGCCGGATCGACGGGCTTTGCCCGCGCGAGGGCCAAGTCGAAGATATCGGGAAAGGGCTTGCCGCAGAAATGCACCGCCACGCCGGTCGCGTCGATCAGGCGATGCGCGAACCAGCCGGGTTCGAGCGATAGACCATCCTCACGCGGGGCGACAAGATCGGGGTTGCCGACGAAGACGGGCCGGGGCTGGCGTTTCAGACTGGCCTCCAGCAGGGCTTGCCGCGCCTCTGTCCACCCATCCGCCCCGACCAGGAGGAACCCTTCGGCCCGGTCATAGACTGTCGGATCATCCGTCAGAGGGGTCGCGCCGAGATCGGCGATCTCTCCCATGTCCTTGTCGGGGTTCAGCATCACGCCCCAGCGGCGCGGAGGTTCTTCCGCGACGCGGTGCAACAGCGCCTCGCGGCTGGTGACCACCTCGTCGGCTGCGAAGTCAAATCCAAGTCGCGCGTAGCGGTCCATCATATGCGCCTTGGGATAGGCGGCGGAATTGCTGACGACCATGACCGATTTGCCCATCTCGCGCAGGGCCGCGATGGTCTGCGCGGCCCCCTTGATCGCGGTTTCGCCGACGTTCAGCACGCCGTAGGCGTCGAACAGGATCAACTCATAGGGCGCGACGATATCGAGGAAACGGGCGGCCTGTGCCCCATGGCCGAACTTGTCGCAAGCCGGCAGGCGGGGGCGCAGGCGCTGGTATTCGGCCAGCGCCTGCGCGGGATCTATGGCGACACTCACAGGATGCGGCGGCGCAGGAAGGCCGAGATCACCTCGCCGATGATCACCAGAACGATGATCGCGATGAGGATCGTGGCGACCTCGGGCCAGTTGAAGGTGTCGATCGCGCCCTGCAGGATGATCCCGATGCCGCCTGCGCCGACGAGGCCCAGAACGGTGGATTCGCGCAGGTTGATGTCCCACCGCAGGATCGAGACCGCCCAGAAGGTCGGCATCACCTGCGGCACGATGGCATAGGCGATGACCTTGAACCGCGAGGCGCCGGTGGCCTCGAGTGCCTCGACGGGGCGGCGGTCGATCTCCTCGATTGCCTCCCCCAGAAGCTTGCCAATGAAGCCGATGGAGCGGAACATGATCGCGAGGATGCCCGCCACCACGCCGGGGCCGAAGATCGCCACGAAGAGCAGCGCCCAGATGATCGTGTTCACCGACCGCGAGGTCACGAGGATCAGCCGCCCGAGCCAGAGCGTGGCCCGGTTGGGCGTTGTGTTCTGCGCCGCGATATAGGCCACCGGCAGCGACATCAGCACCGCGAAGGTGGTGGCGAAAGTGGCGATGTTCACCGTATCCCAAAGCACTTTCAGGATGGTCTCGAGGTTGCTGGGGTCGGGCGGATACATGCGGCCGAAGAGGTCGCCGATCTGCTCGGGCGCGCCCCAGACCCAGGCCCAGATGACCTCGATCGAAGTGAGCGCCCAGGCGATGGTGAGCGCGCAGCCAAGAAGCACGCCGTAGCGCGTCAAGCGCTGGCGCAGGGTGAAACGGGTCCAGTCGTCGCGGCCGAATTTCTCTGCAATCGTCGTCATTGGATGCGCTTTCTGATCACGCCGCTGACGGCTTCGGAGAGGAGGATGACACCGACGATGACCATGGTGATGGCCAGCGCGAAGTCGTAGTCATAGCGGCCGAAGGCATTGGCGAGCGTCGCGCCGATGCCGCCCGCGCCGACGATGCCCACCACCGCCGAGGCCCGCAGGTTGCTGTCGAGCTGGTAGATCGTGAGGCCGATCTGGCGCGGCATGATCTGGGGAAAGATCGCGTAGATCAGGGTCGAGAAGTAGGGCGCACCGGCGGCACGCATCGCTTCGACCTGGCCGAAGTCGATCTCCTCGATCCGTTCGGCCAGCATCTTGGCGACGAAGCCGATGGAATAGACGATCAGCGTCAGCACGCCTGCGAAGGGGCCGAAACCCACGGCCTTGACGAAGAGGATGGCGACGATGACCGGGTGAAAGCTGCGCGCCACGATGATGATGGCGCGGCCGAGGTAGAAGATCGGCTTCGGCGCCACGTTGCGCGCGGACATAAAGGCGATCGGGATCGACAAAAGCACGCCGCCCGCGGTGGCGAGGATGGCGATTTTGAGGCTCTCAAGAAAGCCGTCGATCAACAGGCTCGAGCGTTCGAAACTGGGCGGGAAGGCGCCGCCGAAAATGCGCCCGGCGCGGCCCAGCCCTTCGGCCACGCGGTTCCAGTCAATCGGCATGGTCAGACCGACCCAGCCGAAATAGGCCACCGCGCCCAAGATCACCGCCCACCGCAGCACCGGGTTGGCGATGAAGGGCGGCTTTTTCCAACTGTCCCGTGGCGCGCTCATGCCGCAGCCCCATCTTTGGCGCGGTCCGCATGGGGGCTGCCCGCGTAAATCTGGTCCATCGCCGCTTGGTCGAGCTTGGCGGGTTCGTCGTCAAAGATGATCCGGCCATAGCGCATGCCGACGATACGGTCGGTGTATTCTTTGGCCTCGGTCACGTTGTGGATGTTGATCAGCACCGGCAGTTTCAGCTCACCGGCCAGATCACGCAGAAGCCCCATGATCTGCTCCGAGGTCTTGGGGTCGAGCGAGGCGGTCGGCTCGTCGGCCAGCAGGATGTCGGGGTCCTGCATCAGGGCGCGGACCACGCCGACGCGCTGGCGTTCGCCGCCCGAAAGCTGGTCGGCGCGGGTGTTGGCATATTGCGCGATGCCGACGCGCTCCATCAGCTCATAGGCGCGGCGGATGTCGGCCTTGGGATAGCGGCGGGTCACGGCGGCCCATGTCGAGATATAGCCGAGGCGACCCGATTGCACGTTCTCCATCACCGTGAGACGGTCGACGAGGTTGAAGCCCTGAAACACCATGCCAATCTTGCGCCGCGCGGCGCGCAGGTTGCGGCCCCGCAGGTTGGTGAGTTCGGTGCCGTTGAGCATGATCGACCCCGAGGTCGGCTCCACCAGTCGGTTGATGCAGCGCAGCAGCGTCGATTTACCCGCGCCGGAGGAACCGATGATCGAAACGACGCTTTCGCCCTCGATGGTCAGGTCGAGGTTCTTCAGCACCGGATCACCGCTGCCATAGCGTTTCACGAGGTCGGAAATTTTCAGCATGTATTGTACCTTGAACGTGGGGCCGGCGTCAGCGCCGGCCCCCGGTGTTGCACGATTATTCAGCCGCGAGGCCCTGCGGCGTGTACTCGACACCGTTCGCCTTCTGAATTTGACGGATCACCGCCCACTGGTCTTTGTAGGTGATCGGGATGAACTTGCTCACGCCGGCGAATTCCTCGCCCAAAGCAGTGCCTTCAAAGTCGAAGGAGAAGAAGGCTTCCTTGATCTTTTCCTTCAGTTCGGGCGCGAGGTCATGGGCCACGCCGTAGGAGGTTGTCGGGAAGGGATCGCTTTCCCAGACGATGCGCACGTCCTCGGGGTCGTAAAGACCGCGCTCGGCCATGCGGTCGACCACTTCGGAGGCCACCGGGGCCGCGTCATAGTCGCCCGCGACGACGCCCAGCATGGATTGGTCGTGGCTGCCCGAATAGGTCACTTCGTAGTCCTGATCCGGCACCACGCCGAGATCGGGGAACAGCGCGCGCGGCGCCTGGTTGCCGGAGTTGGAGGTGGGCGAGGTATGCGCGATCCGCTTGCCGGCGAGATCCTTCATCTCCTTGATGTCGCTGTCGGCCTGCGTGTAGACCTGCAGCTTGTAGCCGAACTGGCCGTCATCCGCGCCCATGATGGCAAAGGGCTCGACCCCCGCGAGGTTCACGGCGAAGGGCGTGGGACCGGTGGAGAAACCGGCGATATGCAGGCGGCCCGAGCGCATCGCCTCGACCTCGGCGGAGTTCGACTGCACGGCGAAGAACTGCACGTCCTTGCCGGTCACATCCTCAAGATGCTCGATGAAGGGGGTCCAGATGTCCTCGTAGATCGCGGGGTCTTCGACGGGGGTATAGGCGAAAACCAGTGTCGACGGGTCTTTCAGCATATCGGGATCGGTCGGCGCATCGGCGACAAGATCGCCATCCGCGTCGCAGAACATTTTATCCAAGGCGCCGCGCTCGCAATCCTCTTGCGCGAAGGCAAGGCTGCCCGTCAGTGTGAAGGCCGCGGTAAGACCTGCGGCGAATAGGTATTTATGAGACATTGCGTTCTCCTCCCTGAGAATCCGCGCATCTGGCGCGAAATACAATAATGCGCAGATACGAACATCGAACAGTTTCGTTTGCAAGCTGTTCCGGCGCGTGGGCAGAGGAATTTGTCACAATGCTGTAACATATCCGGCCAGAAGGCGGTGACGGCCCGCGCGTGATTTAACCCGTCGAAACGGCGGCTTCAGAGATCGAGTTCGATCTTGCGCACCCGGTCGCGCAGCAGGGTCTTGGAAACGGTCAGCAGATGCTGCTCCATCGCGGCGGCAGCGCCGAGCGTGTCGCGCCGGGCGATGGCGTCGATCAGGGTCATGTGCTGCTCGCCCAGAACCTGCAGCGTTTCGGGGGCGTGATAGGTGCGGCGGCGCGAGGTCCATGCCACTTCGCGGCGCACCGCGCGGATGGACTCGTAGACCGTAAGGAACAGCGGATTTCGCGCCATCTCGGCGATCTTGTAGTGGAACATGTCGTCCGCCGCTTCATAGGCGTCGGGATCACTGAGGTTCAGCGTGGCGCGCATCAACTGGTCCAGCCGCTCGATCTCTTGCGGGCGGGCGCGGTCGGCGGCGAGGGCGGCAAGGGCCGGTTCGACCTCAAGCCGCACTTCCATCACGTCGCTTGGGGTGACCTGCCGTGCGAGGTGGCGCAGGCTGTCGGCATTGGTCGCGGGGGGCGGTGTGGCGAAAGTGCCTTGGCCGTGGCGGCGGTAGATCGTGCCGTCCTCTTGCAAAAGGCCAAGCGCCAGCCGCAGCCGCGCCCGGCTCACGCCGAAATGCTCGGCCAACGCCCGTTCGGGCGGCATCCGCCCGTCGTTCAGGATGTCCCCTTGGCGGATCGCTCCGCGCAGCCGCTCGGCCAATTCATCTTCACTTGGGGCGGACTGGGGGGGCTGTGTCATGAGTTGGAAAACGCTTCAAATAAATCAATGAACATACGCAGAGAGGTTATCATCAGGAAAATTCCAAAGGCAAACCGAAGCGCCCGGCGCGGGATGCTATGGGCCAGTTTCACACCCACATGGGCAAAGCTGGAAGTGAGCGGAATGATGATGGCCGCCGCCGCGAGGTTCACATAGCCAAGCGAGAAGGGCGGCAGCCCCTCGGCGCCGAGGCCCGTAAGCGCATAGACCACCGCACCCGGCAGGCCAATAATGAAACCGATCGCGGCAGAGGTGCCCACGGCGCGGCGGATGTCATAGCCCAGAAAGTTCAACAGCGGCACCCCAATGGTGCCGCCCCCGATGCCCATCATCGCCGACAGCCCGCCGGTGACGACGCCCAAGATCGCCCAGATCGGTTTGGCAAAGCCGCGCGGTGTGGGGTCATTTTTGGTCTTGCGGAAGATCATGTCGAGCGCGACGATGGCGGCCACGGTGGCAAAGACGCCAACAAGGATCAGCCCCGAAACATAGCCCCCCAGAAGCGCACCGATCACGACGCCGATCAACAGCGACGGCGCCCAGAGTTTCAACAGGTCCATATCAATCGCGCCGCGTTTGAAGTGACCATAGCCCGAGGACAGCGAGGTAAAGACGATTGTCGCAAGCGAGGTGCCCACCGCCACCTGCATGGTGATCGCCGGATCCATCCCCGCCGTCGACAGCGCGAGATAAAGCGCGGGCACAATCACGATACCGCCGCCAACACCAAGCAGCCCCGCAAGGATGCCGCCAAAGACACCGGCGGATACCGCAATGGCAAGAAGGGGCAGAAGCTGGCCGAAATCGAGCGCGTTCATATGGTTACTCTTTCTTTGTCTCTGAATCTGTCGCCAGCGACCGGCTGGGCTTGCCCGCCGCCTTGCGGGCCTCTTCGGCGCGGGTGATCGCCGCATCAATCGGCCCGCGGTCGGAGGTGCCCGAAAAATTGTCGAGGCTCGGCATCGCTTCGGCCACATGGAGATAGCGCTCTCCGGCGACCTCGAGCAGCCGGTCAAGCTCACTCAGCGGGTCGCCATGGTCGTCGACGCGAAGGTCGAGATAGGCGTGGTCTTGACCGCGGTGGATCACCAGCCCCGCCGCTTGCCGCCCGCGCATGTCGCCGCCCGCCTCTTCGCCCGCGCGCATGGCAGCGAGCAGGCGTTCGGCCATCGGCAGATCATGGCGCGCGGCGTAGGTCTCGAACGTGGCCTCCACCACCTCCGGCCCGGTCAGCATATTGCCCGCGACGGAGTGCATGGTCCCCACACGGTGCCCGGCCCAATCGACACAGCCCGCGCCGGTATGTGCGGCGAAATTCCCTTGGGCGTCGAGCATGTGGCACTGGCGAATGTCCCGCCCCGCGTCGCGGGCGGCGAATTCCTTCAGCAGTGCTTCGGCCCGCTCCCCGCTTTCCAACATGCGCCGGCCTTCGGTCCCCCAGAGCGGGTTGACGAAAGCCTGCGTGGCCACGGCGACGCGCCGCCCGATGTAGGGCACGGCGGCACCGCAGGCGAAAAAGCGGCTGGCCACGGCGATGCCGATCTCTTGGCTGTCGGGGTCACGGGCGATGATGGAATAGGTCATGGGTCAGCGTCCTACGGCATAGGCCTGCATCAGGCGGGGGGTCGCGGCGGCGTGAAGGCTGCCATCGGGATTGCGCAGCGCGGCGGTCATCCGCCCCACCGACCACGGCTCGGCCACGGTGACGATATGCCCCCGGGCGCGCAGCGCGTCGATCACCGCAGGGCCGACATTGGGCTCGATCATCATCTCGCCCGGCAGGGCTTGGCGGGGGAAGAAACTGCTTTGGAAGTGCAGCGTGTGGAACAGCGGCGCGTCCATCCCCTCTTGCAGGTCGAGGCCGTGGTGCACGAAACGCAGGAACCAGATCAACTGCCATTGGTCCTGCTGGTCGCCACCCGGCGTGCCAAAGACCAGCTGCCGCCCATCGGCATGTTCGGCGAAAGAGGGGGTCAGCGTGGTGCGCGGACGCCGTCCGGGGGCGAGGGAGGTGGGCAGGCCCCGCTCAAGCCAGAACATCTGCGCGCGGGAGTTCAGTGGAAAGCCCAAGCCCGGCACCACCGGATTGCTCTGCAACCACCCGCCCGAGGGCGTGGCCGAGACCATATTGCCCCAGCGGTCAATCACATCGAGATGCACGGTATCGCCGCGTTTCTCGGTCAAATGCGCCATCGTTGGCTCTTGCGGGGCGGCGTTCTGAACGCCGAAATCACGGGCCGCGCGTTCGATATAGCGCTCGGCCAGATGCTCCAACCCCGCGATCACGCCGGGGCGTTGCTCAAGCGATGCCTTGCCGTTGACCAGCTTCGCGCGTTCCGCGTTATAGGCATCCGAGAGCAGTTCTTCCATCGGGATGATGCTCTGTTCGGGGTCGCCATAATAGGCCTCGCGGTCGGCATAGGCGAGTTTCATCGCCTCGATCACCGTATGGGTAAAGGAGGCGCCCATCGGGTCCATCGCGGCCAGATCGAAATGTTTGAGGATGGCGAGGGTCTGCAGGAACACCGGCCCTTGCGACCATGCGTGGGTCTTATGCACCGTCCAGCCGTGGTATTCGTAGGTTAGCGTGTCTTCGTAGCTGGCCTGCCACTTGGCCATGTCCTCGCGCGCCAGAAGGGCGCTGTTCTTTTGCTCGGACACATCATGCACGCAGGCGTCTTCGAGGTAGTCGAAAATCGCATCGGCCACGAAACCTTCGGACCAGATTTTCCGCGCCGCTTCGATCTGCGCGCTGCGGTCTTCGCCTTTGGCTTCGGCCTCGCTGACCAAACGCTCATAGGTCGCGGCCAGATCGGGGTTCTTGAAATTGGCGTTCGGCTCGGGCGCCGCGCCGCCGGGCGTCCAGACCGCGGCGGAACTCGGCCATTCGGCGGCGAAATATTCGGCCAGCCCCTTGATGGTGTTCGACACGCGCGGCAGCACCGGATGCCCGTCGCGGGCATAGTCGATCGCCGGTTGCATCACCTCGCGCAGACCCATGGTGCCATGATCGCGCAGCATCAGCATCCAGCCGTCAAACGCACCGGGCACCACCGTCGACAAAAGACCCGAACCGGGGATCAGTTTCAGCCCGAGTCCCTCGAAATGCTCCAGTTTGGCGGCGGCGGGGCTGACCCCTTGGGCGCAGACAACTTTGGTTGCCTGTTTCTCCGCGTCGTGAAAGATGATCGGCAGGTCGCCCGCCGGGCCGTTCAAATGCGGCTCGACCACTTGCAGGACAAAGCCCGCGGCGACAGCGGCGTCAAAGGCGTTGCCGCCTTTTTCAAGGATGCCGAACCCCACGGTCGAGGCGATCCAATGGGTCGAGGTGGTGACACCAAAGGAGCCGCGGATCTCGGGGCGGGTGGTGAAGGGGGTCATGTCGTCTCCGGTCAGTGTTCGCGTGGGTCGAGCGCGTCGCGCAGCCCGTCGCCCAGAAGGTTGAAGCCAAGCACGACCATGAAGATCGCGATGCCGGGCCAAAGCGCCATCCAAGGCGCCTGATTGAGGAAGTTCTTCGCCGTGTTCAGCATCGACCCCCAAGAGGGCGCAGGCGGCTGCTGGCCAAGGCCGAGGAAAGAGAGCGACGCCTCGGCGATGATGGCGGTGGCGACGGTCAGCGTGGCCTGCACCAACACGGGCGGCAGCACGTTGGGGAAGATATAGCGGCGCAGGATGCGCGGCGTGCTCAGGCCAATGGCGCGGGCGCTTTCGACGTAATCCTCGGCGGCGACGCTCAGCACCTGACCGCGGGTCAGGCGGATGAAGATCGGCGTGGCCGAGATGCCGATGGCGATCATCGCGTTGGTCAGGCTCGGCCCGAGGAAGGCGGCAAGGGCGATGGCGAGGATCAGGAAGGGTGCCGCAAGCAATGCTTCGGTGCAGCGTGAGATCACCGCGTCGGTCCAGCCTCCGAAATAGCCCGCAACGATGCCCAAAGGCACGCCGAGCCCAAGCGCGATGGCGACCGAGACGACCCCGGCCAGCAGGGAGGCCTGCGCCCCCCAGACCAGACGGCTCAGCACATCGCGGCCCAACTCATCGGTGCCCATCCAATGCGCCGCCGAAGGCCCTTTGCGCACCGCGCCCCAATCTGTGGCGGCGGGGTCGGGGATGGGCAGCAGCGGCGCCAAAATCGCAATGGCGCAGAAGAAGACCACCAGCACGCCGCCCAGCATGGCGCTGCGATGGGTGCGGAACTTCTTCCAAACCCGGTTTTCCGGGCGGGCAGAGAGGACCGGATCGGCGGCGCTTTCCGCGTCGATGGTAATAGGTGTGGCGGGTTGAGCCATTATTGCTTCCTCAGGCGGGGGTTCAGCAGCACATAGGCGACATCGGCGAGCAGGTTCATGAAGATGAATCCGACGGCGGTGACGAGGACGATGCCTTGGACCACGGCGTAGTCGCGGTTGAACACGGCATCGACCACCAGCTTGCCAAAGCCGGGGATGGTGAAAATCTGTTCGGTCAGCACCGCGCCCGCGATCAACTCACCAAACAGCAGGGCGGTGAGGGTCACGATCGGCGTCAGCGCGTTGCGAAAGGCGTGTTTCAGGATCACCCGCCGTTCGACCAGACCCTTGGCGCGGGCGGTGCGGACGTAGTCGCTGCTGAGCACGCTCAGCATGGCCGACCGGGTGTGGCGCATCAGCGTCGCAGCGAGCGCCGTACCCAGCACGAAGGCGGGCATGATCATCACGGTGATGGAGCGGATGGGGTCTTCGCTCAGCGGCACATAGCCCGAGGCGGGCAGCAGCTTCCATTTCACCGAGACCAGCAGGATCAGCATGATGCCGAGCCAGAAGTTCGGGATCGACAGGCCCGAAAGCGCCACCACATTGGCCACATAATCGGTCACGGTGCCCTTCTTCACGGCAGAGAAGATGCCCGCGGGCACGCCGATCAGCAGGGCAAAGATCATCGCCATCGTGGCCAGTTGGATGGTCACGGGCAGTTTCTCTCCGATCAGTTCCAGCACCGGCTGGTTGGTGCGCAGCGAAATGCCCAAGTCACCGGTCAGCGCGTTGCCGATCCAAGTGAAATATTGCACCGGGATCGGGTCGTTCAGACGGTATTTCTCGCGCAGGAATTCCAGCACCTGCGGGTCGCGTTCTTCGCCGGCCATGGCCAGCACCGGGTCGCCCGGCAGCAGCTTTTGCAAGGTGAAGACAAAGACCGAGATCAGGATGATCGTCGGGATCGCGATCACCAGACGGCGCAGGATGAAGGACAGCATTTTGAAACGTCTCGCTCAGGGGAGGGGCACCGCCGGGACCGGCCCGGCGGTGCGGATGCAGAAGGGTTAGCCTTCTTCTTTTTTCATGCCTGCAAGGCGGATCATGCCGTCAGGATAGGGGGTGAAACCGGTGATGTCGGAATCCAGCGCCCAGATCCATGTCTGGTGGTAGAGGTACACGATCGGCATCTCTTCGTTCAGGATGGCGCGCGCTGCGGTATAGCTCTCGCGGCGCACGTCTTGGTCGTTGGACTTGCGCGCCTTGTCGAGCAGCGCATCCACTTCCGGGTTCGAGAACTTGGAATCGTTGATCCCGCCCTCGGTGGTCATGAACTGGTGGATGTTGCCATCGGGGTCCACACGGCCCGACCACCCGATCTGGCTTGCCTGATAGTCACCCGCCGATTGGTCGGCCAGCAGCGTCGCGAATTCCTTGGAGGTGATCGAGATGTTGATCCCCGCCTCGGCTGCCATGGATTGCACGACCTGCATCAGTTGCAGCGGGATCGTGGTGTTGGGCACCTGCACCTCAAGGTCGATGCCATCGGCAAAACCGGCTTCGGCCAGCAGTTCCTTCGCCTTTTCCACGTCACGTTCAGGCACGGGATAGTCGGTGCTGTACCAAGGGGAGTTCGGCGGGAAGGGCTGGTTGCCCGCGGCGAAGGCACCGTTGAAGACGACCTGATTGATCGCCTCGCGGTCGATCGCATAGCTCAGTGCCTGACGCAGACGTTTGTCGTTGCCCCATGGGTTGTCGCCCTTTTCGCCATTGGCGACGTTGATCGTGATGCCCTGATAGCCGAGCGACACGGCGCTTTCGACATTGATGCTGTCGTCGCCTTCTGCCTGCGCAAGGTCGGTCGCAGCCAGACGCTCCAGCATGTCGATGTCACCTGATTGCAGGTTCGCCAGACGCACGGTGGTATCGGGGATCGGCAGATAGGTGACGGTGTCGAAGTGGTATTCCTCGGCGTCGTAATAGTCGGCGAATTTCTCAAGCACGATGCGGTCTTGGGCCACACGCTCTTTGAACTGGTAGGGGCCGGAGCAGACCGGGTTCAGGCCAAAGTCATCGCCCGCAGCCTCGGCGGCGGTGGGTGAGACCATCATGCCCGCGCGGTCGGCGAATTGCGCCATCAGCGTGGCATCGGCATCGGCGAGATCAAAGCGGATTTCATGGCTGCCCAGCACTTCGACGCCGGTGATGGAGGAAAGCTCGGACTTGCGGCGCGACGTTTCCATGTTTTGGCTGCGGTCGATGTTGGCGGCCACGGCCTCGGCATCGAAGGGCGTGCCATCGTGGAAGACCGCATCGTCGCGCAGTTTCATGGTCAGCTGTTTGCCATCTTCGGAAAAGGACCATTCGGTCGCCAACTGCGGGATGATTTCAAGATCTGGCGTGATGTCCACCAGCTTGTCGCAAAGCGAGGCATAGACGATGCGGCCGACGAAGGTGCGCGACTGGTCGGGGTCCAGCACATCCGCGTCCGATTGCAGCGCGATGCGCAGGTCAGCCGCCTGCGCGCCGAGGGTCGTGGCCCCAAGCAATGCAGCGGCAAGTGTCATTTTGGTCAGTGTCATGTCGAACTCTCCTGTCGTTTCAATGAGTCTGGTTCAGCCTGTTATTCTTGGTTTTGGCGGGGGCGGAGGGTGGTCCGGTCCCGCATGGCATCTTGGTAAAGCGCAAAGCGCGCGGCGGCCCCGGGGGCGCGTTCGGGCGCATCGGCAAGGCCGAGGTCCGGCGTGGCGGCGGCGATCTCTTCGAAGTAATGGCAGGCGGCGATATGGCCTTTGCCCGCGCGGGTCTCGCGCAATAAGGGCGGCTCGCTCGCGCAGCGTTCCTTGGCGAAGGGGCAGCGGGTGTGGAAGCGGCAACCTGCGGGCGGGTTCGCTGGGCTGGGCATTTCGCCCTCAAGCGCGGTTTGCGGCGTGCGCGCGCCATGGGCGACCACCGGAATGGCCGACAAAAGCGCGCGGGTATAGGGGTGGCGCGGATGGTTATAGACCGTGTCAACATCGCCCTGTTCGACAATTTGCCCCAGATACATCACCGCCACGCGGTCGCTCATATGGCGGATCACGGCGAGGTCGTGGGCGATGATGACCAATGTGAGCCCCAATTCATCGCGCAGATCGCCAAGCAGGTTAATCACCTGCGCCTGCACCGAAACGTCAAGGGCCGAGACCGGTTCATCCCCGATCACCAGTTTCGGAGCCGAGGCCAGTGCCCGCGCGATCCCGATCCGCTGACGCTGACCGCCCGAGAATTCATGCGGGTAGCGTTCGGCATGTTCGGGGCGCAGCCCGACCTTGGCCAGCAGTTCAGCCACTTTGCCGCGCCGCTCGGTGGCGGACATCTGGGGGAAATGGGTCTCAAGCGGTTCGCCGACCAGCTTGCCGACGCTCATGCGCGGGTTGAGCGATGAGAAAGGGTCTTGAAAGATGAACTGCATGTCCCGGCGCAGGGCGGTCAGATCGCGCCCAGAAAGGCTGCGCACATCCGCGCCGTCGAACTGCACGTCGCCCTCGGTCGGGGTCAGCAAGCGCATCAGGAGCCGCGCGAGGGTGGATTTGCCGCAACCGGATTCGCCGACGATGGCAAAGGTCTCGCCCCGGCGCACGTCAAAGGAAACGTCATCGACCGCCTTGACCGTGGCCCCTTTGGCCAATCCGCCGCCCGAGGTTTTGAAGTGTTTCTTCAGCCCGCGCGCTGTCAGGATCGTGTCACTCATGCGGTCTGCTCCAGATGTGTCTCCAGCGGGGCGAAATGGCAGGCCACGGCATGGCCCCCCTCCAGCGGTGCAAGTGGCGGCTCCTGCGCGCAGAGGGGCTGGGCGAAGGGGCAGCGCGTGGCAAAACGGCAGCCCTCGGGCATGTTCTGCGTTGTGGGCACCATGCCCGGCACGGTCGCCAGCCGCCCCCGCGGACCGCTCAGCTGCGGGATCGAGGACATGAGGCCGATCGTGTAGGGATGCTGTGGGTCGTTAAAAATGCGTTCCGCGGGGCCGGTTTCGACAATGGTGCCCGCGTACATAACGGCCACGGTATCCGCGATTTCGGCCACCACGCCAAGGTCATGGGTGATCATGATTGTGCCCATGTCGGTCTCGGCCTGAAGGTCGCGGATCAATTCGAGGATCTGCGCCTGAATGGTCACGTCGAGGGCGGTCGTCGGTTCATCCGCAATCAAGAGCGCCGGGTCGTTGACCAAGGCCATCGCGATCATCACCCGCTGGCGCATGCCGCCGGAAAGTTGATGCGGGTAGTCGCGCATTCGCTTTTCCGCCGCCGGAATGCCGACCCGTTTAAGGATCGCCAGTGCCTTGTCCTCGGCCTCGGATTTGCTGGCATCGCTATGCGCGCGCACGGCTTCGGTGATCTGCTCGCCAATGCGGAAGGCGGGGTTGAGCGAGGTCATCGGCTCTTGGAAAATCATCGTCATCCGACTGCCGCGCAGTTTGCGCATGGCGGTATGGTCGGCAAGGTCGAGCTTCTGGCCTTCGAAAACCATCTCGCCCGAACGGATGGTCGCCGCACCGGCCGGCAGCAGCCCCATCATCGCCAGCGAGGTCACGCTTTTCCCGCAGCCGCTTTCCCCGACGACGCAGAGGGTCTTGCCCGGGTGGACCGTGAAATTCACATGATTGATCTGGTCGCTCGGCGCGCCGCGAAAGCGCAGGCTGAAGTCGCGCACTTCGAGCAAAACCTTGTCGGGACCGGTGTCGGGGATGGGCAATGGACCGCTTTCTTGAACCAATATCAGATTGGTCGAGTATGCGGTTGCAACTTTCTTGCTGTCAATCCGGCGATTGCAGTTTTTGGAAAAGCCTTTTTGGCTCAGTCCTTTGGTGGGATTTGCGCCTTATATTTCGGCGGCGGTGCCCGATTTTTGGGCGATGTTTTGCGGCGGTCGGGTGGGCGATTGGCGCGGGGTGGCGCTTGGGGAGAGTGCGGAAGGTATTTCAGAAAGGATGAAATGAGGGGGTGGCGCGCACGGGGGGGTGACAGCGCTATTGTAGGGCGGCGGATTTGTTGCTTTATCCGGGGGGAGCCATGAACATAGAAAGGGCGGCATCCCCGCATGACCAGCAAACCTAAAACGGCGGAACGCAAGCGCGGGTCCGGGGCGCAATTTGTCTATTCCATCCTGCGCGATGAGATACTCGATCTGACCCTGTTGCCGGGCAGTCCGATTGACGAGATTCGTCTTTCCGAGCGGCTGTCGATGTCGCGCACGCCGATCCGCGAGGCTTTGGTGCGGCTGGCGAGCGAGGGGTTGGTGACCACGCTGCCGAACCGTTCGACTGTCGTGTCGAATATCGACTTTATGAACCTGCACACTTTCTTTGACGCGATGACCTTGATGTACCGTGTCACCACGCGTCTTGCGGCGCAGTTTCATACGCCGGCGGATATGGCCAATATTCGCGCGCGGCAGGTGGAGTTTGCCAAGGCTGTGTCGGCGCAGGACGCGCTGTCGATGATCGCCACGAACCGGGAGTTCCATGCCGAGATCGCCCGGGCGGGGCGCAACCCCTATTACGAATCGCTCTGCCTGCGGTTGTTGGATGAGGGTCGCCGGTTGCTGCGGATGTATTATCAGTCCTTCGACGATCAGCTACCCAGTGAGTATGTACAGGAGCATGAGGATCTGATTGCCGCCATTGAGGCGCGTGACATCGCTCGAGCGGATTCTTTGGCCGCGACCCATGCCGATCAGATCGTGCGGCAAATTCAGGCGTTGATTTCGCGGGATCGGCGCCAGCATATCGATTTGTAACCATTGATAGATGCGCGTTTTTCAGGCCGTCATGAGGGCTGTATAGATTTTATGTCGACAAATAAAATACAATAGTTAATATGCGGCGAACCCCGGCGGTATCGCGGCCGGTTTCTATGATGGAGAAATACATGACCCCTTCGATTTTTTCCGGCTGCATCCCGGCCCTGATGACCCCCTGTACCAAAGACCGGAAACCTGACTTCGACGCTTTGGTGCGCATGGGCAAAAAGCTCATCGCCGATGGTATGAGCGCGGTGGTCTACTGTGGCTCCATGGGCGATTGGCCGCTGTTGACCGATGCAGAGCGGATGGAAGGCGTCGAGCGTCTAGTCGAAGCGGGCGTGCCGGTGGTTGTGGGCACGGGGGCCGTGAATACGAAGCTGGCCGCCGAACATGCAGCGCATGCGCAAAGGGTCGGCGCGAAGGGGTTGATGTTGATCCCCCGCATCCTGTCGCGCGGCACCTCTGTTGCCGCGCAGAAGGATCACTTCAAAAAGGTTCTATCGGCGGCGCCCGAGCTTCCTGCCGTGATCTACAACAGCCCCTATTACGGTTTCGCCACTCGGGCCGATCTGTTCTTTGCGCTGCGGGCCGAACATTCCAACCTCGTTGGCTTCAAGGAGTTCGGCGGCGCGGATGATCTGCGCTATGCGGCCGAGAATATCACCAGCCGGGATGATGAGGTCACGCTGATGATTGGGGTGGATACCACCGTCTTCCACGGTTTTGTTAATTGCGGCGCCACCGGCGCGATCACCGGGATCGGCAATGTACTGCCGCGTGAAGTGCTGCATCTGGTTGCCCTCAGCCAAGCCGCGGCGGCGGGCGATGCCGAAGCACGCCAGCGGGCGCAGGAGCTTGATGCGGCTCTCGGTGTTTTGTCCTCCTTCGATGAGGGGCCGGACCTCGTGCTTTATTATAAGTATCTGATGGTGCTCGAAGGCCATGCGGAATATGCGTTGCATTTTAATGAGACCGACGCGCTGACAGACAGCCAGCGCGGCTATGCTGAGGCGCAGTATAAGCTTTTCCGTACATGGTATGCCGATTGGAGCAAGCAGGGCGGGGCGGTCGCGAAATACGCCGCCTAAACCCTTCAGCCACCTCTCCCCGGCTGGGCAGGCCCGTCGCATTTGCGGCGGGCCTTTTGCGTTCTGGGCAAGGCTTTCGAAGAAGATAATTGCAAACGCATATAAATGTGACTAGCATCTTTTCAGGGAGAACGCATCGGGAGTGGGTGCGCCATTTGAGGGAGATTAATTGAAATGAGTGCTACGGATTTAATGCGTGATTTCGGCGCGATGCTGGCCTCGGGCGGGGTCGAGGTTGTCGATTGCTCGGGCGTTTTGGGGCCGGATACGCCGATCCTGCAACTGCCTGCCGATTTCGCCAAGCCCACGCCGAAGGTCGAGATTCACAAGATCAGCGAATATGACGAAGACGGCCCCTTCTTTGCCTGGAACTGGATGGTGTTGGGCGAGCATTCGGGCACGCATTTCGACGCGCCGCACCACTGGATCACCGGCAAGGATTTCGACGACGGCTTCACCGACACGCTCGACGTGCGGCGGCTGGTGGCGCCGGTCAACGTGATCGACTGTTCTCAACAGGCGCAGGAAGACCCGGATTTCCTGCTCGACGCCAAGGGCATCAAGGAATGGGAAGAGGAATACGGTGAGATCAAGGAAGGCGAATGGGTCGTCATGCGCACCGACTGGGATTCTCGCGTGAACGATGAGGCACGTTTTCTCAACGCCGATGACACCGGGCCGCACAGCCCCGGGCCGACCCCGGACGCGATCCAGTATCTGATGGACAAAAATATCGTTGGCTGGGGCACCCAGTGCATCGGCACGGACGCGGGCCAGGCCGGCGGAATGGAGCCGCCCTATCCGGCGCATAACCTGCTGCACAAGAACAATTGTTTCGGTCTGGCGTCACTGGCCAACCTCGACAAACTGCCGCCCAAGGGGGCAATCCTGATCGCCGCGCCCTTGAAGATCAAGAACGGCACCGGCAGCCCCATTCGGGCGTTGGCCTTGGTGCCAAAGGACTGATCGGTGGCAGATACACCACCTTCCGAGGCCGAGAACGCGCCACTGGATCGGATGGGGCTCGATAACTTCGCGCCCTATCTGATGAACCGGATCATGGGGCGGTACAATGCCGCCCTGTCGGCGGAGATGGCCGCGCTTGGCCTGACCACGCCGCAGATGCGCTCGCTTGCGGTGCTGTCGGTGACCGACGGCATTCTGATCCGCGAGTTGGCGGTCTACGCCGTGGTGCAGCAATCGACACTGAGCCGCGCGCTCGACGCGCTGGTGCGCGACGGGCTGGTGCGGCGCGAGACCGATGCCAATGACAGCCGCGCCACGCGGGTCTACCTGACCGATCAGGGGCGCGAGGCCTATGCGCGGCTCTGGCCGCATATGGCGCAGGCCTATGAGGCGATGTTCAAGGGCATCGGCCCCGAGGAGAAGGCGGCCTTCGTCGCCACCTTGCAGACCATGCTGCGCAACATTCGAAAACACGATTTCTGAGAGGGTCCGATGGCCGAACGTTCGTTCAAGGCAGAGGTGGAGCACCTGCGCAAGGGAGACGGCAACGTCTTCACCGGCGAGGGCATCCTTGCGATCACCAAGGCGCTTTTGGAGAACGGCGTGGGCTATGTCGGCGGCTATCAGGGCGCGCCGATCAGCCATCTGATGGACGTGCTGGCCGATGCCGAGGACTTGATGGGCGAGTTGGGCGTGCGCTTCGAGGCCAATGCAAGCGAGGCCGCGGCGGCGGCGATGCTGGCGGCGAGCGTGCACTACCCGATCCGGGGCGCGGTGACCTTCAAGGGGCCGGTGGGGGTGAACGTGGCCTCGGACGCGCTGGCGAACCTCAGCTCGTCGGGCGTGACCGGCGGGGCGCTGGTGATCGTGGGCGAGGATTATGGCGAAGGCTCCTCGATCATGCAGGAGCGCAGCCACGGCTTTGCAATGAAATCGCAGTTCTGGATGCTTGACCCGCGCCCGAACCTGCCCTCGATCACCAAGGCGGTGAAGGACGGCTTCGAGCTTTCGGAGGCCAGCAACACGCCGGTGATGCTGATGGTGCGCATCCGGTCGTGCCATGTCACGGGCAGTTTCGAGACCCGCGACAACCAACGCCCGCCGCTCACCGTGGCCGAGGCCGCGGCGAACCCGCAGTCGGATTTCAACCGCGTGGTGCTGCCGCCGATGTCCTACCTGCACGAGAAGGACAAGATCGAGAACCGCTGGCCGGCAGCGGAGAAGTTCATCCGGGACAACAAGCTCAACGAGTTCTTCGGGCCCGAGAAGGCGCCCTTGGGCATCGTGGTGCAGGGGGGCATGTATAACTCCGTCATCCGGGCATTGCAGCGGCTGGGGCTCGCGGACATCCACGGTCAGACCGAGGTGCCGCTCTATGTGCTGAACGTCACCTATCCGCTGTTGCGCGACGAATTCGACACCTTCTGCGCGGGCAAGGAGCATGTGCTGGTGGTCGAGGAAGGCCAGCCCGATCATATCGAGCAACAGCTTGGCTCCTATCTCTACAAGCTCGAACGGAAGGTGAAGCTGCACGGCAAGGACGTGCTGCCGATGGCCGGGGAATACACCGGGCAGGTGCTATTGGACGGCATGACGGCCTTTCTCAAGATCGCCGCGCCCGAGATGCTGCCCAGTGCCGTGCGCGCACCCAATGCCGAGGCGCCCGCGATCCCGGACCTGTCGCAGACCGTGCCGATCCGCCCGCCGGGTTTCTGCACCGGCTGCCCCGAACGCCCGATCTTCGCGGCGATGAAACTGACCGAGCAGGAGTTGGGCAAACACCAGATTACCGGTGACATCGGCTGTCACCTCTTCGGCTGCCTGCCGCCCTTCGAGATCGGCGGCTCCACCATGGGCTACGGGCTCGGCCCTGCCTCCAACGCGGCCTTTGACGGCGGCGGCGACAAGCGGGTGATTTCGATCCTCGGCGACGGGGGGTTCTGGCACAACGGGCTCTCGACCTCGATCGGCAACATGGTGTTCAACAAGTCCGACAGCGTCGCAGTGATCGTCGACAATTACTATTCCGCCGCCACCGGCGGGCAGGACGTGATGTCCTCGCGCGCGCATAACGACACGAAAAGCACCAACAACCCGATCTCCAAGGCGCTCAAGGGCGTCGGCGTGGAATGGGTGCGCCAGATCGACCGGACCTATGACGTGGGCAAGCTGCGCGAAGTGCTGCGCGAGGCGCTGACCACCGATTACAAGGGGCCGAAGGTGATCGTGGCCTCGTCGGAATGCATGCTGAACAAGCAGCGCCGGGAGAAGCCGAAACGCAATCGGGCGATCAAGGATGGCCGCCGCATCGAAGTGCCACGCTTTGGCGTCGATGCCGATGTCTGCACCGGGGATCACGCCTGTATTCGGCTCTCGGGCTGCCCTTCACTGTCGCTGAAACGGCTCGACGATCCGCTGCGCGACGACCCGGTGGCGCATATCGACCAGACCTGCGTCGGCTGCGGCAACTGCGGCGAAGTGGCGGATACCGCCGTGCTCTGCCCGTCCTTCTATCAGGTCGACGTGGTGCATAACCCGACGAAGTTCGAGCGCTGGCGCGCCGAGAAAACTGGCCAGATCATCACCTGGCTGCAGCGGCGGCGTGACGCGAAACGGCTGCGCAACGAAGGAGTGGCGACATGAACATGGTGCTGCCGCAAAAGACCCCCGATGCGCGGGCCTCAGAGATCACCAAGCTCGCGGTCATGGCCGTGGGCGGGCAGGGGGGCGGCGTGCTCACCGGCTGGATCGAGGCGATGGCCCGGGCCGAGGGCTATGTCTGTCAGGCGACCTCGGTCGCGGGCGTGGCGCAGCGCACCGGGGCCACGATCTACTACGTCGAGATGGCGCCCAAGGGCGCGCTCGACCCGGTTTTTGCGCTGGCGCCGGCGGCCGGCGACGTGGATGTGCTGATCGCCGCCGAGATGATGGAAGTGGGCCGCGCCGTGATGCGCGGCTTCGTCACGCCGGACCGGACGACGCTGATCGGCTCGACCCACAGGGCGCTGGCGGTGAGCGAGAAGATGGCCCCCGGCGACGGGATCGCCGACGCCGATGAGGTCCGCGCCGCCGCCGAAATCGCAGCGCAGAAGCTGGTGCTCGAAGATATGGAGGGGCTTGCGGTTGGCGCGGGGTCGGTCATTTCCGCTTCGCTCTTCGGCGCTTTGGCGGGCTCCGGCGCGCTGCCTTTCCCGCGTGCGGCTTATGAGAATGCAATCCGTGCGGGCGGCAAGGGGGTGGAACCCTCGCTACGTGCCTTCGCCGTGGGTTTCGACGCGGCACAGGGGAAGTTGCCCGAAACACCGCAGACGCCTGAGGAAGAGATCAAACCGTTCAGCCTTGTGGGGCCGGAGAAGCTGCAGGCCGAATGGGCCGCGCTGGTGGACCGGGCCGACCGTCTGCCCGAGCCGGTGCGAGACCTCGCGTTTGCCGGGCTGGCCAAGGCGGTGAACTTTCAGGACTGCGCCTATGGCGCGCTTTACCTCGACCGGCTCGATACCGTGCTGGCCCGCGATGACGCCGCGCGGGACTGGACGCTCTCAACGGCGGCGGCGAAATACATCGCCAATGCCATGGCCTATGACGACATCATCCGCGTGGCGGACCTCAAGACCCGTGCGCCCCGTCTGTCGCACATCCGCCAAGAGATGCGCGCGGGCGACGAGAACCTCATGCAGCTGACCGAATACTTCCACCCCCGCGCCGAGGAGATCGCCGGTCTGATGCCCGCGCGGCTCGGTGCCAAGATCGAGGCGAGCGACAAGTGGATGGCCCGCCTGAACCGCTGGTTCGACAAGGGCCGTCGGCTGCGCACGGACCGGCTGCCCGCCTTCCTGATGCTGCATTTCCTGGGCGGTCTGAAAGGCTACCGGCTGCGCACCCACCGCCATGCCCTCGAGGTCGCGCATCTGGAAGACTGGCTCAGCCGCTGCCTTGCGGAGGTGGAGGGTGACTACGCCCTCGCCGTGGAACTGGTGAAATGCCGCCGGTTGATCAAGGGCTATTCCGACACCCATGCGCGGGGGCTGGGCAAGTTCGACCGGGTGATGGATGCCGCCGATCTGCTGCGCGGGCGCGACGATGCGGCGGAGTGGATCGCGCGGCTGCGCGAGGCGGCGTTGCAGGATGCGGAAGGCAAGGCGCTCGACGGGGCCATCGCCACGGTGCGCTCCTTCGTCTGAGGTGCCCGCTTTTTAAGCGGTCGCAGGGCCGATCACGCATCAAGCGGCCCCGGTTGCCTGTATCGCAGTTGACCATGGGCCAGCACCGCGCCTAGCTGGGCACAGTCACAGGGGGCCGCCGCCATGGAACTGTCGCATCTTCTCGCCTTCAACATCGCGCTCATCGCGTCGATCCTCAGCCCCGGTCCGGCCTTTCTGATCGCGCTCAAAACGACGTTGAGTTCGGGGCGGCAGGCGGGCGTTGCCGTGGGGGCTGGCCTCGGCCTTGTGGCGTCGTTCTGGACCCTCGCCGCGCTCTTGGGGTTGGAGGCTGTCTTCCTCGCCTTCCCATGGGCCTATGCCATCGTGAAGACCGTGGGCGCGATCTACCTGCTCTATGTGGCCTATGGCATGTGGCGCGGGGCGCGGGCGCCGGTGACAAGTACCGTGACACCCGCCCGTCATGCGTTCCGGCAGGGGCTGATGATCAATATCCTGAACCCCAAATCGGTGCTTTTCGCCGCCGCGGTGCTGGTCGTCATCTTCCCCGAGGGGATGCGGCTGAGCGAGAACCTCTTGATCGTCGCCAACCACCTGATCATCGAACTGGCCTTCTACACCGCCTTGGCATTCGGCATGAGCCGCCCCGCCGTCAGCCAAGGCTATCTGCGCGCGAAGGTCTATTTTGACCGCATCGCCTCGGCCGTGCTGGGGCTTTTGGGGCTGCGGCTGCTGCTTGCGCGTTAAAGCTCGGCCTCCCACCGACGTGATAGGCGCATGGCGCCGTTGATGATGCCGACCATGGAATAGGTCTGCGGGAAGTTGCCCCAGCCCTCTCCGGTGGCAAAGGCGGTGTCTTCGGACATCAGGCCAAGGTGGTTGCGCGCCTCCAGCAACTCTTCGAACAGTTTGCGCGCTTCCTCTTCGCGGCCAATTCGTGCCAGCGCGTCGATGCGCCAGAAGGCGCAGACGTTAAAGCCCACCTCCGGCACGCCGAAATCGTCGGCCTCCTCGTAGCGCAGCATGAAGGGGCCACGGCCCAGCACTTCGGACAGCCGTTCGACCGTGGCGATGAAACGCGGGTCTTTCGGCGGCAGAAAGCCGACCTCGCCCATCAGCAAGACACTCGCGTCGAGGGTGCTGCCGCCAAAGCTTTCGACAAAGGCGCCGCGTTCCTCGGACCATGCGTTGTCGAGAATTTTGTCGCGGATTACCTCGGCCCGCTCGGCCCAAAGGGCGGCGCGCTCTTCCAGGTCCAGATGGCGCGCAATTTTGGCCAGACGGTCGCAGGCAGCCCAGCACATCAGGGACGACGAGGTGTGAATCCGCGCACGGCTGCGCAATTCCCAGATGCCTGCGTCGGGCTGGTCGTGCAACTCCCACGCCTGTTCGCCGAGCGGCTCCAACTGCTCATAGGCGGTGCGCCCGGTGTTCATCGGCAAGCGGTGATCGAAAAACGCCGGGGCCGCGCCGAGGATGATGTTGCCATAGGTGTCATGCTGGAAATGCTCATGCGCCTGATTGCCGATCCGCACCGGCCCCATGCCACGAAAACCCTGTAGACTGGGCGAGATACGTTCGGTCAGCGCCGTCTCAAGCCCCAGCCCCAGCACCGGCTGAATATGCCCGCCCTCGGCATCGGCCACGGCATTCATCAGCCACTGGAAATAATGCTCCAGCGTGCGGGTGGCGGCGAGGCTGTTGAGGGCGCGTACGGTGAAAAACGCATCGCGCACCCAGCAATAGCGGTAGTCCCAGTTGCGCCCCGAATCCGGCGCCTCGGGCAGGGAGGTGGTGATCGCGGCGATCACCCCGCCCGTGGCCTCATAGCTGCAAAGCTTCAACGTGATCGCGGCGCGGATGACGGCCTCTTGCCACTCGAAGGGGATCGCCAAACGCTGGGTCCAGCGCTGCCAATAGCGGGTCGTCTTGGTGCGAAAGGTGGTGCCGATCTGCTCAGGGCTGTCCGACAGTGTCTCGTCAGGGCCGAGGATGAAGGTCATCTCACCTTCGAGGTTGATCATCCGCCCGTCGAGCACATGGTCAATCGGCGCATCGGTGGTCAGGCGCATGTTTTGCTCAGGCCCGACGAAACGCACATGGTTGGAGCCGCGGGTGAGGGTCGGGGCCACTTCCCCCCACTGAAAGCGCGGTTTCAGGCGCATCCGCACACGGGGAGAGCCTTCGATGCGCCGCACCTGCCGCACCAGCATTTGGGGGCGAAAACTGCGGCCATAGGCGGTGAACCGGGGGCAGAAATCGACAATCTCAACCGCGCCTTTCGGGCTGCGCAACACGGTGCGCAGGATCGCGGTATTGGGCAGGTAGCTCTGCGCGCTCTCACGCATGTCTTCGAGTTCGACGGCAAACTCGCCGTCGCCCTCTTCACCCGCGCCATGGCCCATCAGGCTGTGAAAGACCGGATCGCCGTCGAAACGCGGCAGGCAGAACCAGTTGATCGCCCCTTCGCGGCTGACCAGTGCCGCAACCGCGCAATTCCCGATGACACCCAGATCCATAAGTCCCTCTTTTCTATTCATGATGCGACTGCCGGGCGGGCCGGATCAGCGCAAAACATCTTTCAGCCAATCGGCAAAACCGGCCACGTCTTCGATGCGGTGATGGGCTTCGGTCGGCCCTTGGCCAATCTTGATGCCAAAGCCGCCCATGGCCTGCGCCGCGCGAAAGCCGTCTTCATCCGTCACGTCATCGCCGACCATCACGGGCAGGCGGTCCGCAAAGGCGGGAGAGGCCATGAACTGCTCTACCGCGCCGCCCTTGTCGACACCTTTCAGAGCAACCTCGCTGACCATCTTGCCATGCAAACCGCGCAGACTGGGGTCTTCGCCGACCAGCGTATCGACAAAGCCGCGACAGGCATCTTCTTGATCGGGGGCCTTGCGGTAATGCAGCGCGATCGCGCCGGGCTTGCGCTCGGATGTCACCCCATGCAGCACGGCGAATTCCTCGACCCGGTCGATCACCGGAGTGGGGATGCCCGCACTCTGCTCCGGGGCGTGATCCTCTGCGCTGCTGAGCCGCAGCTCCAACCCATGCGATCCCGAGACCGGCAGGCGCAGCGCGCCCAAGATACGGTCGACATCCGCCATGGCCCGGCCAGAGATCACCGCCACCGCCCCATCGGTCTTTGCGACGAGCCGGGTCAGCAGATGGCGCGTTGCCTCCGGCAGACAGGCGTCTTCGGGGTTGTCGACGATGGGGGCGAGCGTGCCATCAAGATCGAGGAAGAACGCATGGCGCTCGACGTCGATCACGGGCGGCAGATTGCGGGGCGACAGGGCGGTGCTATCCATAGGGTCCGGTCTATCCGTTTCGTTGCACGGGCGTTCCCCCCGAAACCTATGCGCCGCCGCAGCGAAATCAACGGATTTATGCTGCAACTGCGCAGAGATGCGCGATGCGCCGCGCGGGAACCCAGCCGATGCGCCCGCGTTGATCAAAACGGGGGCAGCCCCCCCACGTCACCCCGTCTATCGCAATCGGAAGCCCAGATGACCGCACCGTCGACGCTCAGGTACTACCCCGACAGCAAACCCGGCATCGCCCGGCGGCGCTGCGGGCGGGGGTTTTCCTATCACGCGCCCGATGGCCGCTGCATCAAGGACAAGGCCGAGCGGGCGCGGTTGGTGAAATTGGCTGTGCCCCCGGCCTATGAGCGGGTTTGGATCAGCCCCCATGACAACGGGCATCTTCAAGCGACGGGATTCGATGCGCGGGGCCGCAAACAATACCGCTATCATCCGCTTTGGTCCGAGGCACAGGCGCAAGAGAAATACGCAAGCCTGCCCGAGTTTGCCGAAACCCTGCCGCGTATCCGCCGCCGCGTGCGCCGTGATCTTAAGGAGGAGTTGGGCGAACGTGATTTCGCGCTGGCCGCCGCCGTGGCGATGATCGACCGGCTGTCGCTGCGCGTTGGCAATCAGGTCTATGCCGAAACCAACCGCACCTATGGCACGCTGACCCTGAAACGGCGGCATCTGATCCTGCGCGATGGGAAGTTGCAGGCCTCCTTCATGGCAAAGGGCGGCAAACGGGTCCGCCGCCAGATCGCCAACCGCACCCTGATGCGCGCGCTTGAGAAAATTCGCGACCTGCCCGGCGCGGACCTGCTGACGTGGATCGACGAAGAGGGGCAGCCGCGCAGTCTGACTTCCACCGCGCTGAACGATTATATTGCCGAAGCCGCTGGCACCGAAGGCTTCTCGGCCAAGACCTTTCGCACATGGGCCGGGTCCGTCGCCGCGTTTGACGTGGCGCTAAAGGAAGACAAGCCCAGCATCAAAGCCATGGCCGAAGCTGCCGCCGAACGGCTGCACAACACACCGAGCATCGCGCGCAACAGCTATATCCACCCGCAGGTGATCGACCTCTGCCAGACCCCGCGAGACTTGCCGGACCCGCCCGATATGGACGATATGACCCGGGCCGAAAGAGGCTTGCTGGCGTTCCTGCGCGCGAGGACGTGAACCCAGTTCGAAGATCTAGGCGAACTTTCACCGTGCTCAGGCATTGTTAACATGAACAGCACTATCGCCCGACTTTAGAAGGACTGGAACTCATGAGCGATACAGGTCGGCCAACCCTCAGCGGCGTCCTGGACGAGATGGAACATCTCTCCGGCGGCGCGGATCGGCAGATTACCGTGGAAGAGATCATCGACTGTCTGGGCAAACATTCTTTTGCCTCGACCATCCTTGCCTTTAGCCTGATCTCTACCTCGCCCGCCAGCGGCATTCCGGGGATCACGGCCTTTATTGGGATCGTGGTGCTGTTTCTGGTGGTGCAGATGATCTTTGGCCGCGACAGCCTCTGGCTGCCCGGTTTCGTCATGCGCCGCGACATCGCGGCGAAGAAGCTCCGCGAGGGCGTTCGGTGGCTGCGCCGCCCGGTGGATTTCGTAGACCGTTATCTGCACGAGCGCTCGACATTCATCCTGCACCGCCCGTGGGTTTACCTGCCTTTGTTGATGGTGATGGCTCTGTCGATGTTCATGCCGTTCATGGAGATCGTGCCCACCTCTGGCTCTATCGCCTCAGCGATGATCGCGATCTTCGCAGCGGGCTATCTCATGCGGGACGGGCGGGTGGTGATCCTGTCGATGATCCTGATGTCGTTGCTGCCTGTGGGGGTTGCGTGGTTCTTTCTTGGGCGCTGAGAAAATAATCCCCGCCATTTGCGATGCTGCGTCTGCAAAAGAATTGACCAAAGCTGCCCTAGCTGGGAACCTTTACTGACCTAAACCATTAAACCGTTAGTCGTGGTCGGCGTTCCGCCTTATCAGGCTCGGCGACCGAAAATGATTGTTCCCGGGGCTCAAAATGGCTGGCAGATTGATTGTAGTTTCAAATCGCATCCCATCGGAAGCCGCCCCTTCCGGTGGGTTGGTCTATGCGCTGCACGAAACCCTGCGCAAGATCGGCGGCATCTGGATAGGATCGCATCCCGAAACCACGGAAACACCCGCCAACAGCCTCGAAGAATATGGCGATCAGGGCAATTACACCCGGCTGAGCTTTCGCCTAACGCACGAAGATTACAAGAATTTCTACCTCGGCTTCTCGAACTCGGTGCTTTGGCCGGTCTGTCACCGCCGCGGTGATCTGGTCAAGCTCGACCGCGGCTTCGAGCGGGGGTATAGCGCCGTCAACACGCGCCTTGCCCGGCAGGTGATGGAAGTGGCCCGGCCGGACGATATGATCTGGGTTCACGACTACCATTTCTTCCCCCTCGCCACCGAGCTGCGCAAGCTGGGCTTCACCGGTAAGATCGGGTTTTTCCTGCATATTCCCTTCCCCGCCTTGGGCGATATGGGCGCCCTCCCGCGGGAGGCCAATCTGGCGCATTGGCTGGCGGATTATGATCTCGTGGGTCTGCAAACCCGCGCAGATGTGGCCCGCTGTCTTGAGATGTTCCGGGCCGAGACCGATTCCGAATTCCTGATGGACGGTACGATCAAATGCGGCTCCCGCGCGGTGGCGCTGCGGTCTTTCCCCATCGGCATCGACGTTGAGACCTTTGTGCAGGCCGCGCGAGGGGGCAGTGCGCAGGACCGTCTGGCCGACGATATGGCAGGCGACATCGTGATCGGGGTCGACCGGCTGGATTACTCCAAAGGTCTGCCCAACCGCTTTCGCGCCTTTGGCCGCTACCTCGAAACCCGGGATGAGCGCGAACGGCGGGTGAGCATGGTCCAGATCGCCCCGCCCAGCCGAGAGGAAGTCGCCGCCTACCGGGAGTTACGCTACGAGTTGGAAGAGCTTGTCGGTCGCGTGAACGGCGAGCATGGGGAGATCGACTGGACCCCGCTGCGCTATATTCATCGCAACCTCGATCGCAATCTTCTCGCCCGTCTCTATCGCCGGGCGCGGGTTGGGATCGTGACGCCCTTCGCCGATGGGATGAACCTTGTGGCCAAGGAATATGTCGCCGCCCAAGACCCCGAAGACCCCGGCGTGCTGATCCTGTCGCATATGGCCGGCGCTGCCGAAGACCTGACGGATGCGATTCAGGTCAACCCCTATGACATCGAGGACATGAGCGAGGCGCTGAAAACCGCGCTCGCCCTGCCGCTGGAAGAGCGCAAGCGCCGCCATGCAAGCTGCATGGCGCAGGTGCGGGCCACGGATGTAAACCGTTGGAGCCAGAATTTTGTCGAGGCGCTGAAAGCCTGCGCGCCGACCTTGGCGGTCAAACCCCGCGCGCGGGAATGGACAGACGCCTAGCGGCGGGGGTCATTCTTCCGGCGCATAGACCACCGCGGTCTCCCACCCGCTGCATTTCTCCGCAAGGCCCGCAGGCAGCGCCAGATCGGTAAAGAACATATCCACCTCCCGCGCCGAGGCGATACGCGCGGGGGCCGAGCGTTTGAATTTGGAATGGTCGGTCACCAAAAAGGTCTTGCGCGACTGCGCGATGATACATTGGCTGACCCCCACCTCTTCGATGTCAAAGTCGAGCAGATCGCCATCCGCATCCATCGCCGAACAGCCGATCACCGCGATGTCGAACTTGAACTGGCGGATCGTCTCGATCGTCAGATTGCCGACCAGCCCGCCGTCCATCCGGCGCAGAGCGCCGCCGGTCAGCACGATGCGGCATTCGGGGTTGTCGACCAGAATATTGGCCACGTTCATGTTGTTCGTCACCACCATCAGATCGCGGTGGTGGAGCAGGGCGCGGGCCACTGCCTCGGTGCTTGTCCCGATATTGAGAAAGACCGAACAGCCGTCGGGGATATGTTCGGCACAGGCGCGGGCGATGCGATTCTTCGCCTCTTCATGCAGATTCCGCCGTTCGGCATAGCCGATGTTGCTGGCCCCCGAGGGCAGCACCGCGCCCCCATGGACCCGCTCCAGCTTACCGCTGTCGGCCAGTTCCGTAAGGTCACGGCGGATGGTCTGATGGGTCACGCCGAAATGTTCGGCCAGCCCATCGACGGTGACTTTGCCTTCGCGCCGGGCGATTTCAAGGATGTCGGGATGGCGGAATGTCTGTGAAATGGGCGTCGCTCCTGCCTGCTGTTGGCGCATTATCTCCAGTGTTTTGGCTAACGCAAGCAATCGCGCAGCAGGACACGTTTAACATGTTCGCTATGTTGGCAAAACGAACATAAACGAAAATAATAGTTGTGCAGTTGGGAGTCGTTTCGTAAAACTGCCCCAAATTGGACAGTCTGAGCTGGGGGAGGGCCGGATCGTGAACCAACAGCCCGATAGCCATATGGCCGCTGCCCCGGTCGATCTATTCGTCATCGGGGGTGGCATTAACGGCGCCGGGATCGCGCGCGACGCGGCAGGCCGGGGGCTGAGCGTGACCCTGGCCGAGATGAACGATCTGGCCTCGGCGACCTCTTCGGCCTCTACCAAGCTGTTCCACGGCGGGCTGCGTTATCTTGAGTATTTCGAGATCGGCCTCGTGCGCCATGCGCTGACCGAGCGCGAAGTGCTGTTGAAGGCGATGCCGCATATCTCTTGGCCGATGCGTTTCGTACTGCCCTATCACCGCGACATGCGGTTCGAGGGCGACACGCCGACCTCCAAGCTGCTGCGGTTGTTCATGCCGTGGATGCGGGGCCGCCGCCCGGCATGGCTGATCCGCTTGGGCCTGTTTCTCTATGACAACCTTGGCGGTCGCGAGATTCTGCCCGCCACCCGCAGCCTGTCGCTGCGCGGCACGCCCGAAGGGGCGCCGCTGGAGGACCGGTTCGAGAAGGCTTTCGAGTATTCCGACTGCTGGATCGAAGACTCCCGCCTTGTGGTGCTGAACGCCCGCGACGCCGAACTGCGCGGCGCGCGTATCATGACCCGGACCAAGGTCGTCTCTGCCGACCGCAGCGCCGACGGCTGGGCGGTCACCGTAGAGCATGGCGCGGATGGCCAACGCGAGGTGATCCACGCCAAGATGCTGGTCAACGCGGGTGGCCCGTGGGTGGGGGACATCATCCACAACACCGCGCGGCTGAACTCCTCCGAAGGGGTGCGGCTGGTGCGCGGCAGCCATATCGTGACCAAGCGGCTCTATGATCACGACAAATGCTATTTCTTCCAAGGCACCGATGGGCGGATCATCTTCACGATCCCCTATGAGCAGGATTTCACCCTGATCGGCACCACCGACGCCGATCATCCTGATCCATCCGTCACCCCGGAATGCACGCCCGAAGAGCAGGACTACCTGATTGATTTCGTGAACGGCTATCTCAAGCAGGACATCACCCGCGCCGATATCGTCTGGACCTATTCCGGCGTGCGCCCGCTTTATGACGATGGCGCCAGCAGCGCCACGGCGGCGACGCGGGACTATACGCTCAAGGTCGACAAGACCGGTGGCGCGCCGATCCTCAATGTCTTTGGTGGCAAGATCACGACCTACCGCAAACTGGCCGAAGACGCGCTGGAACTGATCGCGCCGCATTTCGACGGGCTGTCGGGCCATTGGACCGCGGGCGTCGCCCTGCCCGGCGGCGATTTCCCGGTGGACGGCGTGGCGCAGTTGATCGCGCGGCTGAAAGCGGATTATGACTTTCTGGATGAAAGCTGGGCTGCGCGGCTGATCCGCGCCTATGGTACGGATGCATGGGCGATGGCGGGCGAGGCCAAGACGCTTGCCGATATGGGCGAGCATTTCGGCGCCACCCTCACCGCGCGCGAGGTCGCTTGGCTGATGACCAAGGAATATGCCCTCAGCGCTGAGGACATCGTCTGGCGCCGCAGCAAGCTGGGCCTGCGAATGGATGAGGCGCAGATCGCGCGTCTTGATGAATGGATGCAGATGCGCGCGGCGAAACAAGCCGCCTCTGCAGCGGAATGAGGGGAGGACGAACGTGAGTTTGATCCTAAAGAACGTGTCGAAAACGGTGGGCGGTCAAACGCATATCCACCCGACCGACCTGACCTTGGAAAAGGGCACGATGAACGTGCTTTTGGGGCCCACGTCCTCGGGCAAGACGTCCCTGATGCGGCTGATGGCGGGGCTGGATGTGCCGGGTACGGGGCAGGTGATCTGGAACGGCGAAGACGTGACCGGCATGCGGGTGCAGGACCGCAAGGTCGCCATGGTCTATCAGCAGTTCATCAACTACCCCTCGATGACGGTTTACGACAATATCGCCTCGCCGATGAAGCTGGTGGGCAAGTCGAAGGATGAGATCGACCGCGCCGTGCGCGAAACCGCCGAGTTGATGCAGCTCACCCCGATGCTCGACCGCAAACCGCTGGAGCTTTCGGGCGGCCAGCAGCAGCGCTGCGCCTTGGCGCGGGCGCTGGTCAAGAATGCCGGGCTGGTGCTCTTGGATGAGCCGCTGGCCAACCTCGACTACAAGCTGCGCGAAGAACTCCGCGCCGAAATCCCACGCATCTTCGAGCGGGCCGGGTCGATCTTCGTCTATGCCACGACCGAGCCTGAGGAGGCGCTGCTTCTGGGCGGCAATACCGCGACGCTCTGGGAAGGCCGCGTCACGCAATTCGGCCCGACACCAAGCGTCTACCGCCGGCCCGAGAATGCGACCACGGCGCGGGTGTTCTCCGACCCGCCGATGAACTTCCTCAGCATGACCAAATCGGGCGACACTCTGCGCTTCGACGGGGGTGAGATGGCGGCACCGGCCAGCATGGCCAGCCTGCGCGACGGTGAATATACCGCCGGTTTCCGCCCCAACCACCTGACGCTGAGCGCGCAGGCGCCCGAGGCCATCGGCTTTGACGCGGTGCTGAACGTGACCGAGATCACGGGATCGGAGACCTTTATCCACCTCGATTACCACGGCGCGAAATGGGTTGGTCTGGTGCATGGCATCCAGCATTTGCAGCCCGGCCAGCCGCTGCCGGTCTATCTGGACCCGGCGCATATCTACCTGTTTGACGCGAACGGGGCGCTCGTCTCGGCCGCGCCCTATGCGGAGGCAGCATAATGGCCAAGATCACGCTTGATAACCTCGCCCATTCCTACCTGCCCAATCCCAGCGGTGAAGATGATTTCGCCCTTAAGGAATTGAACCACGACTGGATCGACGGCGAAGCCTATGCGCTTCTGGGCGCGTCGGGCTGTGGCAAATCCACCTTGCTCAACATCATCTCAGGGCTTTTGCAGCCTTCGCAGGGGCGCATCCTGTTTAACGACGTGGACGTGACCCATGCGCCGACCGCCGAGCGCAACATCGCGCAGGTCTTCCAGTTCCCGGTCGTCTACGACACGATGACCGTGCATGACAATCTGGCCTTCCCGCTGCGCAACCGCGGGGCGGATGCCTCTTATGTCGCGTCTCGGGTCCAGCAGATTGCCAAGATGATCGGCATGGAGGATGAACTGAACCGCAAGGCGCGGGGCCTCACCGCAGATGCCAAGCAGAAGATTTCGCTGGGCCGCGGCATGGTGCGTGAGGATGTGAACGCGCTCTTGTTCGACGAGCCGCTCACGGTGATCGACCCCCATATGAAATGGGAACTGCGCACGCAGCTCAAATCCCTGCACCACGAATTCGGCCATACGATGATCTACGTCACCCATGACCAGACCGAGGCGCTGACCTTCGCCGACAAGGTGGTGGTGATGTATGATGGCCGCGTCGTGCAGATCGGCACGCCGCAAGAGCTTTTCGAGCGGCCCGCGCATACTTTCGTAGGCTATTTCATCGGTTCGCCGGGGATGAACCTCTTTGACGCGCAGATCGCAGGCAATGCCGCGCAGATCGCGGGCACAAGCGTCAATTTGAACAAGACCTACGCCCCCAAGGGCCAGAAAACGCAACTGGGTGTCCGGCCCGAGTTCATTCGGATCAATGGCGAAGGTCTGGGCCTGCCGGCCAAGGTGACCCGTGTCGAGGATGTGGGCCGTCACAAGATCATCCGTCTCGACGTGGCAGGCCAGCAGGTCAGCGCCATTGCCGAAGAAGGCGCGACAGTGCCAAGCGAAAACACCGCGATCAGTTTCGATCCGGCGGGCATCAACGTCTATGACGACGACTGGCGCATCAGCGCAGAGGGAGAGGCCGCATGAACAAGACCGTCAACCAAAAGGCATGGTTCCTTGTCCTGCCGGTGCTGATCCTCGTGGCCTTTTCGGCCGTGATCCCGCTGATGACCGTGGTGAACTACTCGGTGCAAGACACCTTTGGCCGGAACGAATTCTTCTGGGCCGGGCTGGAGTGGTTTTCCGACATGCTCGACAGCGACCGGATGTGGGACGCGCTTGGCCGTCAGCTGATCTTCTCGGGCGTCATTCTGGCCATCGAAATCCCGCTCGGCATCTTTGTCGCGCTCAACATGCCGAAAAACGGGTTCTGGGCCAGCTTCTGTCTGGTGCTCATGTCCTTGCCGCTGCTGATCCCGTGGAACGTGGTCGGCACCATCTGGCAGATCTTTGGCCGCGTCGACATCGGGCTTCTGGGCTATACGCTCGACAAGCTGGGCATCACCTATAACTACACCCAAGACATCACCTCGGCGTGGATCACGGTTGTGGTGATGGATGTCTGGCACTGGACCTCTCTTGTCGCTCTTCTGGCCTATGCTGGTCTGCAATCCATTCCAGACGCTTACTATCAGGCGGCCAAGATCGACCAAGCCAGCCGTTGGGCCGTGTTCCGCTACATCGAACTGCCCAAGATGGCGGGCGTGCTGATGATCGCCATTCTGCTGCGCTTCATGGACAGCTTCATGATCTATACAGAGCCGTTCGTGGTGACCGGCGGCGGGCCGGGCAATGCCACGACCTTCCTCTCGATCGACTTGGTGAAAATGGCCATCGGCCAGTTTGACCTTGGCCCCGCAGCGGCGTTCAGCCTGATGTATTTCCTTGTTATCCTGTTGATTTCATGGGTGTTCTACACCGTGATGGTCAACCTCGACAAAAGGGATGGTGTGTGATGACCGACACAACCGTGCAAGCCCCCGGCGCCGCGCCCATTCCGGGTGACGTAACCGCTGCCAAACGCGCCCGCCGCAGCCGCTTCCGGCCCAAAGGCTCGGTGGTGGTGATGACGCTCTACTTGCTGTTCCTGATGCTGCCGATCTATTGGCTCATCAACATGAGCCTCAAGACCAATGCCGAAATCCTCGGGTCATTCTCGCTCTATCCGCAGAACCTGACGCTGGCGAACTATGCCAAGATCCTCACCGATCCGAGCTGGTATATGGGCTATGTGAACAGTCTGATCTATGTGGTGATGAACACGGTGATCTCGCTCGCCGTGGCGCTGCCGGCGGCCTATGCCTTCTCGCGCTACACGTTTCTGGGCGACAAACACCTGTTTTTCTGGCTGCTGACGAACCGCATGTCGCCGCCCGCCGTGTTCGCGTTGCCGTTCTTTCAGCTCTACTCCTCGGTCAACCTCTTTGACACGCATATCGCCGTGGCACTGGCGCATTGCCTGTTCAACGTGCCGCTGGCGGTCTGGATCCTCGAAGGGTTCATGCGCGGCGTGCCGAAAGAAATCGACGAGACGGCCTACCTCGATGGCTATTCCTTCCCGCGGTTCTTCATCCGCATCTTCACCCCGCTGATCGCCAGCGGCATCGGGGTCGCGGCCTTCTTCTGCTTCATGTTCTCATGGGTGGAACTGCTGCTGTCGCGCACGCTGACCTCGGTCGATGCCAAACCCATCGCCGCCACCATGACCCGTACCGTCTCCGCCTCGGGCCTCGACTGGGGCGTTCTGGCCGCGGCGGGTGTGCTGACCATCGTGCCGGGCGCGCTGGTGATCTATTTCGTCCGCAACTACATCGCCAAGGGCTTTGCCCTCGGGCGGGTATAAGAGAGGAGACCGCCCATGTCTTGGATGGCCTGGACCATGCCCACCGCGATCTTCTTCGGTGTCATCGCGCTGTTACTCGTGACCTTCACGATCCTCGCGATCAAATTCCCTGAGACGCCCCGCGTGGGCATCCTCAGGATTGAGACAACCCGTGGTGACCGTCTGTTCATCACGCTTCTCGGCTCGGCCTTTATCAATTTGATCTGGCTGGGTTTCGAGGCGGGGCCGCAGCCCTATGCGCTGCTGGTCTGCCTTGCCTATGCCGCAGCCGTATTTCGCTGGGTCTAGGCGCTATCACGGCGGACCCCGGGCAATCCGGGGCCGCCATACGACACGACCAAATGTCTAGGGAGGACATAATGAAACGATCTGTCATGAAATCGAGTACCGCTTTGGCGGTCACGCTCGGTCTGCTCGCCGGGCCAGCATTCGCGGATATGGAAGCCGCGAAGAAGTTCCTCGACGAGGAAATCGAACGCTCCGCGCTGAGCCGCGAAGAGCAGGAAGCGGAGATGCAATTCTTCATCGACGCTGCCGAGCCGTTCAAGGGCATGGACATCAAAGTCGTGTCCGAGACCATCACCACCCACGAATACGAAGCCAACGTGCTGGCCCCGGCCTTCAGCGCGATCACCGGCATAAACATCACCCACGACCTGATCGGCGAGGGCGACGTGGTTGAAAAGCTGCAAACGCAGATGCAGTCGGGCGAGAACATCTACGACGCCTATATCAACGACTCTGACCTGATCGGCACCCACTGGCGCTACAAGCAGGCGCGCAGCCTAACCGACTGGATGGCGAACGAAGGCAAGGACGTGACCAACCCCGGTCTTGATCTGGACGATTACATCGGCCTTGATTTCACCACTTCGCCCGATGGCGAACTGTACCAGCTGCCCGACCAGCAGTTCGCGAACCTCTACTGGTTCCGCCAGGACTGGTTCACCGACCCCGATCTGATGGCCGAGTTCAAAGAAAAATACGGCTATGACCTGGGCGTGCCGGTCAACTGGTCCGCTTACGAAGACATCGCCGAATTCTTCACCGGTCGCACGATTGATGGCGTCGAAGTCTATGGCAACATGGACTACGGCAAGAAAGACCCGAGCCTTGGTTGGCGCTACACCGATGCATGGCTGTCCATGGCGGGCGGCGGCGATGTGGGTGAACCCAACGGCCTGCCGGTCGACGAATGGGGCATCCGCGTCAACGAAAACTCGCAGCCCGTCGGTTCCTGTGTAACCCGTGGTGGTGCCACCAACGATGCGGCGGCGGTCTATGCGATCACCAAGTCCATCGAATGGCTTGAGAAGTACACGCCCCCCGCAGCCGCGGGCATGACCTTCGGCGAAGCCGGTCCGGTGCCCGCGCAGGGTGCCATCGCACAGCAGATGTTCTGGTACACCGCCTTCACCGCCGACATGGTGAACGACGGCGCCAAGGCCGTGCTGAACGAAGACGGCACGCCCAAGTGGCGCATGGCCCCGAGCCCGCATGGCGCCTACTGGAAAGAAGGCCAGAAGGTTGGTTATCAGGACGTGGGCAGCTGGACGCTGATGGAAAGCACGCCCGTCGACCGCGCCAAGGCCGCATGGCTCTATGCGCAGTTCGTGACCTCGAAAACCGTGGACGTGGAAAAGGCCCATGCCGGTCTGACCTTCATCCGCGAGTCGACCATCCAGCACGAAAGCTTCACCGAGCGTGCGCCGAAACTCGGCGGACTGGTGGAATTCTACCGCTCGCCCGCGCGCACCGCATGGTCGCCCACCGGGACGAACGTGCCGGATTACCCCAAGCTGGCGCAGCTGTGGTGGCAGAACATCGGCGACGCGATGTCGGGTGCGAAAACACCTCAAGAAGCGCTCGACAGCCTCTGCGCCGAGCAGGAAAAGGTCATGGAACGTCTTGAGCGCGCAGGCGTCCAAGGTGATCTGGGTCCGAAAATGAACGAGGAGCGTGAGGCTTCCTACTGGCTTGAGCAGGAAGGTTCGCCCGTTGCCAAGCTCGACAACGAAGACCCCGAGCCCGAGACCATCAGCTACGAAGAGTTGATCAAGTCCTGGCAGTAAGCCAAACTTTCGGGGGCCGGGACGCAGCAGCGTTCCGGCCCCTTTTTCGTTTCATCCAACATCCGGGGGCCGCGCCATGACCCATATCCTCGCCATTGATCAGGGAACCACCTCCTCGCGGGCGATCATCTTTGACGGCAACATGTCGGTGACGGCCACGGCCCAAGAAGAATTCCCGCAGCATTTCCCGCGCTCCGGCTGGGTCGAACATGATCCGGGCGATCTGTGGTCGACGACCGCGGGCACCTGCCGCGCGGTGATCGAAAAGGCCGGTCTGCGCCCCGACGACATCACCGCCATCGGCATCACCAACCAACGCGAGACGACGCTGGTCTGGGACGCGAAAACCGGCAAGCCGGTCCATAACGCCATCGTCTGGCAAGACCGCCGCACCGCCGATTTCTGCCGCGCGCTGCGTGAAAGCGGCGACGACAAGATCATCACCGAACGCACCGGCCTGTTGGCCGATCCCTATTTCTCGGGCACCAAGCTGAAATGGATCCTCGACAACGTCGAAGGCGCGCGCGAACGGGCGCGGGCGGGCGAGCTGCTTTTCGGCACCGTCGACAGCTATCTGATCTGGAAGCTCACCGGCGGCGCGCGTCACGTCACCGACGCGACCAATGCCGCGCGCACCATGCTCTATGACATCCACAAGGGCCGCTGGAGCACGACGATCTGCAAGATGTTTGACGTGCCGCTCGAAATGCTGCCCGAGGTGCAGGACTGCGCCGCCGATTTCGGCACCACCCGGCCTGATCTCTTTGGGCGCGAGATCCCGATCCTCGGCGTCGCGGGTGACCAGCAGGCTGCGACGATCGGGCAGGCCTGTTTCCAGCCCGGCATGATGAAGTCGACCTATGGCACCGGCTGTTTCGCGCTTCTGAACACGGGCGAGACGGCGGTGACCTCGACCAACCGGCTGCTCACCACCATCGCCTACCAGCTTGACGGCAAGCCGACCTATGCGCTCGAAGGGTCGATCTTCGTCGCCGGGGCCGTGGTGCAATGGCTGCGCGACGGGCTGAAAATGATCCGCGAGGCGGGCGAGACCCAAGCGCTGGCCGAGCAGGCCGATCCGCATCAGAACGTGGTGCTGGTGCCTGCCTTCGTGGGCCTCGGCGCGCCATATTGGAACGCCGAATGCCGCGGCGCGATCTACGGGCTGACGCGCAACTCCGGCCCTGCGGAACTCGCGCGGGCCGCACTCGAAAGCGTGGGCTACCAGACCCGTGACTTGCTCGAAGCGATGCAAGCCGATTGGGCCGCCCAAGGCCAGCCGGGCGAGATTGCCACCCTGCGCGTCGACGGCGGGATGAGTGCCAGTGACTGGGCGATGCAATTCCTCTCGGACGTGATCGGCGCTTCGGTTGATCGCCCCGATGTGCTGGAAACCACAGCGCTTGGTGCCGCGTGGCTCGCCGGGCAGCGGGCGGGCATCTACCCCGATATGGAGGGTTTTGCCCGCGAATGGGCACTGGACCGGCGATTTGAGACCCAGATGGACGAGGCGACGCGCGAAGAGAAATACGGCGCATGGCAGCGGGCTGTTCAGGCGACGTTGCAGTTCTGATGCAGGCGATCCCCCCTTTCGGTTTCGCCACCGCCGGACGCATCCGTTTTGGCCGCGGTGTGGCGGGTGAAGCGGTGACCGCTGCGCGAGGCTATGGGCGACAGGTGCTTTTGCTGCGCGGCGGTTCTGTCGCTTGGGTCGATGAACTGGCGCGCGATTTGGCAGCGGCGGGCTGCGAGGTGACACAGTTGCGCAGCAGCGGCGAGCCGTCGGTCGAAGACGTGCGCGCGGCGGTGGCGGCGGGGCGCGGGGCTGAGGTCGTGCTGGGCGCGGGCGGCGGCGCGGTGATCGACCTTGCCAAAGCCTCCGCGGCGCTGATCCCGTCGGAGTGCGATGTGATGGAGCATCTCGAAGTCGTGGGCGCGGGCAGGCCCTTGCAGGCCGATCCCCTGCCGATGATCGCGATCCCCACCACCGCAGGCACCGGGGCCGAGGTCACCAAGAACGCCGTCATCGCCGTGCCGGAGGCCGCGCGAAAAGTCAGCCTGCGCGACGACCGCATGCTGCCCCGTCTGGCCTTGGTCGACCCCGCGCTGACCGATGGCGCGCCGCGCGGGGTGACCTTGGGGTCCGGCCTCGACGCGCTGGTGCAGGTGATCGAACCCTATCTGTCCAGCAAGGCCAACCCGCTGAGCGATGCGCTTTGCCGTGCCGCGATCCCGCAGGGCATCGCCGCGCTCAAACGTCTGGCCGAGGGCGAGGATCAGCCCGCGCGGGATGCACTGGCCTATGTCAGTCTCTCGGGCGGTTTGGCGCTGGCCAATGCGGGGCTCGGGGCCGTGCATGGGCTGGCAGGTGTGATCGGCGGACGTTACGGCGCGCCGCATGGGCTAATTTGCGGGCGTTTGCTTGGGCCGGTTCTGGCGGCCAACAGGGATGCGATGGGGGCTTCGGACCGGTTTTCGGAGGTGCAGATGTGGCTCTCCGGCGGGTTCGGCCTGCCTGAGCAGGGCACGTTCGACGCGCTGACCGACATGCTGGATGACTGGGGGCTGGACCGGTTGGCCCGGTGGATCCCTGATGATGCGGATCTGGGCGAGACGGCCCGCGAGGCAGCGGCCTCTTCCTCCATGCGTGCCAACCCTTGCGTGCTTGAGGCAGAAACCCTCAAAACCTGCATCCGCGCGGCAATGTAGAACGGGCAGGGGCCGCGGCCCCCGCCCGGTAGTTGTCACGCGGCGCGGGGCGGCGTGTTGCCTTCGCCCAAATCCCAGAACACGCCCGCCATCACCCGCAGCGCATCGCGGCAGACGGGTTTCAGCACATGTTCGTCCGGCGCGTGCTGCGAACAGCTGCGGTAGGAATGCGGCACCCAGACAGTGGGCAGCCCCAGAATATCGCTGAAGCTGTCGTTGGGCAGCGAGCCTGCGAGGTTGGGCAGGATATGCGGCGCTTTCCCGGCGCTTTTCGTCAGAGAATCAGCCACGAATTTGACCCAAGGGTGATCCGCATCCAGCCGGGTCGCGCGGAAGAAACCGCGGTCATGCGGTTCGATCCGCACATCTTCGAAGCCGTGTTTATCAAGGTGGCGGCGCAACGCGGGCAGGATGTCTTCGGGATCGGTGCCGACGACATAGCGCAATTGGCAGGTGGCCGTCGCATGGGCCGAGATTGCGTTGACTGGCGCTTCGGGCACGCCGCTTTTCATCGCGAGAATGGCAAAGCTGTTCCAACCGTAGGCGCGCTCGACCGGGGTCAGGTCTTCTTCGCCCCAGTCGGTGTCGATCGCGGGGCCATCGTCGCTTTCGATCGGCAGGTCTTTCAATGCCGCGCGAACCGAGGGGGTCAGGCTGTCGGGCCGCCACTCGGGGATCTGGATTTGCCCGCGTTTGTCGGTGATGGTCGACAGCGCCTGCGCCAAGATCATCGCCGGATCGGCCAGCAAGCCGCCCCAGTTGCCCGAGTGATGCGCGCCTTCGCGTTTGTCGACGATCAGATCAAACGACACGCCCCCGCGCGACCCCATGAACATGGTCGGCACTTCGGGTTGCAGCCGCGGCCCGTCCGAGGCGATGAGCACATCGGCGGTCAGTTCCTCACGGTGTTCGGCAAAGAACTCGGGCAGGCCCGCGCTGCCGGTCTCCTCACTCATCTCAATCACGATGCGGCAGTTGAAACCCAGCTTGCCACGGGTTTTCAGCACCGCTTCGATGGCGGCGATGTTGATCAGGTGCTGGCCCTTGTTGTCGGCGGTGCCGCGGCCATAAAGCTTGTCGCCTTCTTCGACCAGTTTGAAAGGATGCAACCCCTCGCGCCACTGGTCGGTCTGGGCGCGGATCACGTCGCCGTGGCCATAGGTCAGCACGGTCGGCAGGTCGTCGCCCTCGCGGCGCTCGCCCACCAGAAAGGGGCCGCCGCGTGGGTCGGGGTTGTCGTGAAAGCGACAGGCAAAGCCCATCGCCGTCAGCCGCGGCTCCATCGTCTCGACCAGATAGCGTTTGAGTTCGGGAGCTTGGTCGGGGTTCTGGCTTTCGGTCTCGTAGGAAACGAGATTGGCCAGTTCGGCTTGGAACGTCCCCTCATCGAAATAGGTCGAGATCGCTTCGATCGCTTGATCGCGGGTCATGCTTCAATGTCCTTTTTCATATCTTCGGAAATGGCGTCGCCCCAAGGCGACATGATCTCGGTGCAGCCGGAATTCTGCCCGTTTGCGCGCATCACGCCTGCGGGACAGGCGAAAGCGTAGGGAAAGATCGTGCGTTTGGTCTCGGCGACCTCATTGTTCTCGCGCAGCCGGTCGAGCACATCGCGCGGCAGGCTTTCATCGGCGATGAGCTGGTTGGCGTCCGAGGCGTCGATGCGCGGGGCGTGGAAACTGTCTTCGAGCGACATGTCGAAATCGGTGACGAAGGAGGACAGTTGCGCCACCGCGCCTAGAATCTTGCGACCGCCGGAAGCCCCGAAGGCGAAACGTTTGTCGCCCTGTTCGCCGATCACCGGGCAGACGTTCATCAGGCAGCGCTTGTTCGGCCCCAGTGAATTCGGGCGGCCCTGAACCGGGTCGAACCACATGATGCCGTTGTTCATCAAAAAGCCCGTGGAGGGTGAGACGACGCGGGAACCGAAGATCGACAGGAGCGTCTGCGTCTGCGCCACCATATTCCCGTGACGGTCGACGACCGAGAAATGCGTGGTGCAGCCCGGGGCTTCGGGGCTTTCGCCGGTGTCGCCCATAGAGCCGAGCCTACGGGCATAGGCGCCTTTGAGCGCCTCGGCCATGGCGGCATAGCTGTCGGGGCCGGGGGCGTGCCCGAGGTCTTCGGTCGCGAGGGAAGCAAAGGTGTCGCGGAAGGTCGGCCCGGCGGTCAGCCCCGGCACGACATGGAAACGCGCATCGCGGTAGGCGAAGTCGAGCGGCGCGCTGAATTCGGCGCGGTAGGCGTGCAGGTCGTCGTGGCTGAGGCAGCCGCCTTTCTCCTGCACATCCCGCGCCATCGCGGCCCCAAGGTCACCATCATAGAGCGCGCGCGCCCCGTGCCGCGCGATCTGGTCAAGGCTGTCGGCCATGCGCGACTGGTCCAGGCGTTTTTCGGCCAGCGCGGTCCAGCCGCTGATCGTCGGCCATTGCCCGTCTTCGAGGAAGAGGTCCGCCGCATCCGCATCCTTGGCCAGTTCGCGCGTGCAAGAGGCGATGACCAGCGCGGCATACCAATCCACCAACAGACCCTTGCGGGCATGTTCGATCGCCGGGGCAAGCAGATCGGCCCAAGGCATCTTGCCGAACCGTTCATGCGCTTGGCCCAGCCCGTCGACCACGCCGGGCACGGCGATGGCGGTGGCGCCTTGGACGTTGCGGTCTCCCTCGACATGTTCCCACGGGAAGAGATCGCCCGCCTTGCCCCGCCCGCTCAGCGGATAGTTCGCGGGATCGAGCGCGCGGGGGCTGCGCATCCCGTGGTTGAGCGCATGGGCTTGGCCTTCCTCGGCGCGCCAGAGCATCATCGCCCCGCCGCCCGCAGGGCCGCTCATCCAAGGTTCCAACACGCCGATGACGAAAGAGGTGGCCACGGCGGCGTCCACCGCATCGCCCCCTGCCGCAAGCACCTCGGCCCCCGCGATTGCTGCCAACCGATGCTGCGCGGCGACGACGCCATGTTCGGTTTCGATGACGGTTTTGCGGGTTTGACTGCTGTGCGACAGGTTCGATGACATGGGATTACTCTTGTTCGTACATGGGGGTTTCCGGATCGTGCAGGTGGCAGGCGACATGCCCCTGCGGGATCGGGGTGTGACGCGGCGCCTTTTGCTTGCACAGATCCGTCGCGCGCGGGCAGCGCGGGTGGAAATGGCAACCGGGCGGCGGCGCGATCGGGTTCGGGTAGGCCATGCCAAGCTGGGTGTCCGGCACGCCCAAACCGGGCTCGGGTGTCAGCACGGACTTCAAAAGCGCCTTGGTGTAAGGGTGACGCGGCGCATCAAACAGACCGGCGACCGAGTTCTGCTCCACGATCTCGCCCAGATACATCACCGCCACGCGGGTGGCGAGATGTTCGACCACCGCGAGGTCATGGCTGATGAAGAGGTATGTCAGGCCGAACTCTTCGCGCAGCTCGCCCAGAAGGTTGAGGATCTGGCTTTGGACCGAGACATCCAGCGCCGAGGTCGGCTCGTCGCAGATCACCACCTCGGGCTTCATGATCAGCGCGCGGGCGATGGCCACCCGCTGGCGCTGGCCGCCCGACATCTGGCTGGGGTAGGTGTTGATCACCCGCTGCGGCAGGCCCACAACGTCGAGGATCTCCTTCACCTTTTTCTTGCGGCTCTCCTCGTCACCGATGTTGTGCACCCGCAGCGGCAGAGAGATCACGTCATAGATGCTCTTGCGCGGGTTGAGCGAGGAATAGGGGTCTTGAAAGATCGGCTGAATCCGCCGCGCCAGCGCCAGACGGCCCTGTTGGGTAATCTCTTCACCGTCAATCTTAACGTGACCCGCGGTCGGCTCCTCCAGCCCCAAAAGGATTTTGGCAAGGGTGGATTTGCCGCAACCGGATTCACCGACGAGGCCCAGCACCTCCCCCTTGCCCAATTGCAGCGACACATCATTCACCGCCGTGAGCGGTTTGACCTTGCCGAACATGCCCTGTTTCACCCGGTAGGTCTTGCTGACGCCGGAAAGCTCCAGCACCGGGGGTGCGTTCACGCTGTCCTTCATACGGTCAGCTCCTTCTCGGAATGGCGTTTGCCATCGGGGAAAATGCAGCGGAAGGCGTGGTTGCCGTCCTCGCGCTTGGGGATGTCGCCACGGCATTCGGCCACCGCATGGGGGCAACGGGTGCGAAACACGCAGCCCTCGACCGCGCCGACCAGCGAGGGCACGATGCCCGGGATCGTACCCAGTTTCGCGCCGCGGTCGGTCTTGCCGGGAAGCGGGATGCAGCGCAGCAGCCCGCGGGTATAGGGATGCGAGGGGGCGTTAAAGATATCGCCCACCGGGCCGGTCTCGACCAACTCGCCCGCGTACATCACCGCGACCTTGTCAGCCACGCGCGCCACGACCCCGAGGTCATGGGTGATCAGGATCACGGCCATGTTCATCTCGCGCCCCAGATCGTGCAGCAGCCGCAGGATCTGCGCCTGAATGGTCACGTCGAGCGCGGTCGTCGGCTCGTCCGCGATGATCAGTTCGGGCTCGCACATCAGCGCCATGGCGATCATCACACGCTGGCGCAGACCGCCCGACAGCTGGTGCGGGTATTGTGACAAGCGGCTCTCGGCGGCGGTGATGCCGACTTTCTCCAAGAGTTCGATGGCCCGCGCCCGCGCCTGCTGGCGGCTGACCTTGCGGTGCAAAAGCAGCGCCTCGGCCAGCTGGTCGCCGATGGTGTAGGCCGGGTTGAGCGAGGTCATCGGCTCTTGAAAGATCATCGACATCCGCGCCCCGCGCAGCCTGCGCATCTGGCCTTGGCTGGCGGTGGTCAACTCGGTCCCGTCAAAGGTCATCCGGTCGGCGCTGCGTTTGATGGATTTGCCCAAAAGCCCCATCAGCGCAAGCGAGGTGAGCGATTTGCCCGAGCCGCTTTCGCCGACGATGCAGAGGGTCTCGCCACGGTTAAGGTCGAAGTCGATGCCGCGCACCGCATGTAGGGTGCCGCCGCCCGTGGGAATGTCGAGCCGCAGGTTGCGGACGCTCAGAAGGGGTTCTGTCATGGGTCAGCTCCGGTTTTCGGGGGCAGTGACGTCGCGCAGACCGTCACCCATCAGGTTGATTGCCAGCACCAGCACGAAAAGCACGGCGCCCGGGATCAGCACGAGCCACGGCTCGAACAGCATCATGTTCTTGCCTTCTGAGACCATCAGCCCCCAGCTCGGCGTCGGGGGTTGCACCCCAAGGCCGAGGAAGGAGAGCGCCGCTTCCAGCAGGATCGCATGGGCCATTTCCAGCGTCACCACGACGATGAGGTTGTTGGCGATATTGGGCATGATCTCGGACAAGAGGATGCGCGGGGTAGAGGCACCGATGACCTGCGCCGCCGCCACATATTCACGCCGCCGCACCTGCATGGTCGAGGCGCGCATGACCACGGCGAAACGGTCCCAAAGCAGCAGGCCCAGCACCATGATCACCACTTGCAGCGACCCGCCAAGGATCGCCACCACGGCCAGCGCCACCAGCACCACCGGCATCGCAAGACGCACGTTGATTAGGAAGGTGACGACCGCATCGACCTTGCCGCCAAAGTAGCCAGCAGCCACGCCCATGGCGGTGCCGATGAGGCCCGAGATCAGCGCCGCCACGGCCCCGATCAGCAGCGAAATCCGTGCACCATAGATGAGACGCGACAGGTAATCGCGGCCTAGATGATCGGTGCCCAAGGGATGCTCCCATGTGCCGCCCATGAACACGGGGGGCTCCATCCGGGTCATCAGACTTTGGGCATAGGGATCATGTGGTGCAATCCAGGGCGCGAGGATCGCGATGATCGTGAGAATGATCAGAACGACCGCCCCGATCAGCAGACCTTGGTGCCCGAAGATGCGCTTGCGCAGCATCTGGCCGGGGGTCGGGCCGGTGATTTCGTCCAAAAGGCTGTCATGTGTGCTTGCCGTGGCCATGTCAGCTGCTCCTCATGCGGGGGTCGAGCCATGCGTTCAGCACGTCTGCGAGGAAGGTGAAAACAATATAGAACATCGAGAAGATCAGGATCAGCGCCTGCACGGTGGGCAGGTCGTTGCGGGCGATGCTCTCCCAGGCCAGATAGCCCGCGCCATGCAGCGCGAAGATCGACTCGACCACGATGGAGCCGCCCAGCATGAAACCCATCTGCACGGCGGCGAGGCTCACGACCGGGATGATCGCGTTGCGCAGCGCATGGCGGAACAGCACCCGGCGCTCGTTCGCGCCCTTGGCCCGGGCGGTGCGGATGTAGTCGGAGTTCAACACGTCCAGCATGCCCGCGCGCGTCAGGCGCATGATCGCGGGCATGGCGTAATAGCCCAGCACCACGGTCGGCAGGATGAAATGGCGCCATGTGTCGGTGCCCGAGGGTGGCAGCCAGCCCAGTTGGATGGCGAAGACCACGATGAGGATCAGGCCGAACCAAAAGCTCGGCATCGCTTGGCCGGCGACCGAGATGAAGAGCGCCACACGGTCGATGATCGAATTGGGGCGGATCGCGGCGACCACGCCCAAGGGCACGGCGGTCAGCAGCGCGAAGGTGATCCCGCAGACGCCGAGCGTCATGGTCACGCTCAACCGGTCAGCGATGAGCGAGGCGACGGGCAGGCGGAAATAGTAGCTTTCGCCGAAATCGCCCTGAAGGGCCGAGAACAGCCATTCGCCATATTGCACCAGCATCGGACGGTCGAAACCATAGAGACGGCGCAGGGCCTCGATATCTTCGCCACTGGCGGTTTCACCCGCAAGTGCTGCGGCGGGGTCGCCCGACAGGAACAGCAGGCTAAAGCTGATAAACGACACGGTGAAGGCCACGAGAAGGGCCAGTCCCAATCGTTTGAGAATGAATTGAAGCACGGGTGCAACTACCTTGAGGCTGCGCCGCAGGCGGGGGCCTGCCGCGTGGGTCTGGGTTGGGTGCGGAAGGGGAGAAGGGCAGGGGCACCGGTCACGGCGCCCCTGCCGGTTGATTTACTTCCAGCTGGCCGTGGTGAAGCGCAGAACTTCGTCGGCTGTGGGCGTGTATTCCACCTCGTTGGTGGTCACGTAGTTGGTGTTGTAGGAGAACATCGGCGCCCAATAGGCTTCCTCGGTGATGCGTTCGATCGCCTTGGAGTAGTTCTCTTTACGGACCTCGGGATCGGTCGAGCTGTCGGCGATGTTGAGGTATTCCAGCGTCTCGTCGTCCATCGCGTAGTCGAGCGAGCCATGTTTGAAGAACTGGCTGACCATGGCGGAGGCGTCGTTGATCGAATAGCTGCCCCATGTCTGGAACGACACGGCGGTTTCGCCCTTCATGTTCTGCTCGCGCAGGGCGGAATACTGCAACATCTTGAAGTTGGTATCGATGCCCACGGCGTTCAGGTAGCTGGTGATCGCCTCGGCATATTCGCGGTCGCGATAGGCGTAGAAATCGATGGTCAGACCGTCTTCGTAGCCCGCCTCGGCCAGCAATTCCTTGGCTTTCTCGGGGTTGTATTCATACTTCACCGCCGCCTCTTCGTCACAGCCGAACTGGCTGGGGAAGCAGGGGGTGTAGACGACCTTGGATTTGCCTTTGAGCAGCGCGTCGACCAGCTCCTGACGGTTGATGGCGTAGTTCACGGCCTTGCGCACGCGCACGTCGGTGAAGGGGCTGTCCTCGGACCGGCCTGCCGCATCGAGCGTCAGATAGCCCACGCGCATGGTGGATTCGTTGGAGACCTGGAATTCATCCCGCTCGGCCAGCTTTTCGGCCTGGTCCGACGGCACCTGCCAGATCAGATCAAGCGAGCCGCTAAAGAGTTCGGCCATCTGCGTGTTCACATCCGGAATGGTGCGGATGTCGATGTTCTTGATGCTGGGTTTGCCCTTGGGGCTGTCGTGATAGCCCTCATAGGCTTCCAGTTTGAAGTGCTGGCCGGGGACGACTTCGGTCACCTTGTAAGGGCCGGTGCCGACGGGTTTGAGGCCCATGCCTTCGGGGCCGGCTTCTTCGTAGTAGTCGCTGGGATACATCGAAACGGGGCCGGAGAGGAATTCAATCGCCGCCGGGAACTTCTCTTTCAGCATGATGCGCACGGTGTAATCGTCAACCTTCTCGGCCGATTTCATCCAGTTCACGTTGCGCTGCGTTTTCACGCCATTGGCCTCATCGGCGACATAGTTCACGGTAAAGACCACGTCATCGGCGGTGAAGTCCGACCCGTCGTGGAATTTCACGCCTTCGCGCAGTTTGAATTCGATGGTCGTGTCGTCGATCCATTCCCATTCGGTGGCGAGGTTGCCGATGTATTCGTTGCTGACCGGATCGCGGTAGATCAGACCATCCCAGACCGCGCGTTGCAGCACCACGCCTTCGCGAGACGAGTTGAAGTAGCTGTCGACGTTCTCAAGCTCTTTGGTGAAGGCGACATTCAGCGTGTCATTGGCTTTGTCCGCCCAAGCCGCGCCGGTGGCGGCGGCCAGGACAAGCCCGGTGATGGTTGATTTCAGGACCGTGGATTTCATGGTCAACTCCCCTGTTGGTTAACGAATTCGGTTCCGTATCTTTTTGGCTTGCGCATCGTATCATATAGTAATACTTGATATCGCAATACGATTAATAAACGCAATCGGATCGACATACGTCAAGCCCCGGTGTGAACGATTGGGCCAGTTTTCAGGGTAGGTGATTGGAAAAGAAGCAAAATACTCTTTACGTCGGGTCGCTTGCCAAGGGGTTGCGGCTGCTCCGCGCTTTCGATGAATCGCATACGGAATTGTCGCTGGTCGAACTTGCCGCGCGCAGCGGATTAGACAAAAGCGCGGTTCAGAGGCTGGCGAATACGCTGCATATCGAAGGCATGTTGGAAAAGGATCCGGCCACGCGGCGCTACCGCCCGTCCCATGCATGGCTCGAACTGGCCTATGCCTATTACTGGTCGGATCAATTGGTCGGGCAGGCGATTCCCAAGCTGATCGACCTCAGCCAAGAGATCGGGGAGACGGTGAACCTCGCCGAGCTTTCGACCGATCACATCATCTACGTCAGTCGCTTGCCCTGCCAACGGACCTACTTCGCGGCGACGGTGATCGGGCGGCGGTTGCCTGCGCTTTCAACGTCGGCGGGCCGGGCGATCATCTCGACCTTCTCGCCCGAAGACCGGGAAGAGGCGATCGAGACTTGGCCGCTCAAGCCCTTTACCGCGCGCACCACGATGGACCGCGCCACGATCCGCAACAGCATTGGGGAGGCCGTGCAGCAGGGCTATGCGATCTCCAGCGATCAGATGATTTTGTCTGAGATTGGCGTGGCCTGTCCGATCATCGGCCCCGATGGGCGGGCCTTTGCGGCGGTGCAATCTTCGGTCTCGGCGCATACTTGGACGCGGGAGCGGATCAGGGCCGAGATTCTGCCGCGCCTGCAGGACACGGCGAACGCCATTTCACCCTCATCACAGGTGCACCGGCGCTAGAAAAAGGGCCGGGGCATTGCCGCCCCGACCCGGTGTTTTCTTATTCCCAGTTCAGTTTTTCTTCGCGTTTCCAGAACCGAAGTTTGCGGCAGGTCTCAAGGAATTTACCGGCGTTATCGGCAGAGACCTCCAACGTGCCTTCGTCCTTCTCGACCCCGGCGGCGTTGAGCAGCGGATCGGCGGCTGTGGTCCAAGCGATGAACTTGTTATGCGCAAAGGCGTCCGAAACGAAATCCTGTGCCGGTTTGTTCTTGGCGATCTTATCGGCTTTCTCATCACCAAAGACCAAGGCCACCGCATCAAAGACCACCGACGGGCCGCCGTCGATCTTCTCATCTGCTTGCCGGGTGCTGCCGTCCGACAGGGTCACCCCTTGGATATGCGGCGTCACGATCGCCACCATCGCGCCTTCATCGGCAAAGGCTTTTTCCAAGGCTTCCACCACCGAGGCATCCGCGCCCTCGGTCAGGAACAGGCCCAGCTTGCGGCCCGCGAATGTGTTCGGCGCGTTCTTCAGAATGCTGAGCGCGTCGGACGGCGGCAAATCGGTGATCGGCTCCCGCGCGGGTTTGGCGGGTTCCGGCATTTCGGTCACGCCCAAGCCTTCGGCCACCTGTTTGGCCAGATCGTCATGGACGTTCATCAGATGCGAAAGCATCCGCAGGCGAATGCGCTCTTCCTGACATTTCGACAACTCGAAGGTATAGGCCGCCGCGATATGCTGCTGCTCGATCTCGGTCTGGCTGATGTAGAACTGGCGCGCTTGGCTGTAGTGGTCGGCGAATGTCTCGGACCGCACGCGCTGTTTGGTGCCGCTGACCTCTTCGGGGTAGCTTTTGAACCCAATCTCCGGGTTCTCCCGCGGGCCACCCTCCTCGCCCCAGCTGTTGGGCTCGTAGTTCACGCGGCCCTTGGGGTTGTGCATCGCCATATGGCCGTCTTGCTGGAAGTGGTGGAACGGGCATTTCGGCGCGTTGATCGGGATATGGGTGAAGTTCGGCCCGCCGAGGCGCTTGATCTGCGTGTCGAGGTAGGAAAAGTTCCGGCCCTGAAGCAGCGGGTCGTTCGTGTGGTCGATCCCGCGCACGATGTTTTGGGTGCAAAAGGCCACCTGCTCGGTCTCGGCAAAGAAGTTGTCGACATTGGCGTCAAGCGTCAGCGTGCCGATGATGCGCACCGGCACCTGTTCCTCGGGGATCAGCTTGGTCGCGTCGAGGATGTCGAACTCGAAGTTGTCGGCGAATTCGTCGTCGAAGACCTGAATGCCCAGATCCCATTGCGGGAAGTCGCCCGCGTCGATGGCATCCCACATGTCGCGGCGGTGGAAATCCGGGTCCGCGCCATTGATCTTGAGCGCCTCGTTCCAGACCACCGATTGCACACCCTGCTTCGGCTTCCAGTGGAATTTGACGTAATGCGATTTGCCTTCGGCATTGACCAGCCGGAAGGTATGCACGCCGAAGCCTTCCATGAAGCGGAGCGAGCGCGGGATCGCCCGGTCGGACATCTGCCACAGCGTCATGTGGATCGCTTCGGGCGAGAGCGAGACGAAATCCCAGAAGTTGTCATGCGCCGACTGCGCCTGCGGGAAGCCACGGTCCGGGGCGGGTTTGACCGAGTGGATGAGATCGGGGAATTTGATCGCGTCTTGGATAAAGAACACGGGGATGTTGTTGCCGACGAGATCCCAGTTGCCCTCTTTGGTGTAGAACTTCGTCGCAAAACCGCGCACGTCGCGGGCCAGATCGGCAGAGCCCTTGTTGCCCGCCACGGTCGAGAACCGGGTGAAGGTCGGGGTCTTTTCGCCGACGCGCTGGAAAATATCGGCGCAAGAGAGTTCGGGGATCGCTTCCTTCAGTTCGAAATGCCCGTGCACGCCGTAGCCGCGGGCGTGAACGACACGCTCCGGAATGCGCTCGTGGTCGAAGTGGAACATCTTCTCGCGGAATACATGGTCTTCCATCAAGACCGGGCCACGCGGACCTGCTTTGAGTGAGTTCTGATCATCCGCGATCGGGCCGCCCTGCGCGGTCGTCATCGTCTTTTCGCGGTCCGTGGTTTGCTGGCGGGGTTCGCCGCCTTTGCCAAGTTCTTTTTCTGTCATGATCTTTCTCCACAGCGCCCCCGGAATATAATCGGGAGGATTTGTTGCTAATATCTAGCGGGCGAAAAGGCCTGCTTTAGAGCGAACGGTGAGTGCCGGACCCTATGAAGGTTCAACCACCCCCGAGGGCACGGGTTCCGATGCTTTTGCGCCGCAGGCAGGAAAGTTCTCGCAAGGGCGGGGATCGGCGGAACCCGAGGTAAGAGGGGCGGGTGTCTCGCGCGTCACCGACCGGTCCAAAAAGCCGCGCAGCAGCGCGATATGCGCGGGCAGTTCCGCAACCGGTATGCATTCAGCCTGCGGCACCTGAGCCGGCCAGCAGCCCAATGCCCCCCGGCGCAGTTGATCCAGCAGGCGGCCCGCATCCGGCAAACAGTCATCGGCCAGATAGTTCGCTCCGCTCAGCCGAATGCGCAGCGTATCCGCCATGCCGCCCGCCGCGCGCCCGACCAGCCTGCAAGAGGCTTCGACCCAGAGATCATCTGCGTGATGCACCCGAAGGCCCGCCGCCCGCGCGGCGCGGATGATCGCGCGGTCCTCTCCGCAGGGGATCGGGGCAAAACCACCGACGGCCTCATAGGCCTCGCGGGTAAAGCCAAGACTGGCCCCCGGCGCTTCGCCATGGCTGTCCTGCAAATCGGCGCAGTTCGGGGCGTGCCGCGCGTAGAGCGCGAGCACCAAGCGGCGGTAGGCCATTTCATGGGCCTCGAGCATCGGGTCTTGCGGCGCCAGTGTGGCGGCCTCTTCGGGGTTCAGCGTGACCCTGCCGCAAAGCGCGTCAAAACGTTGAAGGTGGTGAATGCTACGCGCCACCCAATCGGCGCTGACGCGGCAATCGGCATCGGTGGTCAGGATCTGGCGCAGATGGGGCATCTGTTCCAGCGCCACGGCGCAGCCTTTCCGCCTTGCCGCGCCAACCCCCATGCCGGGGGGAAAGGTCAGATCGAGCACGGTGAGGTCGATGCCAAGCCGGCCCGCCGCCGCCTTTGCGATCTTGGCGGTGTCGTCATCGGTGTTGTTGACCACAAGGATCACGCGGACACGGTCGTTGCACTGGGGCGCGAGGGCGGAGAGGCAAGCGCCGATCCGCTCCGCCTCGTTCCGGGCGGGGATGATGATCGCGGTGTCTTTCCAGCGCTCGAAACTCATCTGCTCTTCCCCGGAAAGGCACGGTCGATGCGGTAGTCCTCGGTCGCGCTGACGCAGGTGAAGGCATGGGTGTCGAGCGCCTTGGCAAACCCGTTTAGCGCCTCTTCCCCTTGCAGCGGATTGCCGGTGTCGCCGCGCCACGTCACGCAGATGATCTCGGCCTGCGGCCAGCGGCTCGCGATGTCGGTCGCCAATTGGGCCAACCCTGCGTGATCCAGAAAATAAAGCACTTCCGAAAGGATCAGCAGATCGAAATCCCCCTCGGGCAGGGGGCCGGGGTAGAACCCTTGGACGAAGCGCCCCTCCGGCACCGTCTCGCGCGCGGCGGTCAGGGCGCTTGCGACGGCATCCATCCCGGTATAGCGCGCGCAGATGTCGCTCAGGTGACGTGCCAACTGGCCATTGCCGCAGCCCAACTCGAAAGCCGAGCGGTAGCCATCTTGCGAAAGCGCCGCCCGCGTTGCCGCGAATTTGGCTTGCTCATAGGCGCTATGTTCGAACCCCCAAGGATCGGTTGTCTCGGCATAGAGACCTTGGAGATGATCCAACCCCACCCCCATCACGGCATCCTCCAAAAGATTTCATCTTGCTGCGCGAAGAGGTCGATCATCGCCTCGGGCAGGACAAACCCCTCGGGATCGTCTTTTACGGTCTGGCCAAGTTGGCTGCGATGCGCGTGGATCGCGGCGCTTTTGGCATCGCGATAGGCTGCGGTGTCGAGGCGGAGGGGGGCGTAGCCCGCCGTGTTCGCGGTGAAATTCGGATCATCGAAACGGCTCCACACCGGATAGCTATGGAAATGCAGGCAGGGCCGCTGCACGCGTAGGCTGTCGGCCAGTGATGCGGTGGTTTGATGGTCGCAATGTTTGTCTTCGCGGGCCGGGACGAAGATGTGGCGTGCGGCTTGGGCGTCGATCACCTCTGTCAACTCGGTCAGGAGGGTATCGGCAGGCACCTCGTGCAATCGGCTGTCGGGATGGCTGAGCCACGTCAGATCCGCCGCCCCGCCACCAAGGAAATCAAGCGCCGCTGCCAATTCCGCGCGCCGCGTCTCGGCCAATCGGGCCGGGGGCCATGCACGGGAACCGGGATGGCTGGCGCTACCATCGGTCAGGCAGATCACATGCGCCCCGGCCTCTGCGAAAGCGCGGGCCAAGAGACCGCCGCAGCCGAGTGTTTCGTCGTCCGGGTGCGGCGCCAGAACCACGATCTTTGCGCGGCCCGACAATGCCTTGGCGAGGGGGGCGTTAGGGCTCATCCAAAGACACCCCAAACCGTCTGGTCGCTGGAAAGCGCATGGCGGGCGGCGCGTTGCAGGAAGGCATCGCGTGCGGCTTGGCGCAGATAGACGGAGAGATCGCGCGCCATGCGACCTGTCTCGGAGGTTCCGGTAAAATGGCGCAACCCAAGGCTTTGCTCTACCGCTTTAATCGCGTCGAGGGCGACTTCCTCGGTATAAATCCGCGCGGCGATGGCGGTGCTGACGAGGGTCTCCTCCGCGTGCTCATCCGCGGTGGCGAGGGCGGCGCGTTCGATCAATGCCATTCCGGCCCATATCCGCATCAGCACTTGCATCAGGCGGCTCAGCTGGGCCTCGGCCTCAAGCCGGTCCATCTCGCGCAAGGCAGTGGCCGCCGCATCGATCAACCCCGCCGCCGCGCCGGCCTGAAGCGCCGCGATCCGCCAGACGCCGCCGACGAAATGCGGCTCTTTCAGATAGTCGCCGGGAGCACCGATAAGGGCGTCATCCTCAAGGGTCAGGCCGGAAAAGTCATATTTCCCCGAAGCCGTCGCCCGCATACCCAGCATGTCCCATTGCGAAGCATCGCCGCGCGCGGGGTCGGTCACGTCGATCAGCGCAAGCTGCACATCAGGGCCGGAATTGAGCGAGACGAGCGCATGGCTGACAGTGCCGAGGCCCGAGGCGAAAATCTTTTCGCCTTGGAGAGTGCCTTTCTCGAACCGCGCCGGATTGCCGCCATCAGCGCCCCAGACGCCCAGAAGCCCGCCCTGCCGGATCACCTGTTTCGCCCGCTCGACCTGCGCCGCGCTACCATAAAGGCGGATCAGGCGCAGCGCGTTGACGTGGCCTTCCCACAGGCGACCGACGCTGAGGTTGGCGGCACCGATCTGCATCAGCGCATGGGCGGTGCGCAAGGGGGCCGTGGCGCCATCTTCCAGCATCAGACTCGCGTCGCGCAGAATGTCGATAGAGCCGCTGACCGGGGCGGTGCCTGTCTCTTCGGCTCGCGCCGCGTGGCGCAAAGCCTTCCGAGCAGATTGCGACAGGATATCCCTTTGCGACTGGGGCGGGAAAGGGTCGAAACGCGGCGCACTGTTCATAGTAACGCCGCACGGCGGCACGAGGATACATCTCTGAGATCAAGCGTCACGATACTGCCCCCCATTCATGAAAAGGGCAGCCTGCGCGGGTGGCAGCACTGCCTTCGAAGGTGCAACCGTTCAACCTGTCTCTTGGTTCCTGCCTATGTTGCAATCGCGGCGGCGGGCGGATGTCAGCCCTCGGGAATCTCGCCCATCACTTTGGGCACGTGGTAGCCCTTCTGCACCGCGTCCCGTGCGCGCAGGCGCTGATACCACGCACGCACATTGGGATAATCGGCAAGGTCGATCTGCTGCCATTCATAGCGCGACACCCACGGCCAGCAGGCCATATCCGCGATGGAATATGCGCCGCAAATGTGGTCCCGCCCCTCAAGCTGTTTGTCGAGCACGCCGTAAAGCCGTTTGACCTCGGCCCTGAACCGCTCTTCGGCATAGGCGGCCTTGCCGGGGTTGAAATGCAGGAAGTGATGCGCCTGCCCGGCCATTGGACCAAAGCCGCCCATCTGCCACATCAGCCATTGCATCACCTCGGCCCGCGCGGCCAGCCCTTCGGGCAGGAAGCGGCCATGTTTCTCGGCAAGGTAGACCATGATCGCGCCGGATTCCATCAGGCTTACCCCAGTGTCATGGTCCACGATGGCGGGGATTTTATTGTTGGGGCTGATCTTAAGAAATTCGGGCGCGTACTGCTCGTCCTTGCCGATGTCAATGGCGTGCACATTGTAGTCGATCCCCAATTCTTCCAGCAGGATCGAGACCTTGCGGCCATTGGGGGTGGTCCATGTGTAGAGATCAATCATTGCTTCGGTCCCATATGCAGAGGTGCGTTTTGGTTTCTTGCAATGTTAAGCAGGCGGCTCGCGGCGGGTCAACGCAAGGAACCGCCGTAGCGGATCGGGGGTTTTGTTTAACAAGGCACCAAGTTGCGGAGCGAAGATGCAGAACAGTGATCCTTTAGCGCAGCCCGACATCGCAGATCGCGCGAAATCCGTTTTGAAAGTCCTTTGCGACCGCGACATTCACATCGCCACGGCGGAAAGCTGCACCGGCGGGCTGGTCGCGGCGTTGCTCACGGATATCGAAGGCTGCTCCCACGCGTTTGAGCGGGGTTTCGTCACCTATACGGATCAGTCCAAGCATGAGTTGTTGGGCGTCGACCGGGCGCTTTTGGACCGCTGCGGCGCGGTTTCGCGCCCCGTGGCTATTGCGATGGCCGAAGGCGCGCAGCACCGCTCGGGCGCGCAGATCGCCGTCTCGACCACCGGCTTTGCCGGGCCGGGCAGCCCCGAGGATCAAGAGGGGCTTGTGCATTTTGCGCTTGCGCGCGAGGGGTGTAACACGGTTCATCGGGCCGAGTCCTTTGGAGCCATTGGCCGGGATGCGATCCGGCAGCGATGCCTTGAAACGATTTTGGATATGTTGGAAGAGAGCCTGACGTGAGCAAAAGCCAAGCCGCCGCCTTTACCGCCTACCACCGTCATGGTTTTGTCCGGGTGGCGACCTGCACGCCGCATGTGCGGCCTGCCGATGTGGCCTTCAACCGCGACAGCCTGTTGGACGAAATGCGCAGGGCCGATGCGGCGCGGGTGGATTTGCTGGTTTGCCCCGAACTGTCACTCTCGTCCTATGCCATCGACGATCTGCACATGCAGGACGCGCTTCTGGCGGCGGTGGAAGAGGCGCTTGGCGACCTGATCGAGGCCAGTGCCGAGATGACCCCCGTGATCCTGCTCGGCGCGCCGCTGCGCCGCGAGGGAAGGCTTTACAATTGCGCCATCGCCATTTCACGCGGGCAGGTGCTGGGCGTGGTGCCGAAATCCTACCTGCCCAATTACCGTGAGTTCTATGAGAAACGCTGGTTCGCCCATGGCCGGGACACCGGCGGAGAGATCACCGTCGCGGGCCGGACTGTGCCCTTTGGCGATGACCTGATTTTCGAGGCGACGGATCTACCCGGTCTGATCTTCCATGCCGAAATTTGCGAAGACCTCTGGACGCCTGCGCCGCCCTCGGCGGATGCGGCTTTGGGGGGCGCCCTCATTCTCGCCAATCTCTCGGCTTCCAACATCGTGATCGGCAAATCCTCTGACCGTCACCTGCTGTGCCGGTCGCAATCCATGCGCGCCTTCGCGGCCTATGTCTATTCCGCCGCCGGGCCGGGGGAGAGCACGACCGATCTGGCCTGGGACGGGCAGGGGATGATCCATGAGTTGGGGGATCTCTTGGCCGAATCCACCCGTTTCCCGCTGGAGCCGGAACTGACCATCGCCGATGTGGATTGCGGGCGTATCCAGTCAGAGCGGATGCGGACGGGCAGTTTCCATGACGCCGCGCGACACCGCGCGCCGGAGTTCCGCCGGGTGACCTTTGCCCATCAACCGCATCACGAAAACGCCGGTCTGATCCGCCCCGTGCGCCGGTTTCCCTATGTGCCGAACCGCGAAAGCCATCTCGACCAAGATTGCTATGAGGCGTTCAACATTCAGGTCGAAGGTCTGCGCCGCCGGTTTGAGGCGACCAAGGGCAAGACCATGGTGATCGGCATCTCCGGCGGGCTGGATTCGACTCATGCGCTGATCGTGGCGGCGAAAGCCTGTGACCGTTTGGGCATCCCGCGCGACCGGATCCTCGGGTTCACGATGCCCGGCTTCGCCACCTCTGAAGGCACCAAATCCAACGCGTGGAAATTAATGCGGGCCATGGGGATCACCGCGGATGAGATCGACATCCGCCCCGCCGCCCGGCAGATGCTTGAGGATATGGATCACCCCTTCTCGGACGGGGAGCCGGTCTATGACATCACCTTTGAAAATGTCCAAGCCGGTCTGCGCACCGATTACCTCTTCCGGCTCGCCAACCAGCGGCAGGGCTTTGTCATCGGCACCGGCGATCTGAGCGAATTGGCGCTTGGCTGGTGCACCTACGGCGTTGGCGACCAGATGAGCCACTATGCGGTGAACACCGGCGTGCCGAAAACGCTGATCCAATATCTCATTCGTTGGGCCACCCGGTCGGGGCAGTTCGACGCAGAGACGGACAAGGTCTTGCAAGCCATTCTCGACACCGAGATCTCGCCCGAACTGGTGCCCGCGGGTGAAGGTGAAGAGATCCAAAGCACCGAGTCGATGATCGGCCCCTATGAGTTGAATGACTTCTTTCTCTTTCACACCATGCGCTACGGGCTCACCCCGTCAAAGGTGGCCTTTCTGGCATGGCACGCTTGGCATGATGTCGAGGCGGGGCGCTGGCCCGAGGGCTTTCCGCAGGGCAAACGCAATGCCTATGATCTGGAGACGATCCGCCACTGGCTCGAAAAATTCCTGCATCGTTTCTTCGCCACAAGCCAGTTCAAGCGCTCGGCCCTGCCGAATGGGCCCAAGGTCAGCGCCGGGGGGGCATTGTCGCCGCGCGGAGACTGGCGCGCGCCGTCCGACTCCGTTGCCACCCCGTGGCTGGAAGAGTTGCGTCGCAACGTACCAAAGAGCTGGCCCCAGAGCTGAGCCGCGCTATTCCTCGCGGCTGAGTTCGCCTTCGACGAAGTTGGGGGTCAGGGGCGGTGCCGCGTGACGCTCCTGGGTTTCGGGATCGCTGCGCAGGGTCATGCGCAGCAGCGCCCATGCCACGATGGTCAACTGAAAACCGCCAAGCGCCAGCGGCAAGCCGCGCGGCCCCAGCGTATCCAGCAGCACACCCGCCAGAAGCGGCCCGATGGCGGCGCCAATCCCCTGCATCAGCACCAGCCCGCCCGAGACGGCCACCACGGCAGAGCCGGGGGCGCGGTCGTTGACATGGGCGATGACGATGGATTGCGCGGGCAGGACCAACCCGCCAATGGCAAATCCCAGCACCAGCAGCATCGTCCCCGACGGCGCCGGAATCGGCAGGGTCAGCAACATCAAGGCGCTGCCAGCGGCGGCGAGCCCCACGCCAAGACCGCGGCGGCTCATCCGGTCAGACATCCAGCCCAGCGGGAACTGAAGCACCAAGCCGCCGATGGTAAAGGCCGCGATCAGCAGGGCGATGCGCGATTGGGTATAGCCCATCTCCTGCGCGAAAAGCGGCGCCAGCCCGTAGAACGTCCCGATAGAGGCTCCGACCAGCCCTGCGGCCACCGCACCGTAAGGCGACAGCCCCCAGAGTCGGCGCACCGATGGCGGTTCCTGCGCACCTTCCGAGCGCGGCCCTTCCACACGGCTGAGCGAGATCGGCACCAGCGACAGCGACATCACGATCGAGACGAGCACGAAGAGAATGAACTCAGCCGGATCCCCGAGGTTCAGCAGGAACTGCCCCGCCGCCCCCGAGGCCATGCCGACCATGCCGTAGACCGCCAGCAATTTGCCCCGCTGCGCGGAACTGACCGAGGCGTTGAGCCAGCTTTCCGTCACGATGATCAACCCGGCAAAAGCGAACCCGGTCAGGCAGCGCACGGCGATCCAGACCCAAGGGTCGATGAAAGCCAAATGCATCAGCGCCGCGGCAGAGGCGACAGAGGCGAGTGCGGCAAAGGTGCGGATATGGCCCACCCCGCTGATCAGCCGGGGTGCTACGAAGGAGCCCACGCTCAGCCCCGCGAAAAAGCCCGACATGATGAGGCCGGTGGTCGCCCCGCCAAACCCTTCGAGCCCCGCGCGCACGGCCAGAAGCGTGCCCTGCAACCCATTGCTCATCTGCAATAGTGAAAAGCCCAGTAGCAGTGTCGCCAGTGGTAGAACCGTCGCGCGCATGATGTCCCCTCGGTCTTTGATCCGGCTTGGGCCAGAATATGTGCGGCGGAAACGGAATTTCTAGTAATCAACCCCATTGCCCTTCCACCGGGCAGGCTTCCGCGCCATAGTGCTAACAGCCAGCGGCCCCTTCGGGGAATGCCCAGCCAGTGATCAAGCAGAATTGAGGTGCCTTTTTGGGGCCGATGCTCAATTATGCGCCTCGTAACATATTTTGAAAGCGCATCCCCCGTGAAAGCCCTGCGCCAATTTTTCGTATTTCTGCTGGTTCTCGTTGCGGGCCTCTACGCGATGTTAACCTATGTCCCCGCCTCCCGCCCCTATGTGGCCGAGACCGGCTTGCTCGATCTATTGGGGATTGAGGAGGTCGCGGAGGCGCCACAGTCCTCTGGCCGGGGTTGGGGCGGCGGCGGGCCATCGCTGGTCGTCACCGCTCCGGTCAGCGAGGAGACTTTGGCCGACCGGATCACCGCCATCGGCGACGGGCGGGCGCGCCGGTCGGTGACGCTGCGTTCCAACGCCGTGGGGGTCATCACCGATCTCAACCTGCCCGCCGGGCAGTTGATCGAAGCAGGCACCGTTGTGGCCCTGTTGGAGAATGAGGCCGAGCAGATCGCCCTGAAACAGGCCGAACTTCAGCTTGAAAACGCCCAGACCGAGCAAGACCGCGTAGAGCGGCTGCAAAACACCGGCGCGGTCAGCGAAGTGCGCCTGCGCGAGACGGAACTGGCCCTGCAAAGCGCCGAGCTTGCGCTCAGCCAAGCGCAGTTCGATCTGTCGCAACGCCGCATTCTCGCGCCGATCTCGGGTTGGGTGGGGATCACCGATATTGAAGAAGGCGACCGCGTCAATGCGCAGGATCAACTCGCCACCATCACCGACCGCAGCGAGATCCTGATCGATTTTCGCGTGCCTGAACGGGTGGTGAGCAAGCTCTCATTGGGCAAGGAAATCACCGTCACCCCGCTTGGCATGCGCGATTTGACCCTAATGGGCGAAGTCAGCGCCATCGACAGCGTGATCGACCGCGCCAGCCGCACGCTTTTGGTGCAGGGCCGGGTGCCGAATGAAAGGGACCATTTGCGCGCGGGCATGGCCTTCTCGGTCAGCCTGACCTTTGTCGGCGATCCGTTTCTGGCGATCCCGCCGCTGGCGGTGCAATGGTCCTCGGACGGGCCGTTTGTCTGGACGGTACGGGAGGGCAAGGCGCATCAGGTCGCGGTGGAGATCGCGCAGCGCAACAGCAACTCCGTGCTCGTCCTGTCGGACGACCTGACCGCCGATGATGTGGTGGTGACCGAAGGCGTGCAAACTCTGCGCGAAGGCGGCGAGGTGCGCGAGGTCAACCAGGCGGGCCGCGTGCAATCTGATGCCGCCCCGGCTGAGAAGACAACCCTATGAGCGCCGCCCCGACCGAGGACGCCACGACGCCCGCGAGCACCGCCTCGGGCACCGCGCTTTTCGTGCGCCGCCCGATCCTCGCCTTCGTGCTGAACGCGCTGATCGTATTGGCAGGCATCGCCGCGCTTTTCGGCGCGGAGGTGCGGGAACTGCCCAATGTCGACCGGCCCGTGGTCACGGTCACCACGTCCTTCGCGGGCGCTTCCCCGGAATCCGTGGATCAGGAGCTTACGGGGCGAATCGAAGGCGCCGTGGGGCGGGTCTCGGGCGTGCGGGCAATTTCATCGAATTCGCGGTTTGGCCGTAGCCGGGTCACCTTGGAGTTCAACGACAGCACCGATATCGACGTGGCTGCGACCGATGTGCGCGATGCGGTGGCGCGGATCGTGAACCAATTGCCCGACGGGGCCGACCAGCCGCAGATCGTCAAGGCCGATGCCAATGCCCAGCCGGTGATGCGCATCGCCGTGACCTCCATGGGCCGCTCGCCGGAGGAGCTCACCAAACTGGTGCAGGACCGCGTCGAAGACCGGCTGATCTCGGTCAACGGCGTGGCGGATTTGCAGATCTACGGCGACCGTGAGCCTTTTTTCCGCGTCGATATCGACCAGTTGGAACTGGCGAGCCGGGGCCTCACCCTAGGCGACATTCAGCGCGCCTTGGCCGATGTGGCCTATGACGCGCCCGCGGGCGATCTGGCGGGCGACCGCCAGTCGATCAACGTGCGCACCACGGCCAGCGTCGTCACCACACAGGCGTTCGAGGCGATGGAGATCAAGCAGAACGTGCGGCTCGGCGATGTCGCCAGCGTTACGCTCGGCCCCGCCGAAGGGGAGACGATCCTGCGTGCCAATGGGCAATTGGGCCTCGGCATTGGCATCATCCGGCAGGCCACGTCGAACACGCTTGAGATCTCGCGCGATGTGCGCGCCGTGGTGGGGGAGTTGAACGAGACCCTGCCCGAGGACGTGCGCATTTTCGTGACCTCGGACGATGCGACCTTTATCTCGGGTTCGATCCGCGAGGTGCTCTCGACGCTGGCTTTTGCCGTGGGCATCGTGGTGGCGGTGATTTTTGTCTTCCTGCGCGATTTCCGCGCCACGCTGATCCCGGCGCTGACCCTGCCCGTGGCGCTGATCGGCACTTTGGCGGCGATCTATCTGGTGGGCTTTTCGATCAATATCCTGACCCTTCTGGCGCTGGTTCTGGCCACCGGGATGGTCGTGGATGACGCGATTGTGGTGCTGGAGAATATCGTGCGCCAACGGGCGGCGGGCATGGGGCCGCGCGCGGCGGCGGTGCTGGGCACCTCGCAGGTCTTCTTTGCGGTCGTCACCACCACGGCCACGCTGGCGGCGGTTTTCGTGCCGCTGTCGTTCCTGCCCGGACAGGCGGGCGGGCTGTTTCGGGAGTTTGGTTTCACCCTCGCCATCGCGGTGATGCTGTCCTCGGTCGTGGCGCTTAGCCTTTGTCCGGTACTCGCCAGCCGCCTGCTGACCAAACCCGCAGCGGAGAACCCGCGCGGCCCCGTCGTCTGGCTTGGCAACCTGCTTTACCGCGCCTATGCGGCGACCCTCAGATGGGCGCTGGCGATGCCCTATGTCGTGGTGCTGATCGCGGCCTTCGTCGCGCTGACTGCGGTGCTGGTCTCCGGCGAGATCCGGCAAGAGTTGACCCCGCGCGAAGATCGCGCCGTGGCGCTGCTCAGCGTGACGGCCCCACAGGGCGTCTCGCTCGATTATACCCAAAGCAAGATGCGCGAGATCGAAGACCTGATCACCCCGCTGCAAGAGACTGGAGAGGTGACAAATATCTTTTCCATCACCGGGTTTGGCGCGGACAATCGGGGTTTCATGGTCTTCACGCTCGCCGGTTGGGAAGACCGCGTGCGCAGTCAAGATGAGATTGTGGGCGAGATCAACGGCAAGCTGGGCGGTATCGTGGGCGTGCGGGCCTTTGCGATTCAGCCGAACTCCCTCGGGATTCGCGGCGCGGGGCGGGGTCTGTCCTTCGCCATCACCGGCAATAATTACGAGCAACTGTCCCAAGTCGCGCAGGCGATGGTGGACCGGCTGAGCACGAACCCCGCAATGGGACAGGTGCGGCTGGAATATGAACGCACGCAGCCGCAGCTTTTCGTGCAGATCGATCGGACGCTGGCCGCTGACTTGGGCGTCGACATCACCGGGCTGGGGCAGGCTTTGCAGGCCATGCTCGACGGGCGCGAGGTGGCATCGGTCTTTATCGACGACACCAGCTATGGCGTGCAGATGCTGTCCACCTCGGACCCGGTGAACGACCCGCGCGACCTTGAGAACGTCTTTGTCCAATCGGGCAACGGGCAGATGATTTCGCTGGCCAGTTTCGTGACCCTTGAAGAGCGCGCCGTCGCGCCCGAGTTGGACCGCGAAGGGCAGAACCGCTCGGTCGAGATCTCTGCCGGGCTGACGCCGGGCCTGTCGCTGGGCGATGCATTGGAACAGGTGCGCGCGGTCGGGCAGGAGGTGTTGGACGATGAAAACCTGATCGTGCCGCTGGCCGAGGCCGCGGCGTTGGATCAAACCAGTTCGGGGCTTCTCGTGACCTTCGGCTTTGCGATCCTCGTGGTTTTCCTTGTCCTTGCCGCGCAGTTCGAAAGCTTCATCTCTGCCATCGTAGTGATGGCCACGGTGCCCTTGGGGCTGGCCTGCGCGATCTTCGCGCTGCTGATGACGGGGCAGAGCCTCAACGTCTACAGTCAGATCGGGCTGGTCATGCTGATCGGGATCATGGCCAAGAACGGCATTCTGATCGTCGAGTTTGCCAACCAATTGCGCGATCAGGGGGCGGATATCCACGAGGCGATCTTTGGCGCCTCCACCATCCGCCTGCGGCCGGTGATGATGACGATGACCTCGACCGTCTTGGGCGGCGTGCCGCTGATCCTTTCGGCGGGCGCGGGGGCCGAGGCGCGCGAGGCGCTTGGCTGGGTGATCGTCGGGGGGCTGGGCATGGCCACGCTTTCGACCCTCTATCTCACCCCGGTCGCCTATTTCCTGCTGGCGCGGTTCACCACGCCCAAAGCCGCCGAAGAAGCCCGGCTTCAGGCCGAATTGTTCCAAGCGCAGCCGGTCTGAGCCCATCCGATATTTGGGCATCGATGCAACTTCGCGCGGGAATGGGCGTTTAGCCCTGTAGGATCGAAGAGAGAGGGACAAAACGTGCAGGGCGATTTGGAACTGGCTAAGACGAACCACGCGCAAGCGGCCAACGGCCAAAGCCTGTTCAATGATAAGACCACATGGCGCGTCGCCCGGGCCGATCGGTTCGGCCTCATCGTCGATGCGGCGGATTATTTCCGGGTCTTGCGTGAGATTTTCCTCGGGGCGCGGCAGCAGTTGATGCTGATCGGCTGGGATTTCGATTTCGAGCTTGAGATGCTTCCCGGCGAAAGTGACGAAGACGGCAATGCGCCCGATGGGTTTCCCAACCAGCTTGGCGCTTTTGTCGAGGCGGTGGTGGAGCGGAGGCCGGAACTGAATGTCTATCTGCTCAAATGGAATGGCGCCGTGCTGGCCGCGCCGGGGCGTCTGCTGCCCTCGCTGGCGCTGAGCCTTTTTGGCGGCGACCGGATTCACTTCGCGCTAGACGGCCACCACCCTTTTGGCGCTTGCCACCATCAAAAGATCGTCGTGGCCGACGATGCTCTGGCCTTTTGCGGCGGCATCGACGCGACCGAAGACCGCTGGGACACGCCTGACCACCTGCCGCACGACCCGCGCCGCCTGCGCAAGGATGGCACGCCGTCCGACCCTTGGCATGACGCGACCTCGGCCATGTCCGGCCCTGCCGCCGCGGCTTTGGGTGAGCTTTCGCGTCGGCGTTGGTTCCGCGCCACGGGGGATGAGATCGCGCGCCCCGAAGATGCGCCGATGTCCGAATGGCCCCAAGACCTGCCGATTGATGCCGAAGGAGTCGAGGTGGGCATCGCCCGGACCGAGCCGCCTTTCGACGAAGAGCCGCTTATCAATGAGATCGAGCGCCTCTATATCGCGGGGATCCAATCGGCGCGTGACTATATCTATATTGAATCGCAGTATTTCGCCGCTGCGTCGGTCTGCGATGCGCTTAAAGCCCGGTTGTCCGAAGAGGACGGGCCTGAGATCGTCATCATCAACCCGCGAGATGCGGAATCCCAGCTGGAAGATGACGCCATGCATGTGCTGCGTGAGCGGCTTGTGGAAGACCTGAAACGCGCCGATCACCAAAACCGCTTTCGCATCTATTTCCCCGTCACCGAGGAGGGGGAGCCGATCTATGTTCATGCGAAGATCATGATCATCGACGATCACCTTTTGCGCCTCGGCTCCAGCAACCTCAACAACCGCTCCATGGGGTTTGATACCGAATGCGATGTCGCGATCGAACACCCCGCAAAGGTGATCGAAGGGTTCAGAACCCGGCTGATTGCCGAACACCTCGGCCTGTCGCCTGACCATGTGGCCGAGGTGATGGATGAAAAGAAGTCGATGATCGGCACCATCGAAACCCTCAATCGCAGGAAGGGCCGCGGTCTGCGGGCGGTGTTTCGGGGCAGCGAGACTGTCGTCGGTGGTTTTCTTGCAGATACCCGCCTGCTCGACCCGCGCTACCATCCGGGGGAGGCCACGACCACCGGGCGCGGCATCCGCCCACGTCACATGGCGCTGATCGCGGGCGGGCTGGGGCTTGCATGGCTGGCTTGGCGCAAATGGGGGCGTGGGGACGACCGGCGTTCGTAATGGCTACGGGGCGGCTTCGGCGGCTGGTGCTTCAAGCGGCGCGGGTGCGGGTTTGGGGTCAGCCGGTGCGTTTAGCACCCGCCGCGATGCCTCCGCAGCCCGCGCGATGGCGTAGAGCGCCAATGTGCCGGCGACCGGTAAGACCCAAGGCATCCACAACGCCTTGGGTTGCGCCATCATCATGACCTGACAGACCAGTGCCAGAACGGTGCCGCTGGCAAAGACCAGCAGACCGTGCCGACCGATCAGCCGCACAGGGCTGGCCATGGCATGGGCCGAGAGGCGGGTAACGCTCTGCAATTGCGACAGGAAATATCCCAAGGCCAAAATATGGATGAACCGCGGGGCGGAAAGATAGGTCTTGTCATGCGAGGTGATGTTGAAGGGCACGCCGGCCTCGCGCAGATGATGCATTTGCAGGTTCAGGAACTTGCCCAAACCCGGCACATAGCGCCATGCGAGAACGCCCAGCAGGACGGCGACAGAGAGCCAAAACAGAGCCTTCGACCGCGGGAAAAACCGATAGCCCTGCCGTTGGCTCAGGCCCACCAGCAGCCCGCAGACAAAGATCGCCTGCCATGCGAAAGGATTGAAGAACCAGCCGCCCGGGTTGGGGTAGTTCGGCAGGTTCAGCCGAAAGACACCGGTCAGCAACCAGAGCAACAGCGACAGTGCAAGAAGCAGGCGCGGCCAACGCAGCCCCAGCATAATCGCCGCCGGGGCACAGATCAGCAGGACGGAATAGGCGGGCAGGATGTTCACATAGCCGAATTGATGCGTCAAAAGCGGAATGCCGATCACGCTTTGGGTGGGGTTTTGAAAGACCTGCCGCATGTTGATCTTGGTCAGGAACGCGGCCTCTGCGGTGATCTGGAAGGCGGCGGCGAAGATGCCCAAGGCCACTGCCGAAAGAAGGATTTGCACCACATAGAGCGACCACGCCCGCCTCCACAGCGGTGCGATGGCGCGCCAAAGGCCGTTGCGCACCCGGTCTCGCGCGATGAAACGCGGTGTATAGGCCAAGCCCGCGGCGATGCCGGACATAAGAAAGAACGCCTCCGCCGCGTCGGCGAAACCGAGGTTGCGGATGGTCAGCGTCTCATAGGGGTTGCCCGGCACGTGGTTGATGAAAATCATCACCAGCGCCAGCCCGCGAAACAGGTCAATGCGCGGATCGCGGGCGGATTTGGGAGCCGCGCCCACAGCCCGTGCCGCAGGCGACAGGCTGGTGTTAGGCGGTGGCATTGGTCAGCTCCGCCGTTTTGGGGTCTGGCATGAGATGTTCGTCATTCCACGTCAGCCGCCAGACATCGCAGATACTGTCGTATGCCGCGACAACATCGAGCGGCGCGGCATCCTCGGGCACGGCGAAAAGACTGCGGGGCAGGGGGCGAGAGGTCCAGGCGATGAGCATCGGGGCCAGCAGCATCGGGACCGCCACGGGCAGCAGCCAAACGGTCAGATCGGGCGCGATCCATTGCACCGCCGCGATGATCGCCGCACCGATGAACACGATCCACCGGCCCGCCGCCCAGCCATCGGCCAAGCTCAACTGGCCCTCGTTGCGTTGGTTGGCGGGCCAGCCGCCGTCTTGGCCCGAGAGGACCTGCATTACCGCGCGGCTATGATAGAGCAGCATCAGAGGGGCCAGAAGCGTGGTCAGCACGATCTCGGTCAGCACCGACAGCGCCATCCGCACAGCGCGGCCAAAGTCGCGCGCCCGGTCGGTCAGAAGCGCATGGATCAGGATCAGCAGCTTTGGCACCACAAGCAGTCCCAACACTCCCAAGGCCAGCAGCGTGATCTCGCGCGTGCTGGTATCGGGGAAGACGGGGAAAAGCTGGTAGGGCCCGGGGAAATACTCAGGCGGCGGCGCATAGAGCGTGCTGACCGCCGAGGTGATCAGGAAGGCCGCCCAGAGAAGCGAGACGACATAGGCGGTCACGTTCTGCAAAAAGACAAAGCGGCTCCACCCCGCCAGGCCGGGCGCAAAGATCAGCCGCGCATGTTGCAGGTTGCCTTGGCACCAGCGCCGCTCGCGCCGCGCGAAGGAGAGGACGTTTTCGGGGCCCTCCTCAAAGGAGCCGCCCAAAGTCTCATCCACTTCTACCCTCCAACCGGCGCGGGCGAGCAAGGCCGCTTCGACATAATCGTGGCTCAAGATATGACCGCCCAAGGGCGGCGGGCCGGAAAGCTCGGGCAGGCCACAGCTTTCGGCAAAGGCGCGCACACGGATAATCGCGTTATGGCCCCAAAACGGCCCCGTCGCCCCCTGCATCCGGGCAAGGCCGCGGGTGAAAATCGGCCCGTGGAACCACGCGGCGAACTGCAGGGCGCGGCCAAAGAATGACCGCGCGCCGATGATCTTGGGCAGGGTCTGCAATAGCCCCAGCTGCGGATCGGCCTGCATCCGGGCGATCATGGCGCGGATCGTCTCGCCTTCCATCAGGCTGTCGGCGTCGAGGATCACGGCAAAGTCATAGGCTGCGCCATGGCTGCGAATGAACTCTTCGATATTGCCCGCCTTGCGGCCTGCATTGTCCTGCCGTCTGCGGTAGAAAATGCGGCCTTGGCCCTCGGTCTCTCGCAGCAGGCGGGCGAAGGCAAATTGCTCTTTCCCGGCCAGCGCATCATCGCGGGTGTCCGACAGAACGACGAAATCCGCCGTGACCCCGGCTCGGGCGACGGAACGGTCAATGGCGGCGATGCGGGCGAAGGTGGTGAGCGGGTCTTCGTTGCAGATCGGCACCGCGATCACCGTGCGCGGCTGGGGTGCCTCAAGCGCGGGGCGGGGCGGCGTTGATCTGCCGCCGAAGAGCCCGATCAGCGCCAGCGACGCCCCCCAGGCCAGCCAAGCGGTGGTGGCGAAAACGAGCAGGGCGCGGAGGCCATCCCAGCCGCTGAAGCCGTCCCGCGCCGCGGCCTCGGCCAAAAGGGCCGAGGCAAGCGCCGCACACCCGAGTGACAACATCAGGGCGACCGCCCGTGCAAAACGGGTCGGGCCATCCGCCGCGATCTGCCTGTGCTGGGGTGTCATGGTGCTCAGGCCTTACGCCGCAGCAGAAATTCCCGCGCAAGGTCGGCCAGCCCGGCCAGATGGCCGCGCCGTTCCAAGCTTTGCCTTGGCATCGCAAGCGGGGCGGCGGGCGGCATCCAATTCTCGGCCTCGCCAGCCATTGCGGAAGTGGGGGTTGTCGCGTCTTGAAGGGTCATGCGTTGATCCATTGGTACACCCATGTCTCTGTCAGATTGCGGTCATATCCCGATAGAACTGCCTTGATCTCGACGATGGCGTCAGGCTCGGCGCGCAGTTCCAACACCAGCCGCCATTCGTTTCTGCCATCCACCCGGCTCAGGATCGCCTCCACGATCTCGCCGTTCTGTGCGCTGGTGACGGGTTCGAGCTTGGCGTCGCTTGGCATGTCGCTGAGCTGCCCGCCGGCGAAGTCGATGACGAATTTGCGGGTCTCGGTGTCTGCCTCAACACCCGCCACCCCGCCATGGCCCGCGCGCAGCCGCACCACGCGGCCGAGGGTCTGCGGTGTTGCGCCCGGCGGGGTCATCCCCCAATGCATGCGGTAGCCATAAGCCAGTTCATCGCCTGCGCGGGTCTCCCCTTCGGGGATCCAATAGGCCACGATGTTGTCATTGCCCTCCAAATCCGAAGGTATCTCGACCAGCCGCAGCGTGCCTTTGCCCCAATCACCCATGGGTTCGATCATCAGCGAGGGGCGGCGTTCGTAATGGGCCTGCGCGTCAAGGTAATGTTCAAAGTCCCGGTTGCGCTGCGCCAGCCCGAAAGACCGCGGGCTCTGCGCCCCGAAATAAGAACTCGCCAAACGCGGCGGATTGTTCAGCGGGCGGCAGAGGGTGGTGTCCTTGCCTGTGTTCAGCACCAAGACTTCGCTGTCATGCACCGCGGGGCGGAAATCATCGAAATTGCCCTTGTCCGCGCCATTGTGCAAAAACATCGAGGTCAGCGGCGCGATGCCAAGCTGTTTGATGTCTTCGCGCAGAAAGAGCCGCATGGTGACGTCGACGGTGGTATCTTCGCCCGGTGTGATCACGAATTGATAGGCCCCGGTCACCGAGGGGCTGTCGAGCGCGGCATAGATCGTGGCACTATCGTCGCCCGGTTCGGGGCGGCGCAGCCAAACCTCGCGGAAGCGGGGGAATTCCTCGCCTTCGGGCAGGCCGGTGTTGACGGCCAAACCCCGCGCGCTCAGCCCATAGAGCGTGTCCGTGCCCAAGGCGCGGAAATAGCTCGCCCCTTGGAAGACGATCAATTCATCGAAAATATCGGGACGGTTGAGCGGGGTGTGCAGTCGGAAACCGGCGACGCCCGGCATCTCGGCATTGGGGGGGACCGACTTGGCGAGTTTTTCGTCGTCATACTCGAAATCGGCGGTGGTAAAGCCCATCGGCTCCACCGCGTCGCCCCGGACTTCGTTGATCTTCACCGCTTCCTTGAACAGCCAGCCGGGGTGGAAGGCGTGCAGCCTGAAGGCCACGCCTTTTTCCTGCCAACGGGCCTGCTCGGGCCGGAACCGTATGCGTTGGTAGGCGTCGTAATCGAGATCGGCAAGAAAGCCTTCGACGGGCTTCGGCGCGGCATAGGATGTCTGCGCCAACTGCCGCATGTCTTCGACGAGTTTGTCGAAGGTGAAAGAGGCGTCAGGCACCTCTTGCGCCTGGCTGTACTGCGGCATGAGGGCAGCGGCAAAGGACGCGGCAGAGAGGGCTAGAAACTGACGTCGCTTCAGGTTGTCGGGTCGCAGATTATTAGGTCGTGCGGGTCGGGACTTCGGCAAAACAATACCTCGGGAGACACGTTAAGAGTGTGCAATTTTCCCCTATCTAATCTTTTCGCGCGTACTGGAAACTTGATTTTACAACTTTCAGCGGAATGCTGCAGAGCAGCGCGGAAAACCGCCGATGGCCGCGCCGTGCAGATGGGTTTGCACAAAATTTTGCCTTGAATTCCGTGGGATCGCCGCTTTTTGTGACAATCGTCTTTAGGGTGGGCGCGCCCCGACCCCGGGCCGGAGCGCGAAACGCATCAAACGGCGTCGAGCCCTTTTGCCAGCAAACGCTCAAGACTGCGCATCTCGGCATCCGTCAGGGGAATGCCCTCGGCCCGCGTCTTGGCCCGCGCCCTGAACCGGCGCTGCGAGGGCAGCCGCGCGCCTTGGTCGGCGATCGCGTCAAAGAGGGTTTCCGCCCGCGCGAAGGGATCGCCGGGGCGGTCTGCGGCAAACGCCTTGGGGTCGAATGCGATGATCAATTCGCCATGGGCGGGCGCGAGGGTGAGCGCGCCCAAGGCATCGCGCGCCTCTGGGCTGGTCAGGTCACCGATCATCACCCCGGCGAGCAATTCGATCATGGTCGAGATGGCCGAGCCCTTGTGGCCCCCGAAGGGCAGCATGGCCCCGGCGAGGGCGGTTTCGGGGTCGGTTGTCGGGCTGCCATCGGGGGCGATGGCCCAGCCTTCGGGCAGGGGCGTGCCCGCGCGGCGGTGCAATTCGATCTCCCCCCGCGCGGCGACACTGGTGGCGAAATCGAAAACGTAAGGGTTGCCCGCTTCCCGGGGCCAGCCAAAGGCGAAGGGGTTGGTTCCCATCAAGGGGTCGGTGCCGCCCGAGGGGGCGACGCTGGCATAGCTGGGGCACATGGCCATGGCGGCAAGGCCCATGTCGGTCAGCGCCTCGATCTCGGGCCAGAGGGCGGCGAAATGGGTGCAATCGTTGATCACCATGGCGGCGATCCCGGTGGTGCGGCACCGCTCTGCCAGCACCGGCGCGCCTGCTTCGAAGGCCGCGTTGGAGAAGCCGCCGCCCGCGTTCACGCGCACCACGGCGCTGTCGTCATGATGCACCCGTGGCACGGCGTCGGGCACCACCTTGCCCGCCTTGATCGTGCGCAGGCAGCCTTCGATCCGGTAGATGCCGTGGGATTTGCAGGCATCGCCTTCGCCCGCGACGATCACCCGCGCGAGCGCGCCGGCATTCAGCGCCGACAAGCCCGCGCCTTGGAAAATCCGAATGACCATCGCGGTCAGGTCGTCATGGGAGAGGGTTGTGTCGGTCATCTTAAACCTCGCAGGGCTTGGGTTGCATTCATGCATACATCATGTATGCAATGACGAAGAGACGCAAGCTGACACCGGGCCGCGGCCCGCATGAAAGGATAGTTGGATGGCCTTTACCCCTCATGGCAAACACCTGATCGCTGGCGAATGGATCGCCACGGATGACCGCTTTAGCTCCAGCCCGGCCCATGGGCCTGAGCGTGACTTTTCGGTCGGTACAGTGGAACTGGTCGATCAAGCCTGCGAAGCCGCAGAAGCGGCGTTTTGGGACTATGGCTATTCCAGCCGGTCGACCCGCGCCAAATTTCTCAAAGCCATCGCCGATGAGATCGACGCCCGCGGGGCCGAGATCACCGAGATCGGCAGCCAAGAAAGCGGTCTGCCCGAAGCCCGGCTCGAAGGGGAGCGGGGCCGGACCGTGGGCCAGCTCCGCCTTTTCGCGGCGCATATCGAAAAGGGCGACTACCTCGACCGCCGTTTCGATGCCGCCATGCCCGAACGCCAGCCCGCCCCGCGCCCGGCGATCACCATGGTGCAACGCCCCATCGGGCCCGTGGCCGTCTTTGGCGCATCGAACTTCCCGCTGGCCTTTTCGGTCGCAGGCGGTGACACGGCGGCGGCGTTGGCGGCAGGCTGTCCGGTCGTCGTCAAAGGCCACTCCGCCCATCCCGGCACCGGAGAGATCGTGGCCGAAGCGATCCATGCGGCGGTGGAAAGCTGCGGCATGCCGCGCGGGGTCTTCTCGCTGATCCAAGGCGGCAACCGCGCCGTGGGGCAGGCCGTGGTACAGCATCCGCGGATCAAGGCGGTGGGCTTTACCGGCTCGCTGGCCGGGGGACGTGCGCTCTTTGACCTCTGCGCCGCGCGGCCAGAGCCGATCCCCTTCTTTGGCGAGTTGGGCTCGGTCAACCCGATGTTCATGCTGCCCGCCGCGATGGCGGCGCGGGCCGAAGAGCTTGGCAAGGGCTGGGCGGCATCGCTGACCATGGGCGCGGGTCAATTCTGCACCAATCCCGGCATCGCCGTGGTGATCGACGGGCCGGGCGCCGATGCCTTCGTGCAAAACGCGGCCGCGGCGCTGCAAGACGTGGCCTCGCAGGTCATGCTGACGGACGGTATCGCCGAAGCCTATTGCGCGGGCCGGGACAAGTTCAAATCCTCGCCAAGCCTGCGCCAGGTGCATCTGGCCGACAGCGAAGGCCGCACCGCCGCGCCGGCCCTGTTCGAAACCACGGGCGACGCGTTCAGGGCCAATCCGGCGCTGCATGAAGAAGTCTTTGGCCCTCTGGGCTTGGTGGTGCGGGTCTCTTCGCTGGAAGAGATGCGCGCGCTGGCACTCGATCTGGACGGGCAATTGACCATCACCCTGCATATGGATGACGCGGATGTCGACGCCGCGCGCGACCTCATGCCGGTGCTGGAACGCAAGGCGGGTCGCCTGTTGGCCAACGGTTTCCCAACGGGCGTCGAGGTCGTGGATTCCATGGTGCATGGCGGGCCGTATCCGGCCAGTACCAACTTCGGCGCGACCAGCGTGGGCACCCTGTCGATCCGCCGTTTCCTGCGGCCCGTGTCCTATCAGAACCTGCCCGAGGCGCTGCTGCCGAAAGACGCGGCGGAGTAATTGAAGTTCGCAAAAGCCGGGCCGCGCGCCCGGCTTTTCGCATTTGTTACGCGGTGGGAGAGCAGCCCAACCGGCTGCTTTTTCACGACCATGCTGGCAAGGCAGGAATGTATCAAAAATATGTCGACATGCCGGTAAAACTTAAAAATACATATTGTATTTTTAATGAAGACATTGTTCCTTCATGCCACCCCGCACCCCGTCGGGAGAGAGTCGGGGGCGACCAACCTAAGAGGGAGATACCTATGAAATTCACGCAACTCGCCGGGAGCCTCGTGGCTGCGACCGTGATCGGCACAGCCGCTCAGGCCGACAAACTGGACGACATCATTTCTTCGGGCACGCTGCGCTGCGCCGTGGTGCTGGACTTCCCGCCCATGGGCTCGCGCGATGACAGCAACACGCCCGTCGGCTTTGACGTGGACTATTGCAACGATCTGGCCGCCGCTCTCGGTGTCGAGGCCGAGATCGTGGAGACGCCCTTTCCCGACCGTATCCCCGCCCTCGTCTCGGGCCGTGCGGATGTGGGTGTCGCCTCCACCTCCGACACGCTGGAACGTGCCAAGACAGTTGGCTTCTCGGTGCCCTATTTCGCCTTCACCAATGTCGTGCTGACCCGCGAAGACGCGGGTGTCGACAGTTTCGAAAGCCTTAAAGGCAAGACCGTGGGCTCCGTCGCGGGAACTTTCGAAGCCATCGCGCTGGAAGAACAGGTGGACGCATGGGACGAGGGCAGCTTCCGTTCGTATCAAAGCCAAGCGGATGTCTTCCTGTCGCTGGCCCAAGGCCAGATCGACGCGACGGTTGTGACCTCCACCGTGGCCTCCTCCATCGTGGCGAGCGGTAAGTTCGACGGTCTGACCATCGCGGGCGATGCGCCCTTTGACGTGGACTATGTCGGTCTGATCGGCCTGCGTCAGGAATACGGTCTGCTGAACTATCTCGACCTCTTCGTGAACCAGCAGGTGCGCTCGGGCCGTTATCAGGAACTGTTCGACAAATGGGTCGGCGGCGAGGCGCCGGATCTGACCATCGCCAAAGCCTATCGCTGATACATGCGGGGGCCGCGACCTGCGGCCCCCCTGCCGATAACCGCTGATCGGAGCAAGAGATGGGCAACTATACCTTTCAATGGCGACAGGCCTTTCGCGCCTTACCAGAGATGCTGGAAGGCGCGCTGGTCACGCTGCAAATATCGATCCTGTCGATGCTCATCGGCATTGCCATCGCCGTGCTGCTGGCAGTGGGCCGGGATGCCAAATCGGCTTGGCTGCGCGCGCCTGCGACCGCATGGGTCGAAGTGGCGCGCAACACGCCGGCGCTGTTTCAGATTTACATGGCGCATTTCGGGCTTGGGTCTTTCGGCATTTATCTCAGCCCCTATGCCGCGCTGCTGGCCGGGATCGCCTTTAACAACGCGGGCTACCTTTGCGAGACGTTCCGCGGCGCGATGCGTGCCATTCCGGGCACCCAGCTGCGCGCCGGGCGGTCACTGGGCATGGGGCAGGCCAAGGCGTTTCGCCTGATTATCCTGCCGCAGATGTTCCGCATCTCGTTCCTGCCGACGACGAACCAGATGATCTGGGCGATCTTGATGACCTCTCTGGGTGTCACGGTGGGGCTGAATTCGGACCTCGCCGGGGTGACGCAAGACCTCAATGCGCGCAGCTTCCGAACCTTTGAATTCTTCGCATTGGCGGCGGTGATCTACTACGTGATCGCCAAGACCGTGATGCTTGGCGCACGGCTGCTTGCAGCCCGCCTGTTTCGCTACTGAAGGAAGAGAATAGATGTTTGATACGGCTCTGACCTTCAACGACCTCATGTTCATGCTCAAAGGCGCAGGGGTGACGCTGTCGGTCACCGCCTTCGCGGTGGTGGGCGGCACGCTGCTGGGGGTCTTCTTTGGGGTGCTGCGCAGCCAGATCAGCCCATGGGCGGCGCTGCCGCTGACCTTTGTGCTGGATATCTTCCGCTCGGTCCCGCTGCTGATCCAACTGATCCTCGCCAACGCCTTTCAGGCCATCGCGGGCTGGGGGATTTCGCCCTTCGTGACCTCCTGCATCGTGTTGGCGCTTTATACCTCGGCCTATTGCACCGAAATCGTGCGCGGCGCGATCGAGGCGGTGCCTTCGGTCACCCGCCGTGCGGCGCGCTCGCTCGGCATGACGTGGGGGCAGGATCTTACGCAGATCGTCTTTCCCATGGCGCTGCGGGTTGGCCTGCCCAGTTGGATCGGCCTGACCCTTGGCGTGATGAAAGACAGCGCGCTGGTGATGTGGCTTGGCATCATCGAATTGCTGCGCGCCTCGCAAATTCTGGTGACACGCCTGCAAGAGCCGATGTTCATCCTGCTCGTGACCGGCGCGATCTACTTCGCGCTCAGTTTCCCCATTGCCCGGCTTGGCAGCCGCTTGGAAAAAAGGTGGCAAGAAAATGATTGAGATTGAAAACGTCCACAAATCCTTTGGTGCGCTTCAGGTGCTCAAGGGCATCGACCTGACCGTAGAAAAGGGCGAGGTCGTCTCGGTGATCGGCGGCTCGGGTTCGGGTAAATCGACGCTCTTGACCTGCATCAACGGGTTGGAGCCGATCGACAGTGGCCGCATCGTCGTCGACGGGACCGAGGTTCACGCCCGCGACACCGACCTGAACAAGCTGCGCCGCAAGATCGGCATCGTGTTCCAGCAGTTCAACGCCTTTCCGCATCTGACGGTGCTGGAGAATGTCACGCTGGCCCCGCGCAAGGTCAAAGGCATCGCCCGCAAGGATGCCGAAGAGATCGCCGTGCAGCAGCTTTCGCATGTCGGTCTGGCCGACAAGCTCGATGTCTACCCCAGCCGCCTGTCGGGCGGGCAGCAGCAGCGGATGGCGATTGCGCGTGCATTGGCGATGTCGCCCGATTACATTCTCTTCGACGAGGTGACCTCGGCGCTCGACCCGCAACTGGTGGGCGAGGTGCTGGACACGCTCAAACTGCTGGCAGATGAGGGGATGACGATGATCTGTGTCACCCATGAGATGAGTTTCGCACGCGATGTGTCGGACCGGGTGGCCTTCTTTCACAAGGGCGTCATGGCCGAGATTGGCGCGCCGGACCAGATCTTTGGTGATCCGCAGCAAGAAGAGACACGTCAATTCCTGTCGAGCGTGCGGTAATGAAGCAAACCCCGGTGACGGTCGTCGGTGCGGGCGTGGTGGGCCTGTCCATCGCGCTGGCGCTTCAGGCGCGCGGGCTGCCCGTGCGGGTGATCGACCGAGAAGGCCCGGCGGCGGGTGCCTCGGCGGGCAACGCGGGCGCCTTTGCCTTTACCGAGATCCTGCCGCTCGCCTCGCCCCGGATGATCCGGCAGGCGCCGAAATGGCTGCTTGATCCTCTGGGGCCGCTGTCGGTGCCGCCGCGCTATGCCGGGCGGATCGCCCCGTGGATGTGGCGGTTCTGGAAAGCAAGCTGGCCCGCGCAGCTGCGGGCTTCGACCGTGGCGCAGACGGCGCTGATGAAGCTTTCGCAAACCGCGCTCAACCCGCATCTGGAGCGGGCCGGTCTGGCTCATATGCTGCGGCACGACGGTCAGTTGCAGGTCTATGAAAGCAAGGCCGAGTTTCGCGCATCGCTCCCCGGATGGCAGGCCCGCGAAGAGGCGGGGATCCCCTTCACGCATCTCAGGGGCGATGAGATCGCGGCCTATCAACCCGGTCTCGCGCCGTCTTTCACGCATGCGACCTTCACGCCTGAATGGCAGTCGATCTCGGACCCGCGCGACTATGTTCTGGCGATGGCCGAGCGCTTCCGGGCAGGGGGCGGGGAGATCACCATCACCCGCGCCGAACGTCTCGTCGCGGGCGGGGTCGAGACCACCGCTGGCATGATGCCGGGCCGCGTGGTGCTGGCTGCGGGTGCGCATTCGCATCACCTCGTGCGGACCGCTGGCGCGAAAATCCCGCTGGAGACCGAGCGCGGCTATAACACGACCCTGCCCAGTGGTGCCTTCGACCTGAAGCGCCAGATCACTTTCGGCGGCCATGGCTTTGTCATCAGCAAAGTGGGCCATGGGCTGCGCGTCGGCGGGGCGGTGGAACTCGGCGGGCTCGACCTGCCGCCGAACTTTGCCCGCGCCGATGCGATGCTGAAAAAGGCCAAGCGCTTTCTGCCGGGGCTCGATACCTCGGGCGGCACGCAGTGGATGGGTTTCCGCCCCTCGCTGCCCGACAGCCTGCCCGCCATCGGCGCGCTGCCGAACCGCCCGGATGTGTTCTGCGCCTTTGGCCACGGGCATCTGGGCCTTACCCAATCGGCGGGCACCGCCGCCATCATCGCGGACCTGATGACCGGTCAAGACCCCGGCATCGACCTGACCCCCTTCTCACCCGCCCGTTTCTAGAGGCTGACATGACGCAACACACCTTTCCCTGTATCGACGGCCATACCTGCGGCAATCCGGTACGGCTCGTCACCGGCGGCGCACCGCTGCTCAAGGGCGCGAACATGCTGGAAAAGCGCGCGCATTTTCTGGCCGATTACGACTGGATCCGCACCGGTCTGATGTTCGAGCCGCGCGGCCATGACCAGATGTCGGGCGCCATCCTATACCCGCCGACGCGGGATGATTGCGACATCGCGGTGCTGTTCATTGAGACCTCAGGCTGCCTGCCGATGTGCGGCCACGGCACCATCGGCACCGTCACCATCGCGCTTGAAAACGGGCTCGTCACCCCCGCCACCCCCGGCCAATTGCGCCTTGAAACCCCTGCCGGGCGGGTCGATGTGACCTACCGGCAAGAGGGGCGTTTCGTCGAAGAGGTGCGGCTGACCAATGTGCCCGCCTTCCACCATGCCGAAGGGCTGACGGCGGAGGTCGCGGGTTTGGGCGAAGTGGTGGTCGATGTGGCCTATGGCGGCAATTTCTACGCCATCGTCGAGCCGCAGAAGAACTTCCGCGATATGGCGGATTTCTCGGTTTCCGAACTGGTCGGCCTGAGCCCAAAGCTCCGTGCCGCGCTCAATGCGAAATATGAGTTCATCCACCCCGAACACCCCGCGATCAACGGGCTGAGCCATATCCTCTGGACCGGTGCCCCCCGCGCGGCGGAGGCGCACGCCCGCAACGCGGTTTTCTACGGTGACAAGGCGATCGACCGCTCGCCCTGCGGCACTGGCACCTCGGCGCGGATGGCGCAGCTGGCGGCCAAGGGAAAGCTGACCGTGGGCGATGATTTCGTGCATGAATCCATCATTGGCTCCATGTTCAAAGGCCGTGTCGAAGCGGCGGCAGAGGTGGCGGGCAGCCCCGCGATCATCCCCTCCATAGCCGGTTGGGCGCGGGTAACGGGCATTAACACCATCTTCATCGACGAGCGTGACCCCTTCGCGCACGGCTTTGTCGTCACCTGATTTAAAGAGGCTCCCCATGGCGCAAATCATCGTTCCCGCCGCGGCCCAAGGCGCGGTGCTGGCCGCTTCCGAGGGGCTGAGTTTCTGGGGCGGCGTCGATCCGGCCACGGGCAAGGTCATCGACGCGCATCACCCGCTTTGCGGTCAGTCGCTGGCGGGGAAGATCCTGCTCATGCCCACCAGCCGCGGCTCCTGCACCGGCAGCGGCGTGCTGCTGGAACTGGCGTTGAACGGTCATGCCCCTGCTGCCCTCGTGTTTCGCGAGGCTGAAGACATCCTGACCCTGGGCGCGTTGATCGCGGGCAAGATGTTCGACAAGCCGCTCGCGGTGCTGCGCCTCGGGGCCGAGGATTACGCCCTGCTCGCCAAGTCCCGCAGCGCGCGGATCACGCCTGAGATGCTCAGCACCGATGACTGGGATCTGCCCCTGTCGGACAGGCCCGCCCGCGCCCTGCATCTCACCGCCGAGGATCAAGCGATGCTGGACGGGGCCGAGGGCAAAGCCGTGCAACTGGCGATGGAGATCACCTGCACCATGGCGCGGGGGCAGGGGGCCGAGCGGCTGGTCGATGTGACGCGCGTGCATATCGACGGCTGCATCTACGCCAGCCCCGCCAACCTGCTCTTTGCCCAGACCATGGCCGATATGGGCTCGAAGGTGCGTGTGCCGACCACGATGAATGCGATCTCGGTCGATCACGGCAATTGGCGCGATCAGGGCGTGCCGCCGGACTTTGGCCTGCCCGCCAGCCGTCTGGCCGACGCCTATGTCACCATGGGCGCGCGGCCCAGTTTCACCTGTGCGCCCTACCAATTGCCTGCCCCGCCCGAACGCGGCGAGTTCATCGCGTGGTCGGAGTCCAACGCGGTGATCTATGCCAATAGCGTGCTTGGCGCGCGGACGGTGAAACATCCCGATTTCCTCGATCTGTGCATCGCGCTCACGGCGCGCGCGCCGCTCTCAGGGGTCTATCTGGAGGAACACCGCGCCCCGCGCCGGGTGATCGAAGTGGCGCTGCCTGCGGAGTATGACGAGGCGATCTGGCCGATGCTGGGCTGGCTTGCGGGGCAGGCCGCCCCGGACCGGATCCCGCTTTTGCGCGGGTTGGAGGGGGCTGCCCCGAATGAGGATGACCTCAAAGCGCTCTGCGCGGCTTTTGGTACCACCTCCGCGGCCCCAATGCTGCATGTCGCCGGGATCACACCCGAGGCCGATCTGCCCCCTGTCGCAGAGGCCGATACGATTCGCCTCACAGCCCACGACCTGCGCCGCGTTTGGCGGCAGTTCAACGCCGGGGCCGCGACGGTTGACCTCGTGGCTTTTGGCAGCCCGCATTTCTCGCACGCCGAATGCCGCGCGCTCGACACCGCCCTCGCCGGGCGCAAGCGCCATGCCGACACGGCTGTCATCGTGACGCTCGGCCAAGACACACTGCAAGCGGCGCGCGATGACGGCACCGTGGCGCGACTTGAGGCCGTGGGCGTGCAGGTGGTGCCCGACATCTGCTGGTGCTCGATTTCCGAGCCGGTCTTCCCGCCCTCGGCCAAGGTGCTGATGACCAACTCGGGCAAATACGCCCATTACGCCCCCGGCCTGTCGGGGAGGGCCGTGCGCTTTGGCAGTATCGCCGATTGCGTGGAGGCTGCCGTGACGGGGCAGGCGGGGGAAGCCTTACCGAGATGGCTGACCGAGGAGGAGACGAGGGATGCGTAGCAGCAAAACGGTTCATGTGATCTCGGCCCATGCCGAGGGGGAGGTGGGCGATGTGATTGTGGGCGGTGTCACCCCGCCGCCGGGGGAGACGCTGTGGGAGCAGAGCCGCTGGATCGCGCGGGATGAGACCCTGCGCAACTTCGTGTTGAACGAGCCACGCGGCGGGGTGTTTCGCCATGTGAACCTGCTGGTCCCGCCGAAAGACCCCCGCGCCGATGCGGCTTTTATCATCATGGAGCCGGAGGACACGCCGCCGATGTCCGGTTCCAATTCGATCTGCGTTTCGACCGTGCTGCTCGACGGGGGCATCCTGCCGATGACGGAACCTGTGACCGAGCTAACCCTCGAAGCTCCGGGCGGGCTGGTGAAGGTCCGCGCCGAGTGTCGCAATGGCAAGGCGGAGCGTATTTTCGTACAGAACCTGCCAAGCTTCGCGGCGCGTCTGGATGTGCCGCTTGAGGTCGAAGGGCTGGGCACGCTCACCGTCGATACCGCCTATGGCGGCGACAGTTTCGTGGTCGTCGATGCCGCCGCAATGGGGTTTTCGCTGGAAGCGCATGAGGCCCATGACATCGCGCGGCTTGGCGTGCGGATCACCGATGCGGCCAATGCGGCGATGCGGTTCGACCACCCTGAGAACCCTGATTGGCAGCATTTCTCTTTCTGCCTGTTCGCCGGTCCGGTGACCCGCGATGAGACCGGCCTGCGCGCCGGGGCGGCGGTCGCGATCCAGCCCGGTAAGGTGGACCGTTCGCCCACTGGCACCGCCCTTTGCGCGCGGATGGCCCTGCTGCACGCGCGGGGAGAAATGGGGCTGGAGGACAGTCTGACCACCGTGTCGCTGATCGGGTCGACCTTCACGGGGCGCATCTTGGGCGAGACGCGGGTGGGCGAACATATGGCCATCCTGCCGGAACTGTCAGGCCGGGGCTGGGTCACGGGCATCCATCAACATATGCTTGACCCCGATGACCCTTGGCCGGGCGGTTACCGCCTGTCCGACACTTGGGGCGCGCGCGGCTAGGCGCCCTTTGCCACGTTGAACCCCGCCGCCCGGGGCAGACCGGGGGCGGGGGGCACTCTTCACAACCTCGCGCCGCCTCGGCGCGAAGCCGCCGTCATTGGTTGATGCGAGGCAACATCTTGCATGTGCTCTTCGTTTTCGATTGCCGCGTGATGCCGCCCCTGGCCCCTTCGGCGGTGCCCGCGCCCGCGCATGCCACCGTCCCATCGCGGAGGTCACCGCATGAGCCCGCTGCTTTCCGTGCGCGACCTGCACGTCAAAATCCCGATCACCCGCGCGGGCGACATGCCCTGGACCAAGCCGCGCATCCTGCATGCGGTCAACGGGGTGAGCTTCGATCTGGAACCCGGCAAGACCCTCGGCGTGGTCGGCGAATCCGGCTGCGGCAAGTCCACCCTTGCGCGCGGGCTGATCCAGATGGTCCCCGCCGAGGGGCAGATCATTTGGCAGGGCGAGACCGACCTTCTGTCGCTCTCCCCCCGCCGGATGAAACCCTACCGGTCCGAAATCCAGATGGTGTTTCAGGACCCGCTCGCCTCGCTCAACCCGCGTATGACGCTGGGACAAATCATCGCCGAGCCGCTGAAGACCCACCGCCCGGATGTGCCCGCCCGCGAGCGCCGCGCACGGGTGGCGCAGATGATGGAACGCGTGGGTCTGTTGCCGCAGATGATCAACCGCTACCCGCATGAGTTCTCCGGCGGCCAGTGCCAGCGCATCGGCATCGCCCGGGCGCTGATCGTGGAGCCGAAGCTGCTGATCTGCGACGAGCCGGTCTCGGCCCTCGATGTCTCGATCCAGGCGCAGGTGATCGAACTTCTGAAAGAGTTGCAGCGCGATTTGGGGCTGGCGATGATCTTCATCGCCCATGACCTCAGCGTGGTGAAGAACATCTCGGACGAGGTCATGGTGCTCTATCTGGGCCGGGTGATGGAAAAGGCACCGAAGGCGCTTCTCTACGACGATCCGCAGCATCCCTACACGCAGGCACTGCTTTCCGCCGTGCCGATCCCCGATCCCGTGGCCGAGCGCGCCAAGCGGATCCTGCCGATGTCGGGCGACATGCCCTCGCCGATGAACCCGCCCTCGGGCTATGTCTTCCGCGGCCGCTGCCCACGGGCGCAGGCGGATTGCGCACAAGTGGTGCCACAGCCGGGCCAGTCGCTGCATCAGGTCGCTTGCATTCACCCCTGCCCATTGCACGCCAGCGAGATGGCAGCCACGCGGTAAGTCACTTGGACAGACCGGCTTGAAAACATAATTTTATCAGTTGGTTGGGTGGGGATTATGTCCGCCGCTTGCCTGCGCCATAGCCTATAAATGATATACGTCTATCAAAAATGATTGACGTATATCAAAATATCCCCCTAGATAGGCCCAAGATGCGCAGGCTGGGAGGGCCAGCGCGCGGGGGAGGGGCCATGACAAGTCCGACGTTGAGCGATGTCGCACGCGCGGCTGGGGTGAGCTATGCCACCGCGGACCGGGTGATCAACAACCGCGGCAACGTGGCGGAAAAGTCCATTGCCAAGGTGCGCGAAGCTGTCGCGGCGCTTGGCTATGTGCGCAATGTGGCGGCGGCGAACCTGTCACGCGGGCGGATCTATCGGCTCGCTTTCCTGATCCCCCGTGGCTCCAACGCCTTTTTCAACCGCATCCGTGAACACATCGAACATACCGCCGCCCATCAGGCCACCGAACGCGTCACCGCCGAGGTGATCGAGGTCGCGGCGTTTGCCGTGGAAGGGCTGCAAGACAGCATCTCGGACCTGCTGGAACGGGATTTCGACGGTGTCGCCATCGTCGGCCTGCAAAGCGCGGCGCTTGAGGCACCTTTGGCCGCCCTGCGGGACAAGGGGGTGGCCGTGGTGGGCCTCGTCTCCGACCTGCCGCAGGCCGCCCGCGCCGCCTATATCGGGATCGACAACATCGCCGCCGGGCGCACGGCGGGGCGTATGGTAGGGCTTGCCCATGGCGGGCAGGGCGGACGGGTGCAGACCTTTGCAGGCTCTCTGGATGCGCGCGACCACGCAGAGCGTCTGACCGGCTTTCGCGACGTGTTGCAGGCCGATTTTCCGCAGGTTGAATTGCTGGATCCGATCATGACGAAGGACGACGCAGAGGTGCTGAACGCGCAGACGCGTCAGGCGCTCGGTCTGAAAGAGCTGACCGCGCTTTACAATGTGGGCGCGGGCAACAGCGGGTTGATCGCCGCGCTGCAAGAGGGGCAGGGAGAGCGGCCCTTCTGCGTGGTGCATGAACTGGTGGCGCATTCACGTCAGGCGCTACTGGGCCGGCATATCGATCTGGTGATTGACCAGCGCCCAGATGTCGAGATCAACCGTGCCTTCACCGTCTTGCGCGCTTTGATCGACCAAAAGGAATTGCCGCCGATGCCGGACCTCGTGCCGACGATTTATGTGCGGGACAATCTGCCCGCCGACACATTGACCGACAGGATGAAGGCCAAGATAGATGACTAATTTCTTTAAAGATATAAAGCCCCTGACCTATGATCCCGAGGGGGCCGATCTGGCCTTTCGCCACTACAACCCTGACGAGATCGTCATGGGCAAGCGTATGGAGGATCACCTGCGCTTTGCCGTGGCCTATTGGCATTCCTTCGCATGGCCGGGCGGCGATCCCTTTGGCGGGCAGACATTCGAGCGCCCGTGGTTCGGTGACACGATGGACCTGGCAAAGCTCAAGGCCGATGTGGCCTTCGAGATGTTCGATCTGCTGAACGCGCCCTTCTTTTGCTGGCACGATGCCGACATCCGCCCCGAGGGGGACACATTCGCCGAAAGCCTGCGCAATTTCGAAGAGATCATTGACTATCTAGGCACCAAGATGGAAGGCTCCAAAACCAGGCTGCTTTGGGGCACGGCGAACCTTTTTGGCCACCGGCGCTTCATGTCGGGCGCGGCCACCAACCCCGACCCTGAGATCTTTGCTTGGTCCGCCGCCACGGTCAAAGCCTGCATGGATGCGACCCATAAGCTGGGCGGTCAGAACTACGTTCTCTGGGGCGGGCGCGAAGGCTATGAGACCCTGCTCAACACCGACCTGAAACGCGAACGCCAGCAGGCCGGGCGCTTCTTGCAGATGGCGGTGGAGTACAAACACAAGATCGGCTTCGAAGGCGCCATTCTTGTGGAGCCCAAGCCGCAGGAGCCGACCAAACATCAGTATGATTTCGACGTGGCCACGGTCTATGGTTTCCTCAAGGAATTCGGGCTGGAGAACGACGTTCAGATGAACATCGAACAGGGCCATGCGATCCTTGCGGGCCATTCGTTCGAACATGAACTGGCGCTGGCCGCGTCCTTGGGGATTTTCGGCTCGATTGACATGAACCGCAACGACTATCAATCGGGCTGGGACACGGATCAATTTCCCAACAACGTGCCCGAAGTGGCGCTGGCCTATTACGAGGTGCTCAAAGCAGGCGGTTTCACCACCGGCGGCACCAATTTCGATGCCAAGCTGCGGCGGCAATCGCTCGATCCGGTCGATCTCGTTGCGGCCCATGCGGGTGCGATGGATGTCTGCGCGCGGGGCTTCAAAGCCGCCGCCGCCATGCTTGAGGATGGCACGATCGAGGCCATGCGCGCCGAGCGCTACGCGGGGTGGGACACGCCCAAGGCCAAGGCGATGCTGGAGGGGGATCTGGCCTTGATCGCCGCGCAGGTTGTCCATGACGGCATCAACCCGCAGCCCCGCTCGGGCCGGCAGGAAATTCTGGAGAACATCGTGAACCGGTTCGTTTGAGCCGGGGAAAGGGAGGAACATTATGAAGACGATCAAGGGACCGGCGCTGTTTCTGGCGCAATTCGCGGGCGATGACGCGCCCTTCAACTCTTGGGACAGCATCACCAAATGGGCCGCCGATTGTGGCTACAAAGGCGTGCAAGTGCCCAGTTGGGACGCGCGGCTGATCGACTTGGCCAAGGCCGCATCGAGCAAGGATTACTGCGACGAGTTCAAGGGCAAGGCGGTCGAAAACGGCGTGGAGGTGACCGAGCTTTCGACCCATCTGCAAGGCCAGTTGGTCGCTGTGCATCCGGCCTATGACACCGCCTTTGACGGCTTCGCCGTCGAAGAAGTGCGCGGCAATCCCAAGGCGCGGCAGGAATGGGCGGTCGAGCAGGTTAAGATGGCTCTTTCAGCGTCGAAAAACATGGGGATCGGGGCGCATGCGACCTTCTCGGGCGCTTTGGCTTGGCCCTATGTCTACCCCTGGCCGCAGCGCCCGGCGGGGCTGATCGAGACGGCCTTTGACGAACTCGCCGCGCGTTGGCTGCCGATCTTGAACCACGCCGAAGACTGCGGTGTCGATGTCTGCTATGAGATCCACCCCGGTGAAGACCTGCATGACGGCGTCACCTATGAAATGTTTTTGGAGCGCACGGGCAATCACGCGCGGGCCAACATGCTCTATGATCCCAGTCACTACGTCCTGCAATGCCTTGATTACCTTGATAACATCGACATCTACAAAGACCGGATCAAGATGTTCCACGTCAAGGATGCCGAGTTCAATCCGACGGGCCGTCAGGGGGTCTATTCAGGCTATCAAAGCTGGACGGACCGCGCCGGGCGGTTCCGGTCGCTGGGCGACGGGCAGGTTGATTTCGGCGCTGTCTTTTCCAAAATGGCGGCGAATGATTTCGATGGCTGGGCCGTGGTGGAATGGGAATGCTGCCTCAAGCACCCCGAAGACGGCGCGCGCGAAGGGGCGCAATTCGTCTCCGATCACATCATTCGCGTGACCGACAAAGCCTTTGACGATTTCGCCGATGGCGGCACCGATGAGGCAGCAAACCGCAAGATGCTGGGGATCGACTGATGGCACGTATTCGACTTGGCATGGTGGGCGGAGGCAATGACGCTTTTATCGGCGGGGTGCACCGCATCGCCTCGCGCATCGACGACCGGTTTGATCTGGTGGCAGGCGCGCTCTCTTCGACCCCCGAGAAATCCGCCGCCAGTGCAGAGGCTTTGGGCATCCCGCGCTCCTACGGCAGTTTCGAAGAGATGGCCGAGGCCGAAGCTGCCCGCGAAGACGGGATCGAGGCGGTCTCGATCGTCACGCCCAACCACGTTCATGCCGCTGCCGCGAAGGCCTTCTTGGCCAAGGGCATCCATGTGATCTGCGACAAGCCCCTGACCTCCACGCTGGAGGATGCGGAGGCGTTGGCGGCCAGCGTCGCTGAGGCCGAGGCACTCTTCATCCTCACCCATAATTACACCGGCTATCCGATGATCCGCCAAGCGCGGGCCATGGTGGCGGCAGGTGATCTGGGCGAGATCCGCATCGTTCAGGCGGAATATCCGCAGGACTGGCTAACTGCCCCGGCGGAGAACGAAGGCGTCAAACAGGCCGAGTGGCGCACCGATCCCGCACGCTCGGGCGCGGGCGGCTCGGTGGGCGATATCGGCACCCATGCCCATAACCTCGCCTGTTTTGTCAGCGGTCTGGAGGTCGAAAGTCTTGCCGCCGATCTGCAATGCTGGGGCGCGGGGCGCAAGCTGGATGACAACGCCCATATGATGCTGCGGTTCGCCGGTGGCGCGCGCGGCATGCTGTGGTCAAGCCAAGTGGCCCCGGGCAATGAGAACGCGCTGAAGCTGCGTGTCTATGGCGACAAGGGCGGCTTGGAATGGTCCCAAGAAGATCCCAACTACCTGTGGTTCACCCCCTTGGGAGAGCCGAAGCGCCTGATCACCCGCAACGGGGCAGGGGCGTCTGAGGCGTCGCAAGCGGTAAGCCGCATTCCCGGCGGCCACCCCGAAGGGTACCTCGAAGGGTTCGCCACGATCTATAACGAAGCCGCCGATGCGATCCGCGCCGTGCAGGGCGGGGCGCGCCGCGAAAGCGCCATGGGCGTGCTGCCGGACATCACGGCGGGCATGGCGGGGATGCGTTTCATCACCGCCTGTGTCACGTCCTCGGCCAATGATGCGGCGTGGACCAAGCTATGACTGCCACCCCCGTTCTTGCCCTGCGCGACGTGAGCAAAAGCTTCGGCTCGATCGAAGTGCTGCACGGCGTGACCCTCGCGCTGGAGCCGGGGACCGTGCATGCGCTGATCGGTGAGAACGGGGCGGGCAAATCGACGACGATGAAGATCATGGCGGGCTATCAAATGCCCACGAAAGGCGCCGTCGAACTCGACGGTGCGACCACCCGTTTCGACAATCTGCACGAGGGCGAGATGGCCGGGATCGTGATGATCCACCAAGAATTCAACTTGGCCGAACAGCTCACCGTTGAGCAGAACATCTTTCTGGGCCGCGAGTTGAAACGCGGGCCGCTGCTCGACAAGGCCGAGATGCGGCGGCGCACGCGCGACTATCTTGGCCGGGTGGCCTGCAACGTCTCTCCGGATGCGCTGGTCTCGGGCCTGTCGAACTCTGACAAGCAGATGGTCGAGATCGCCAAGGCCCTGTCGCGCGATGCGCGGGTGTTGATCATGGACGAGCCGACAGCGGTACTGACAAAACGGGAGACCGATGTGCTGTTCAAACAGGTCGCGGCCCTGCGCGCGGCGGGAACGGCGGTCTTGTTCACCTCGCATAAATTGGACGAAGTGGCCAAGATCTCGGACCATGTCACCATCATGCGCGATGGCGCGGTGGTGCAATCCAGCCCGACCTCTGAGATCACCGAAGACGAAATGGCCACCGCCATGGTGGGCCGCGATGTCTCCGACCTCTACCCCGCCAAACCCGGTGTGGAGCGGGGCGCGCCAGAGGTGCTCTGGGTCGAAAACCTCAGCGTGCCGGGCTTTGCCAGAAATGTGTCTTTTTCGCTGCGACAGGGGGAGATCCTCGGGCTCGGCGGGCTCATCGGCTCTGGGCGGACCGAGGTGATGGAGGGTCTGGCCGCGCTGCGCCCGGCAAGCGCCGAGCGTGTCACGCTTTTTGGCGAGCCGGTGCAGTTCAAGAAGCCGAGCGATGCGCAACAGGCCGGGCTGTGCTATCTGACCGAAGACCGCAAGCTGCGCGGGTTGCTGCTGGACCGCGGCATGCGTGAGAACCTGACCCTGCAAAACCTTCATAAATTCGGCGGTTTCCTGATCGACCGCAGCGCAGAGGAAAACGCCCTGACGGAAGCCATTAGCGCGTTCGACATTCGCGCAGGCAGCCGTGACGTGCGCGTCGGCAATATGTCGGGCGGCAACCAGCAAAAACTGTTGCTGGCCAAGATCATGCTCTCTGAGCCGCGCATCCTGATCGTCGATGAACCCACTCGCGGCATCGACATCGGCACCAAGCAGCAAATCTATGCTTTCCTGCGCAAATTGGCTGATCAAGGCCACGCCATTATCGTGATCACCTCTGAGATGCCTGAACTCATCGGGCTTGCCGACCGCGTGATGGTCATGCGTTTGGGCGAGGTCAGCGGCACGCTGAACGCGGGCGAGATCACAGAAGACGCGATTGTCCGCCTTTCCATGGGGCTGAGCGCCGAACAAATGCCGATGACGGGTTAAGGAAACCGAAGATGACAGATGTAACCACAGCTCACACCAAAAGCTTCCGCCTGCCGTCGATGTCTGTCCTCGGGCCGATCATCGCGCTGATCGTTCTGGTGGTGATCGGCACGGCGCTGAATTCCAACTTCCTGAGTGCTGCGAATATCACCAACGTGCTCGCCCGTTCGGCCTTTATCGGGATCATCGCAGTGGGCATGACCTTTGTCATCACCGCCGGGGGGCTTGACCTGTCGGTGGGGTCGATGGCGGCCTTTATTGCGGGGCTGATGATCTTGGTGATGAACGCCGCTTTGCCAAGCCTCGGTGTCGGCGTGCCGATCATCCTGTTGGGCATGTTCACGGCCATCGTGGCGGGGCTGCTGGCGGGGCTGTTGAACGGCTTTTTGATCACCGCGCTTGGTATTGAGGCCTTCATCGTCACGCTTGGCTCCATGGGCATTTACCGCTCGCTGGTGACGTGGCTGGCCGATGGCGGCACCCTGTCGCTCGATTTCGGCCTGCGCAGTTTTTACCGGCCCGTCTATTTCGACGGCATCCTCGGGATCAGCTGGCCGATCATCGTTTTCGCGCTGGTGGTCATCATTGGTGAGATCATCATGTCGCGCAGCGTCTATGGCCGCCACTGCGCCGCCACCGGGTCGAACGAACATGTGGCGCATTATTCAAATGTGAACGTCAATCGCACCCGTCTGATCTCCTATGCCGCCTTGGGCATTTTGGTGGGCATCGCGACGATCATGTATGTACCGCGCCTCGGCTCGGCCTCGGCCTCGACCGGGGTGCTCTGGGAGTTGGAGGCGATTGCCGCCGTCATCATCGGCGGCACCGTGCTGAAGGGTGGTTTCGGTCGGGTCTGGGGCACCGTCATCGGCGTGCTGATCCTCAGCCTGATCGGCAATATCCTGAACCTTACCGATTTCGTGTCGCCCTATCTGAACGGTGCGATCCAAGGGATTATCATCATTCTCGCTGTGATCCTACAGCGCGAAAGGAAGACGGCGCTTTAAGCCGTAGTTGAACGCTTCATGGGAGGAGCAATTATGACATTTACCAAAACATTCATTGCCACCGCGCTGGCCACGGCTGTTGGCACCGCCGCCTTTGCCCAAGACACCAAAGTCATCGGCGTGTCGATCCCGGCGGCGACCCACGGCTGGGCGGGGGGCATGAACTTCCACGCCAAGGAAACCGTCGAACGTCTGGAAGAGGTCTATTCCGACCTCGACTTCGTTCTCGCCACCGCGTCGGACCCCGGCAAACAGGTGAACGACATCGAAGACATGGTCGCCACGCGCAACATCGACGCGCTGGTGGTGCTGCCCTTTGAATCCGACCCGCTGACCCCGCCGGTGCAGGCCGTGGCCGATAGCGGTGCATGGGTCACCGTGGTGGACCGTGGCCTTTCCGTCGAGGGGATCCAAGACCTTTACGTTGCGGGCGACAACAGCGGCTTTGGCAAGGTGTCGGGGGAGTTCATGGCCCAGCAAATGCCCGATGGCGGCGATATCGTCGTGCTGCGCGGCATCCCCACCACCATCGACAACGAGCGCGTGGAGGGTTTCACCGCGGCGATCGAAGGCTCCGGCATCAATGTGCTCGACATGGAGCATGGCAACTGGAACCGCGACGACAGCTTTACTGTGATGCAGGATTTTCTGTCGAAATACCCCAATATCGACGCGGTCTGGGCCTCGGACGACGACATGGCGATTGGCGTGCTGGCGGCAATCGAAGCGGCGGGGCGTGACGATGTGAAATTCGTGCTCGGCGGGGCCGGCATGAAAGAGATGATCAAGCGCACTGCCGATGGCGATGAGATGATCCCGGCCAATGTGACCTACCCGCCGTCGATGATCGCCACCGCGATCGAACTGACGGCGGTGGGCCTCACCTCCAACGCGCCGGTCTCGGGCACTTTCGTGATCGGCTCAGTGCTGGTGACGCAAGAGAACGCGATGGATTTCTACTATCCCGACAGCCCGTTCTAATGGCCAGAGCCACCGGCAGCCCGCCGGTGGCTCCCTCTCATTTTTGAAGTAACGAGTACCGCATGACCTATCTCGGCCTGGACCTTGGCACCTCGGGCGTCAAAGCGCTTTTGATCGACGCAGGCCAACGGCCCTTGGCCGAGGGTCATGCCCCGTTGGAGGTTCAGCGCCCGCAGCCGATGTGGAGCGAGCAAGACCCCCATTCATGGATCACCGCCTGCAAGAGCGCCATCGCCGAGGTCCGCGCCGCGGCCCCGGAGGCATTCGCGGCGCTGCGCGGCATTGCCGTCTCGGGCCAGATGCATGGCGCCACGCTGCTGGATGCCCACGACCAGCCCCTGCGCCCGGCGATCCTGTGGAACGATGGCCGCGCCCATGCCGAATGCGCGGAACTGGAACAGCGTGCCGATTTTCGCGGGCTGGGTGGCAATATCGTCATGGCAGGCTTCACCGCGCCCAAGCTGCGGTGGGTGCAGAAACATGAGCCGGAGATTTTCGCGCAGGTCCGCAAGGTCCTGCTGCCCAAGGACTATGTCGGCCTATGGCTGACGGGAGAGCATGTCTCGGAAATGTCCGACGCGGCGGGCACGCTTTGGCTCGATGTGGAAAAACGCGATTGGTCGGATGAACTGCTCGCCGCCACGGGGCTTACGCGCGATCAGATGCCGCGACTGGTCGAAGGCAGCGCGCGGGCGGGCGGGCTTCGGGCCGAGCTTGCCGCGGAGTGGGGTGTCGGCAACGTCACCGTCGCGGGCGGCGCGGGGGACAATGCCGCCACCGCCGTGGGGCTGGGGCTGGTGCAGCCGGGGCAGGGGTTTCTGTCGCTCGGCACCTCTGGCGTGCTTTTCACCGTGACCGACCGTTTCGCCAGCAATACCGAAAGCGCCGTGCATAGTTTCTGCCACGCGGTGCCCAAGACCTGGCATCAGATGGGTGTGATCCTATCAGCCACCGATGCTTTGGCGTGGCTCGGGCAGATCACGGGGCAAAGCCCGGCGGATTTGGCGGGTATGGTTCAAGACATTCGGCAACCCTCTCGGATCACCTTCCTGCCTTATCTCTCGGGCGAGCGGACACCGCATAACGCCCCCGATGCCGCCGGGGCCTTTCACGGGCTGCGCCGCGGGCATGGGTTGCCGGATATGGTGCAGGCGGTGATGGAGGGGGTGGGCTTTGCCTTTGCCGACTGCTGTCGCGCCCTCGACCACTGTGGTTCCTTGCCCAAACGGGTTTGTGTGGCGGGCGGCGGCAGCCAGTCGGAGACATGGTTGCAGGTGATCGCCGACATCACCGGGCTGACCCTCGATGTGCCCGAAAGCGGTGCGCAGGGCGCGGCGCTTGGCGCGGCGCGGCTGGCGATGCTCGGCTGTGGCGCGGCGGCGGAGGCGGAGGTGATCCGGCCCCCAAAGATACGCAAGAGCATCGCGCCCAACCCCGCGCTCACGTCAGCCTATGCGGAGCGCTATGCCGCCTTCCGGGCGGCTTGGGAGCAGCGGCTGACGCGGTAGGCATCAAGCGCAAGACCGGCAAAGTACGGGGCGGCCGATCACACCGCCCCTCGTCTCCTCACATCCCGGCAATCACCTTGTCCAAAGTGGCGGGATAGTCGCGCACCCTGACGCCAGTGGCGTTGTAGATGGCATTAACGATTGCCGCCGCCGCGCCGCAGATGCCCAGTTCGCCGATCCCTTTGGCCTGTAGCAGGTTGGCCCAATCGTCCCGCTCTTCCAGCAGATCGACGGTCAGCTGCGGCACATCCGCGTTCACCGGGATGTGGTATTCCGCGAGGTTATGGTTGGCCACATGGCCGTCGCGCGGGTCAAAGGCCAACTCCTCGGTCAACGCGATGCCGATGCCAAAGGTCATGCCCCCCAGACATTGCGAGCGCGCCGTCTTGGCATTCAAGATCCGCCCGGCGGCAAAGGTGCCATGCATCCGTCGCACCCGGGTCTCGCCCGAGGCGGCATGTACCGCAACCTCGGCGAAATAGGCCCCGAAGGTGGCCTGCCGCACCGCCTCGGAAGTATCGCCGGGCTGCACATGACCCACTTTGGCAATCTCATCCCCGTTCAGGATATCGCTCAGGCTGCGGGTCTGGTTGTCGAAGGTCGCCATGCCGTCTTTTAGCGTGAGGTCGCCTTCCTCCACCTCCAGCCTTGCGGCAAGCTGTTTGCGGATCGCCTCGCAGGCCAGATAGACCGAGGTGCCGCTCGACGACGCGCCCCATGACCCGCCTGAACCCGAAGCCGGGGGCAGGGTGGTATCGCCCAAGACCACGTCGACCGCATCGCGGGGCAGGCCCATCATATCGCCCGCGATTTGGCCCAAGATCGCATAGGTGCCGGTGCCGATATCGGTCATATCCGTTTCGACCCGCAGGCGGCCATCGGGCATCAGCGTCACGCGGGCTTGGCTCTCCATCAACACGTTCACCCGCGCGGCAGAGGCCATGCCATAGCCGATCAGCCATTCCCCCTCGCGCCGCTCCTTGACGCCGGGGCGGTCGGCCCAGCCGAATGTCTCGGCCCCGCTGTCGAGCGCCTCTCGGAAACGGCGGGAGGAGAACTCCTTGCCGCTTTCGGGGTCCTTCTCGGGAATGTTGCGGCGGCGCAGTTCGACCGGGTCCATGCCGATCTTGTCGGCCAGCTCATCCATCGCGCCCTCGAAAACGGTGACGCCCACCGCCTCGCCCGGCGCGCGGACGGAGCCTGCACAAAGGCGGTGCACCCGCGCCAAATCCATCGACATCTTGCGGTTCGCCCCGGCATAGAGAAAATGCGACGCCTGCAAGACCGGCTCGGCAAAGCTCTCTCCGGGCAGGTTGGACACCCGCGCGTCATGGCCCAGCCCGGTCAGGCGTCCTTCGGCATCGGCGGCAAGGCGCACCCGCTGCGTGGTCTCGGACCGGCGCATCGTCGCCTCATAGACCTGCTGGCGGTGCAGCGCGACAGAGACCGGGCGGCCCACCTCTTTCGCGGCAATCGCCGCGGCGACGGCCTCGGGCGCGATTCCGAGTTTCGACCCGAAACCGCCGCCGACATAGGGCGACAGGATGCGCAGCCGGTCGGGGTGGATGCCCAAGGCATCGGAAAGCTCGTTGCGGTTGTATTTCAGCATCTGATAGCTGCCGCGCAGGGTCAGGTCTTCCCCGTCCCATGAGGCGATGGAGGCATGCGGCTCCATTGGGGTGCTGGAATGCGACGGGGTGGTATAGGTCACATCGACCGAGAATGCGGCCTCCTCCATCGCGCCCTCCAGATCGCCCTGATCCAAGGTCTTCGCCTCCTGCGGCTCAACCGCCGCGGTGGCGGGATCGACCGGCATGACCTCGCCATTCTCCAATTCCACCTTCAGCGATTGCGCCGCATGGCGGGCCTGTTCGAATTCTTCGGCGACGACCACGGCGATCAACTGGCCGAGGTAGGCGGCCTGTTCCGGCCCTTGAATTGGCGCTTGGTTCGCAGTGCCTTGGGCCGGATTGCGCAGCAGGCGCGGGTCTTGGATCACGGCCAATACCCCCGGCATTTGCGCCACCGCGTCGCGGTTGGCCAAGACCACCCGGCCACTGTTGCCCGGCGCGCGGACCATGACGCCATGCACCATGCCTTCGACCTGCCATTCATTGGCATAGGTTGCCGTGCCGCTCACCTTCAGCGGCCCCTCGGGGCGGTCCAGCGGCGCGCCGACAAGCCCCTGCGCCATATCATCCAACCTGCGGGCGGTGGCGGGCGCGTCCATCTTGAATTGCTCGGTCATTGCTGGGCCTCCGCGGTAAGTTCGTTCAGCACCGACACCAGCGTGCGGCGGGCGAGGGGAATTTTGAAATCATTCGCGCCATAGCCTTTGGCCTCGGCCAGCAGCAGATCGGCGGCTTTGTTGAAAAGGTCTTCCGAAGGCGCGTTGCCGGTGAGCAGATCCTCCACCTCGGCATTGCGCCAAGGTTTCGGCGCCAGCCCGCCAAAGGCCAGATCGGCGCGGGTGATCCGTCCGTCTTCCATCTCGACGATTCCGGCGACCGAGACGAGGGCAAAGGCATAAGAAGCCCGGTCCCGCACCTTGCGGTAGGTCTGTTTGCCCGTCACCGGCGCGGGCAGCACCACGGCGGTGATCAATTCGCCCGGCTCTAGAACGGTCTCTTGATCTGGCCGCTCTCCGGGCAGCAGGTAAAGCTCATCAAGCGTCAGCCGGCGCGTGCTGCTGTCTTCTTTCAGCGTCTCCACCTCGGCCCCGAGCGCCCGCATGGCCACGGCCATGTCGCTGGGATGGGTGGCGATGCAATGCTCCGAGGTGCCCAAGACGGCAAGGATCCGGTTGAACCCCTCCTTCGCCGAACAGCCCGTGCCCGGCGCGCGTTTGTTGCAGGGCATGGCGCGGTCGTAGAAATACAGGCAGCGCGTGCGTTGCAGCAGATTGCCGCCCGTTGTCGCCTTGTTGCGCAACTGTCCGCTGGCCCCGGCCAGCAACGCACGGCTCAGCACCGGCCAACCCTTGCGCAGGCGGGCGTCATTGGCCAGATCGCTGTTGGTCACCAAGGCCCCGATGCGCAGCCCGCCGTCTTCGGTCTCTTCGATCTCGCCAAGGTCGAGCCGGTTGATGTCTATCAGCGCCTCGGGGGTCATGACCTCCAGCTTCATCAGATCGAGAAGGTTGGTGCCCCCGGCTATGAAGGTGCCACCGCTGGCCGCTTGCCGCGCGGCGGCCTCTGTATTTTCGGCGCGGGTATAGTCGAATGGTCTCATGCGTTGTCTCCCGCCGCTTTTCGGATCGCCTCGACGATGTTGGGATAGGCCGCACAGCGGCAGAGATTGCCGCTCATCCGTTCCGAGATCTCTTCCGTGGTCAGCGCAGGCTTGCCCTCCAGATCATCGGTCACATGGCTGGGCCAGCCCTCGGCGATCTCCTCCAACATCGCGGTGGCCGAGCAGATTTGCCCCGGCGTGCAATAGCCGCATTGGAACCCATCCTCGCGGACAAAGGCGTCTTGCAGCGGGCTAAGGTTGCCGGGCGCTCCGATGCCTTCGATGGTGGTCACCGCATCGCCGTCATGCATACAGGCCAATGTCAGGCAAGCATTGATCCGGCGGCCATTCACCATGACCGTGCAAGCGCCGCATTGCCCGTGATCGCAGCCCTTCTTGCTGCCGGTCAGTCCAAGATGGTGGCGCAGCGCATCCAGCAACGTGGTGCGGGGATCGAGGTCCAGCCGCTGCTCGGTGCCATTGATGGTCAGGTTCGTTTCCACGGCAATATCCTTTGGCTAAATTGGGGCGGAGGGGCAGATCCCTCCGGCTATCGGCTGCTTCGGGACGTAGGGCGGCGCGGAGGAGCGGCAAGCGGGTGCCGCTGTCGGGTTCAGACAGCATGTTTTAATAACATAACCCTGATTATAGGAATCATGTTTGTAGCACGGGCACATTCTAAACTGGGTTGCGACACTTCCGGTATCTTG
>NZ_JBIFFJ010000048.1:0-12315 GCF_043556915.1 Sulfitobacter sp. 1A15299 | reverse complement strand
CGGCTTATATCCATGAGGCCAACATACCGGACCTCGTTCGCCACTGGAGAGCGACCGCCGCAATCACACCATGTCGTTTTAGCCAAGTTTCCAAGGGGGTTTGGCCACAATGGCTTGCCCAATGGCCGCAAGCCCCTATCCTGTTGCGCACGGATGAAAAAAACAGAACGCCGCGTTCTGCGCGGCAATCTGTCATCAAAGAGGGAACAGATAATGAGCGATACCAATTCGCACGGCATCCCCGAGCCTGAGGGCAAGGCGGATGTCATCGACACCGATTACGAGATCGGTCAGGACAATATCGAACGGCAGATCGGGCCGTTCGGGCTAGATATTCACAACCCGGTTTTTCTGATTTCGGGGCTCGCGGTCGTGATCTTCGTTTTCTACACTATCGCATTGCCAGAGCAGGCCGCCGCGATCTTCTCGGCCATGTTCAACTTTACCACCAAAAACTTTGACTGGTTCCTGATCGGCTCTGCCGACCTGGTGGTGATCTTCGCGCTTTTGCTAATCGTAACGCCCTTTGGCAATGTCCGCCTTGGCGGCAACGAAGCAGTGGCGGATTACACCTATCTGGGTTGGTTCGCGATGCTTTTCGCGGCGGGCATGGGCATCGGCCTGATGTTCTACGGCGTGTCCGAGCCCTTGACCCATTTCTCGACCTCCATGGGCGAGATCACGACAGAGAACGGTTTGCGCACCGACTGGGCCCCCTTGGGTGCCGCCACGGGTGACGAAGCCGGTTCGCTGCGCCTTGGCATGGCGGCGACGATCTATCACTGGGGTCTGCACCCTTGGGCGATCTACGCCATCGTCGCGCTGGCGCTGGCGCTGTTCACCTACAACAAAGGTCTGCCGCTGACGATCCGCTCGGCCTTTTATCCGGTTCTGGGCGAACGTGTTTGGGGCTGGCCCGGGCATATCATCGACACCATCGCGGTTTTCGCCACGCTCTTTGGTCTGGCGACGTCGCTCGGGCTGGGTGCCACGCAGGCGAACGCAGGTCTGAACGAATTGTTCGGCGTTCCCATCGGCACCACCTCCGAGATCGTGCTGATTTCCCTGATCACCGCCGTGGCGCTGGTCTCGGTTCTGCGCGGCCTCGATGGCGGTGTGAAAGTGCTGAGCGAGATCAACATGGGGCTGGCCGCCTTGCTGGCGCTGTTCACGCTCTTTGTCGGGCCGACGATCTTCCTGCTGTCCTTCTTCTGGGACTCGTTGGTGGCCTATATCGAATTCCTGCCCGCGCTGGCGAACCCGTTTGGCCGTGAAGACGTGAACTTCTCCCAGGGCTGGACGGCCTTCTACTGGGCGTGGTGGATCAGCTGGTCACCCTTCGTCGGCATGTTCATCGCCCGCGTCAGCCGGGGCCGTACCGTGCGGGAATTCGTGATCTGCGTGCTGCTGATCCCCTCGCTGGTCTGTGTGCTCTGGATGTCGATCTTTGGCGGCACCGCGATCCATCAGGTGCTGAACGACGGCTACACCGCGGCGCAAGATGCGGGCCTGCCGTTGCAGCTGTTCAAAATGCTCGACGCGCTGCCGCTGGCTTCGATCACCTCCTTCATCGGCATCGTGCTGGTGGTGGTGTTCTTCGTCACCTCGTCGGACTCCGGGTCGCTTGTGATCGACACGATCACGGCGGGCGGCAAGGTCGACGCACCGGTGCCGCAGCGGGTGTTCTGGTGCATCTTTGAGGGTGCCGTGGCCATCGCGCTGTTGATCGGCGGCGGTTTGGCGGCGCTGCAATCCATGGTGATCTCCACCGGCTTGCTGTTCACGCTGCTGCTGCTCTTCATGTGCTTCTGCATCTTCCGTGGCCTGCAGGACGAGCGTAAAATTCGTTAACCTGCACAACCTTTAAGACAATGATGACGGCGGCCCCATGGGGTCGCCGTTTTCTTTGGGCGCTTGACCTTGGCCGCGCTGCGGTCAACCTTCGCGCCATGCATATTGATTCCGAATGGGTCCGCGCCCAATTTCCCGCCTTCGCCGAGCCGAGCCTTCAGGGGCAGGCTTTCTTTGAGAACGCCGGCGGGTCTTATACCTGCCGCCAAGTGATCGACCGGCTGCATCGCTTTTACACCCAGCGAAAGGTGCAGCCCTATGGCGCCTATGAGGCCAGCCGGCTAGGCGGGGAGGAGATGGACGAGGCCCGCACCCGCATGGCCGCGATCCTTGGCGTGACCCCGGAGGAGCTAAGTTTTGGCCCATCCACCACGCAGAACACCTATGTGCTGGCGCAGGCTTTTGGTCAGATGATGCAGCCCGGTGAGGCGATCGTCGTGACCAATCAGGACCATGAGGCCAATACCGGCCCGTGGCGCAGGCTCGCCGCGCGGGGGATCGAGATCCGCGAATGGCAGATCGATCCTGAGACCGGGCACCTCGATCCCGCCAAGCTCGAAGACCTCTTGGACGAGAATGTCCGGCTGGTCTGCTTCCCGCATTGCTCAAACGTGGTGGGCGAGATCAACCCGGTGACCGAGATCACGGCGCTGGCCCATGCCGCCGGTGCTTTCGTCTGCGTCGATGGCGTGTCCTATGCACCGCATGGCTTTGCCGATGTTGGGGTGCTGGGGCCGGATATCTACCTTTTTTCCGCCTACAAAACCTTCGGGCCGCATCAGGGTGTCATGGTCATCCGCCGGGCGCTGGCCGAACTGCTGCCGAACCAAGCGCATCACTTTAACGGGGACGTGCTTTACAAACGTTTCACCCCCGCCGGGCCGGATCACGCGCAGATCGCAGCCAGCGCGGGCATGGCGGACTATATCGACGCCTTCCACGCCCACCATATCGGCAGCACTGCCGGGGCCACGGCGCGTCGTGTCGCCGTGCATGATGCGATGCGCGCCCATGAGACGGCTCTGTTGCAACCGCTGCTGGATGCCATGGCGGCGCGCAACTCGGTGCGGGTCATCGGCCCCACCGATGCGGCAACCCGCGCGCCCACGGTGGCATTGGCGCTTGATCGACCGGGGGGCGAGATGGCGCAGGCACTGGCCGCACGCGGCATCATGGCAGGGGGCGGCACATTCTACGCGGGCCGGGCGCTTGATGCGATGGGGGTGGATGAGGCCAAAGGCGTGCTCCGGCTCAGCTTTACCCATTACACCACGCAGGAGGAGATGGATAAACTGCTGAACGCGCTGGATGATCTGCTCTGACCCTTGACCCGGGCGCAGGGGCGCTATGTTGCGGGACAGGTGCAGGAGCAAGACCCCGAACGTGAGCGACAATTCCCCGATTATCATGTGGTTCCGCCGCGATCTGCGGCTGAGCGACCATCCCGCCCTGTCGGCGGCCTGCAAGACGGGCCGTCCGGTTATCCCGCTATTCATCCACGATGCGCAATCAGAGGCTTTGGGCGCAGCCCCGAAGTTCCGCCTCGGCCTGGCCCTGGACTGCCTTGGGGAGACCTTGGCCGAGAAGGGCAGCCGCCTGATCCTGCGTCGCGGCGACGCGCTTGAGGTGCTGCGCGAGGTGATCGAGGCAACCGGCGCGGGGGCGGTCTATTGGAGCCGCCTTTACGATCCCGCCGCCATTGACCGGGATGCGCAGGTCAAAGAAGCGCTGAAAGACGATGGGCTCGAGGCCTGCAGCTTTGCCGGACATCTGATGTTCGAGCCTTGGACGGTTGAGACCAAAACTGGCGGTTTTTACAAAGTCTTCACCCCCTATTGGAAGGCGGTCCGGGGCCGCGATGTGGCGGCCCCCTTGGCCACCCCAAGCGACATCCCAGCCCCGCAAAGCTGGCCCGAGAGCCCCGCGCTGGACGATTGGCAAATGGACGCCGAGATGCAGCGCGGGCGCGACGTGGTGCGCCCCTATGTCCGGCTGGGTGAGGCTGCGGCACAGGCGCGGCTTGGTTCTTTCATGGCCCATATCGTCGAAGGCTACGACGAAAGCCGCGACCTGCCGGGCGAAGATGGCACCTCGGCCCTGTCGGAAAACCTGTCGCTGGGTGAGATCAGCCCGGCCCAGTGCTGGCACGCGGGCCGGCGGGCGATGCAGGAGGGCAAGCGCGGGGCTGAGACCTTCCTCAAGGAACTCGCCTGGCGCGAGTTTGCCTATCACCTGATGTACCATACGCCGCGCATCCTTGACCAAAACTGGCGTGAGGAATGGCAGGCTTTCCCGTGGAATGAGGACGCGCGCCGCGCCGAGGTGCTGGCGTGGAAACAGGGGCGCACCGGCGTGCCCTTCGTCGACGCGGCCATGCGCGAATTGCAGGTCACGGGCCGGATGCACAACCGGGGCCGCATGATCGTGGCAAGCTATCTGACCAAGCACCTGATGTGTCATTGGCGGATCGGGCAGAAGTGGTTCGAAGAACATCTGATCGATTGGGATCCGGCCAATAACGCGATGGGCTGGCAATGGGCTGCGGGCTCCGGCCCCGATGCGACGCCGTTCTTCCGCATTTTCAACCCCGAGACCCAGCTTGATCGGTTCGACAAGGGGCGCGACTACACCCGCCGTTGGATTGCCGAGGGCCGCGCGAAACCGAGTGACGAGGCGCTGGCCTATTTCGACGCGATCCCGCGCCATTGGGGGCTGAGCCCGGAGGACGGCTACCCCGATCCGATCGTCGATCTGTCGGAAGGGCGGGAGCGCGCGCTCGACGCCTATCGCAACCGCGACTTTTAACTTTTTGCGAAACAGCAGCCTGCGGTTACAGTGGGCGTCAATAACAAGAACGGAACCGAGGTATGAAGCTTACGACCACCGAGGGGCAGAAAGGTCTGCCGCGCTATTTCCCGCAGGTCTTCGCGATGGCGCAAGAGATGCAGCACGGGCGGGTGGACTTTGTCCTGCCCGATGGCCGCATGTTCCGTGCCGAGGGGGCCAAACCCGGCCCGGTGGCGGAACTGCACATCCATAACGATGACCTCTTCGCCCGGTTGATCCGCGAGGGCGATCTGGGCTTCTGTGACGCCTATCTGGACGAATGGTGGTCGACCCCGGACCTGCAGGCCTTCATGGATCTGGTTCATGCAGGGAACGAGACGGTCTATGACGGTTTCCCCGGCCAAGGGCTGCTGCGCCAGTTCGAGAAGTTCCGGTTTTGGCTTCAGCGCAACAACCGCAAACAGGCCAAGCGCAACATCAGCTATCACTACGATCTGGGCAATGCCTTCTACAGCCTCTGGCTGGATGATACGATGACCTATTCCTCGGCCATTTTTGAGGGCGACGCCCAGCAATCGCTTGAGGCCGCGCAGCGGGCGAAATACAAGTCCATGGTCGATCAGATGGGCGTGCAGCCCGGCGACCACGTCTTGGAAATCGGCTGTGGCTGGGGCGGTTTTGCGGAATATGCCGCCGCCGAACGCGGGCTGAAGGTGACAGCACTGACCATCAGCCAAGAGCAGTTCAACTACGCCCAAGAGCGCATCGCCAAGGCGGGGCTCTCGGATCGTGTGACTTTTAAACTGCAAGACTACCGCGACGAGACCGAGAGCTATGACGGCATCGCAAGCATCGAGATGTTCGAGGCGGTGGGCGAGAAATACTGGCCGGTCTATTTCGACACGCTGCACCAGCGCCTGAAACCGGGCCGCGCGGCGACTTTGCAGATCATCACCGTCGCCGACCGCCGGTGGGAGGTCTATAAACGCGGGGTAGATTTCATCCAAAAATACATCTTCCCGGGCGGCATGTTGCCCAGCCCCACGATCCTACGGGAGCAGGTCGAGCGGGCAGGGCTGGTGGTCGACCGGTCGATCGAATTCGGCAAAAGCTATGACATCACCCTGCGCCGTTGGCATGAGACCTTTAACGAGAAATGGGATCAGATCACCGCGCTTGGCTTTGACGAACGCTTTCGCCGGATGTGGAATTTTTACCTCACTTCCTGTGCCGCGACATTCGACAGTGGCAATTGCGATGTGACGCAGATTACGGTACGGCGACCGGTGTGACCGCCCCTGCGGTCCCCCCCCGCAAGGAGCCGAAAAATGCCGAATGGTGCACGACTTATGGCGGCGATCTCACTCGCTGTGCTGGCCTTTGTCCTGTCGGGCATGGTGGTGCCCCTAATGCCGGAAAGCACGGATTTCGGATATTTCCTGCCGCTCAACGTCGTGCTGGGCCTCCTCGTGGGCTGGCGCGTCATGGGCCGGCGCGCGGGCCGGGGCATGGTGGCTGCGATCAACAACGGTTTTGCCGGCGTCTTTGTGCTGATGCTTTGGGCGATCTTCTTGCAGGCGGCGAATGAAATGGTCCGTCTGGCGCTGCGCAACCGCTATGACGATCCCTTCGAAGCCATCGTCGCCGTGTTCCAGATCGGCGCGGAATTTGGCCTGATGATCGCCACCGTGCCCATCGGCGTGGCGCTTGTCATCGGTGGCGTGATCGTGGGGCTTTTGACAGAATTTGCTTATAATCGTTGGCCCTGACCCCCATGCGACATCTCTTTATCTACGGCACCCTGCGGCATCTGCCGCTCTTGGAAATCGTGCTTGGCCGCTCTTCCGAGGCGATTGACCTCAGCCCCGCCAATCTGCCCGGCTACCACGTCTCGGCTGCCGCCGAAGGGCCGTTTCCGACGATTGAGGCGCGCGAGGGCGCGCGGGCCGAAGGGTTGCTGGTGCGGGGGCTGAGCGCGGATGATTTTGCGCGGCTCGATTTCTATGAAGGCGCCTTCGACTATGATTTGGTGCCGGTGACACTGGCGGACGGGCAGGGGGCCGAGGTCTATCTGCCCCAGCCCGGGCGCTGGACCGCGCAGGGGCCATGGTCCTTGTCAGAGTGGGAGCGTGATTGGGCCGCGCTTTCCTGCCACGCCGCGCGCGAAGTGATGAGCTATATGGGCCAGCGCCCCCGCGCCGAGGTCGATGCGATGTTCCCAATGATCCGCCGCCGGGCCCATCAGCAGGTGCTGGCGGCACAAAGCATGCATGATCCGCTGGCGCTTGATGGCAAGGTCGAGGTGATTGACCGTCGCCGCGTTTACGCGAATTTTTTCGCACTGGATGAAATCTCGCTGCGGCATGAGACCTTTGACGGCAGCCTGTCGGCACAGATCGACCGCGCGGTCTTTGTCAGCGCGGATGCCGCGCTGGTCCTGCCCTATGACCCGCAGCGTGACCGCGTGCTGCTGGTTGAGCAAATCCGCATGGGCCCGCTGGCGCGCGGTGACCGGACCTGCTGGCAGTTGGAACCCATCGCGGGCCACATCGACCCCGGAGAGACCCCGCAGGCCGCCGCGCGGCGCGAGGCGCAGGAGGAGGCGGGCATCACCTTGGGTGCCTTGGAGCCGGTCGGAAACGTCTATGCCTCCCCCGGAAATGCGACGGAATTCTTTCACATTTTCGTGGGATTGGCGGATTTGCCGGATCATATCATGGGCACAGGCGGTTTGCCTGCGGAGGGCGAGGATATCCGGTCGCATCTGATGTCATTCGATGATCTGATGGCCTTGGCAGATGCGCAGGCCCTTGCCAATGCGCCATTGGTGGCGAGCGCCTATTGGCTGGCGCGCCACCGCGAACGCTTGAGGTCCGAAGGCACGACAGCTAAACCGGACGGAACATGAACTGGGGGCAAACATGCAGGTTGCTAAAGATTTGGCCGAGGCCATTGGAAACACACCGCTGATCCGGCTGCGCGGCGCGAGCGAAGAGACCGGCTGCGAAATCTTGGGCAAGGCGGAGTTCATGAACCCCGGCCAGTCGGTCAAGGACCGCGCGGCGCTGTTCATCATCCGTGACGCCATCGCACGGGGTGAGTTGAAGCCCGGCGGCACCATCGTCGAAGGCACTGCGGGAAACACCGGCATCGGGCTTGCGCTGGTGGGCGCGTCGATGGGGTTCAAGACCGTCATCGTCATCCCCGAGACACAATCGCAGGAAAAGAAAGACATGCTGCGGCTGGCCGGCGCCGAACTGGTGCAGGTGCCCGCCGCTCCCTACAAAAACCCCAACAACTTCGTCCGCTATTCCGAGCGTTTGGCCAAGGAATTGGCCAAGACCACGCCCGAGGGGGTGATCTGGGCCAACCAGTTCGACAATACCGCCAACCGGCAGGCCCATATCGAAACCACCGGCCCCGAGATCTGGGAACAGACCGGCGGCAAGGTCGATGGCTTTTGCTGCGCGGTCGGCTCGGGCGGGACACTCGTTGGCGTGGCCATGGCGCTGCAACCCAAAGGCGTGAAGATCGCGCTGGCCGATCCTGATGGCGCAGCGCTGCACAGCTACTATACCGAAGGCGAGTTGAAGTCCGAAGGCAGTTCCATCGCCGAGGGCATCGGTCAGGGGCGGATCACCGCGAACCTCGAAGGGTTCAAACCTGACCATTCCTATAACATCTCGGATGAAGAGGCGCTGCCGGTCGTCTTTGACCTGCTCGAGAATGAGGGGCTCTGCCTTGGTGCGTCGTCGGGTGTCAACGTCGCCGGTGCCATACGTCTGGCGAAAGACATGGGGCCGGGCCATACCATTGTGACCGTGCTTTGCGACTTCGGCACGCGCTATCAATCCAAGCTCTTCAACCCGGATTTCCTACGCGAGAAGGGGCTGCCGACGCCCGCTTGGCTTGATGCCGCGCCACAATCCATCCCAGGTGTTTTCGAGGATACATGACCCAAATGCTCCGCTTCGCCCTTGGCCTCACCGCGTTGCTGGTCTGGCTGACCGGCGCTGCTGTCGCACAGGAACCGGTTCTGCCGGATTTCGACCAATGGGAAACCGTCGCCTCTTCGGCTGAAGAGGCGGTGGACGACCCCGGCACCACCGAAACCATGCTGGAGGTGCAGCGCGCCCGGCTGGTGGACTACCGCGCCCAGTTCGACGCGGCGCGCAACCTCAATGCCGCGCGGATCACCGCCCTGCGCGAACAATTGGCCGCGCTCGGAACCCCGCCCGAGGGCGAGGGGGCCGAGCCGGAATCTCCCGAAGTCGCTGCCAACCGTGAAGAGCTGAACCGACAGCTCAACACCCTGCTGACCCCGGTCCAACGGGCGGAGGCAGCATATCTGCGCGCCGATGCGCTGATCGGGCAGATCGACGTGGCTCTGCGCGAACGCCAGACCGAGCAGTTGATGGAGGTGGTGCCCACGCCGCTCAACCCCATCCATTGGCGCACCGCGATTGACGATCTGGCGACAGCGGCGGGTGAGATCGCCGCCGAGGCGCCTGACGATGCCGACACGGCGCGGCGCAGCCTGCGTTCCTCCCTGCCTGCGGTTTTGGCCCTCACCATTCTGGGCTTGGTGCTGATCCTCCGCGGCCAACATTGGTCGACCGCGATCGTGGGGCGGCTGCAGCAATTCGGCGCGCGTGGTTTTGGGATCTGGCGCTTTGTCGTGTCGCTGCTGCGGATCATCCTGCCCACGGTCGGTCTGGTTTTGCTGGCCATGGCCGTTTTGGCGACCGATTGGCTCGGCCCGCGCGGCTCGGCTCTGGTGCAACTGATCCCGGTGATCGGCGGCGCAATGCTGGGCGTTCGCTGGGTCGCCGAACGGGTGTTCTCGCGCGATGATGACGAGGCGCTGATCCTGCTGCCCGCGGCTGAGCGCAAAGCGGTCCGTTTCTACGTCAGCATCATCACCGTCACCGTCATACTGGGCGCGATCGTTACCGCCATCTTCGACGGCCAAGACCCGGCGGAAACCACCGAGGCCGTGCTGCGCCTGCCGGTGATGCTGCTGAGTGCCTTTGCCCTGTTCCGCATCGGGAAAATTCTGCACGGTTACAGCGATCCGGTGACGGAGGACGTCTCCGCCGCCGAAGAGCCGCGGACCTCGACCCTGAACCGCGTCGTGCGCGGGCTGGGCCTGGGCGCGATGATCGTGGCCGTGGTAGCCCCACTGCTGCTGGTCAGCGGCTATTACAACGCCGCCGACTCGCTGCTGCCGCCCTATGTCACGACGCTGGTGCTTCTGGGGCTTGTGATGACGCTGCAACGCTTCTTGGCCGATGTCTACGGCGCCATGACCGGGCAGGGGGTGCAGGCGCGGGACGCGCTGATGCCGGTTTTCTTTGGCCTCATCTTGTTGTTGCTGTCGCTCCCCCTGATGGCGCTGGCATGGGGCGCGCGGGTCACCGACCTGACCGAGCTTTGGGCCCTGTTCAGCCGGGGCTTCGCCTTTGGTGAGACGCGGATCCGCCCGACCGACTTCCTGTCCTTCGCGGTGATCTTCGTGATCGGCTATGCCGCCACCCGTCTGATCCAAGGGGCGCTGCGCAGCAATGTCCTGCCCAAGACGCGGATGGACATCGGGGGGCAGAATGCCATCGTCTCGGGGATCGGCTATGTCGGTATTTTCCTCGCCGCGCTGCTCGCCATCACCGGGGCGGGGATCGACCTTTCCGCGCTGGCCTATGTCGCCGGGGCGCTGTCGGTCGGTATCGGTTTCGGTCTGCAAAACGTGGTATCGAACTTCGTCTCCGGCATCATTCTGTTGATCGAACGCCCGATCTCAGAAGGAGATTGGATCGAGGTGGGCGGCCAGATGGGCTATGTGCGCGACATCTCGGTGCGCTCCACGAGGATCGAAACGTTCGATCGAACCGATGTCATCGTGCCCAACGCCGATCTGATCAGCGGCACGGTCACCAACTACACCCGTGGCAATACCGTGGGTCGCCTCATCGTGCCCGTGGGCGTGGCTTACGGCACCGATACCAAACGGATCGAAGGCATCCTGCAAGAGATCGCCGAGGCGCAGCCTATCGTCCTGACCAACCCGCCGCCCGCGGTCTTGTTCTTGAACTTCGGGGCCGATGCGCTGGAGTTCGAGGTGCGCTGCTATTTGCGGGACGTGAACTGGATGATGAAGGTCAAAAACGACATCAACCACGCCATCGCCGCGCGTTTCAAAGAGGAAGGGATCGAAATTCCCTTCGCCCAACGCGACCTATGGCTGCGCAACCCTGAGACCTTGCAGCCCGCGACCAGTGCCAGCGTCCAAGACGGCAGCGACAAGGCGGAGCCGCAGGCATGACGGGCGAGCTCTACCGGACCGAGACCTATTTGCGCGATGCGCCGGCCCGCGTGGCGGCCCATACGCCCGAAGGTGGGGTGATTTTGGACAATTCCCTGTTCTACCCCACAGGCGGTGGCCAACCGGGCGACAGCGGGTGGCTGACATGGGACAAGCAAGAGCTGACCATCGCGACCACGGTGCGCGACCGCGACAGCGGGCGCATCGCGCTGGTCCCGGCAGAGCCGCGTCCCTTGCCGCCGGTGGGGGCTTTCGTGAAACAGGAACTCGACTGGGACCGTCGACATAAACATATGCGCGTGCATACGGCGCTGCATCTTTTGTCCGTCGTCATTCCACATCCGGTTACGGGCGGACAGATTTCGGCCACCCATGGGCGGCTCGACTTCAACATGCCCGATGCGCCGCAGGACCGCGAAGAACTGGAGGAGGCATTGAATCACTTCGTCTCCCTTGATGCGCGGGTGAGCGAGGACTGGATCACCGAGGCCGAATTGGATGCCACGCCCGAACTGGTCAAAACCATGTCGGTCGCCCCGCCCCGCGGACGAGGGGACATTCGCCTGATCCGCATCGGAGAGGCGCAAGACCCCATTGATCTGCAGCCCTGCGGCGGCACCCATGTCGCCCGCACCGGCGAGATTGGCGGTCTTCGCCTTGGAAAGATTGAGAAAAAGGGCCGTTTGAACCGCCGGGTCTATGTTCATCTGGGCGGTTAGATAAATTTATCCTCTCTGGGGGGAATTCGCTCTTGCAACTCACTGCCGCCCCAAGCTAAACCCCGCCTCAACGGAGCGGTGGCCGAGTGGTCGAAGGCGCACGCCTGGAAAGTGTGTAGGCGGGAGACCGTCTCCAGGGTTCGAATCCCTGTCGCTCCGCCATTTTCCTTTTCTGCAAAGAGTAACTGTTGGCCCGTCGGCCATACGGTTTCGCTTGTAGAAAAGCCCGGCACCCTTCGGGCCGGGCACTCTCAAGTCAGTCAAAGCTTAGCGGGAGTCATTGCCCGCGCCATAACCCCCATAGGCGAAACCTGCGCCCAAGCTGCCCACTGGCCCGCTGGTTGAGAGGGTGGCGACAGGCGCGCGCGCGCCCGAGAATGTGTCCAAGCGCAGGACCGCGGCGCGCTCATTAGGGCGGGTTTCACCGGCATCTGCGGCATAGACAACGTCGGCCGTTACGGACGTATCCAAGCGCAGGTCTTCGTAGCGTGTCGACTGCCCTGCAAAGCTGGCGGAAGCGATCAATGTGGCGGCGGCGGTTGCGATAAAAAGTTTCATTGTTCTAGGGTCCGTGGACATTCACTTTGAGGCAATGACCGTTGCGGCGAGGTGCCAGTTGGCGGCATAGCTGGACGCGGT
>NZ_JBIFFJ010000047.1:0-12328 GCF_043556915.1 Sulfitobacter sp. 1A15299 | reverse complement strand
GGCGCGATGGCAAGGCCGAAGCCCACCGTCTTGCCCGACCCGGTTTGGGCCGAAACCAGAAGGTCTTGATCGTTCAGCGCGGGGTCTGTGACGGCCTCCTGTACGGCGGTAAGTGTTTCATAACCCTGTTGGGCAAGGGCATCGGCAATAGTCTGGATCACGAAGGCTGTCCTGTCTTGAACGTTGTGCGGGGGGCGGGCACGTGGGGTGCTACCAGCCACGGCAAGGAATCCGACCGTCGGTAGAGGGTCGGGAATGGAATGTACATGGGGGTTTTGTGGCGAATTGTCACCCTTTTTACCGGTTTGGCGGCTTTCCGGGCCCGAATGGGCGGGGAAGTGCCATTTTAGCTCTGATCCGGCCCGCTCACATCTCGGTCAGGCCGATGGCGCGGGCGGGCGGCTTGGGGTAGCTATAAGCGAAAGCGGAAAGAGAGAGTGAGGCAATCTGGTGCACAGCGATCTGCCCCTGACGCGAGATTTGGTGCTGGTGGGGGGCGGGCACGCCCATGCGCTGGTGCTGCGCAAATGGGGGATGGACCCGCTGCCCGGTGCGCGGCTGACCGTCATCAACCCCGGTCCCACCGCGCCCTATACCGGCATGTTGCCCGGTCATATCGCCGGGCATTACGACCGCGATGCCTTGGAGATCGACCTTATGCGCCTTTGTCGCCACGCCGGGGCGCGGTTGATCCTTGGGGAAGCGACGGGGATCGACAGCGCGGCGCGGGAGATCACGGTCGAAGGGCGGGGGGCCGTGGCCTATGATGTGGCGTCGATCGACGTAGGCATCACGGCCAAGATGGACCTGCCGGGATTTGCCGAACACGCGGTCGGGGCCAAGCCGCTCGATCTCTATGCCGCGCGTTGGCGTGCGTTTCTGGCGGCGGTCAGGGCGGGGGAGCAGCCGCCCGAGGTGGCGGTGATCGGCGGCGGTGTGGCGGGCTGCGAGCTTGCCATGGCGATGGCCTTTGCCCTGCGCGAGGCGGGGGGGCAGCCAGCGGTGACGGTGGTGGAGCATGGGCCGCAGCTTTCCGGCATGGCCCGACGGACCGAGACGATGGTGCGGCGGCAGATGGCGGCGCTTGGGGTGACCGTGGCGCTTGAGGCCAAGGTCACGCAGATCACCGACCGGCAGGTGCTCTTGGCGGATGGCGCGCCGATCCCTGCGGCGCTTTGTGTGGGGGCGGCGGGGGCGGTGCCGCAGGGCTGGCTTTCCCAGACCGATCTGCCGCTGCACGCGGGGTTCATCCGCGTCGGGGCCGATCTGGGGGTGGTAGAGGATGACAGGCTCTTCGCCGTCGGCGATTGCGCGCATATGGAGGCCAGCCCGCGCCCCAAGGCCGGTGTCTTTGCCGTGCGGGCGGCGCCGGTGCTGCACGACAACCTGCGCGCGGCGCTCAGCGGCGGGGCACGGCGGGCGTTCAAGCCGCAGCGGCATTATCTCAAGCTGATCTCACTCGGCGGGAAAGCCGCCGTGGCGGAACGGAACGGGCTGGCCCTTGGCGGTGCGTTGCTGTGGCGGTGGAAGGACCGGATCGACCGGAAGTTCATGGACGGGCTCGATGACCTGCCCGCGATGAAGGCTGATGCACTGACGGGCCCGGTGGCCTCGGGCGTGCAGGAGGCGCTGGCGGGCAAGCCGCTTTGTGGTGGATGCGGGGCCAAGGTGGGCGGCGCGGTGCTGGGCGATCTCTTGGCCGAAGTGCAGCCGCCCGTCTCGGGCGATGTGCTCACCGGGGCGGGCGACGATGCGGCGGTGCTGCGCCGCCCCGGCGGCGGCTTTCAGGTGATGAGCACGGATCACCTGCGCGGCTTTGTCGAAGACCCGGCCCTCATGACGCGGATCGCGGCGGTGCATGCCCTGGGCGATGTCTGGGCGATGGGCGCCACGCCGCAGGCAGCGCTGAGTTCGATCATCCTACCGCGCATGTCGCCCGAATTGCAGGCCCGGACCCTGCGCGAGATCGCGGTGGCCGCGCAGGAGGTGATGACGGGCGCCGGCGCGCAGATCGTGGGTGGCCATACGACCATGGGCGCGGAACTGACCATCGGCTTTACGGTCACCGGCACGCGGGGCGCGATGCCCATCGGCCTCGGTGGCGCGCAGCCGGGCGATGTGCTGATGCTGACCCGGCCCATCGGGTCGGGGGTGATTCTTGCAGGCCATATGGCAGGGACCGCGCCGGGGCGGGTGGTGGCCGAAACGCTTGGCGTCATGGCCAGACCGCAGGCGCGGGCGGCGGAGATTTTGGGCACGGCCCATGCGATGACGGATGTGACGGGCTTTGGCCTTGCCGGGCATGCGCAAGCGATTTGCCGCGCCTCGGGATTGGCGGCAGAGCTTTGGGCGGAGGCGGTGCCGATCTACCCCGGCGCGCAGACGCTGTCGGATCAGGGGGTGGCCTCTTCCTTGCTGGCGGTCAATCAGGCAGATGCCCCGATCGCGGCGGCAGGCCCGGTGAACCCGCTTTTCCACGATCCGCAAACCGCCGGGGGGCTGCTGGCGGCCTTGCCCGAGGATGCCGCGAAAGCGGCGCAGGCGCGGTTAAGGGCCGAAGGCTTGGCGGGCCATCTCATCGGGCGGCTTGAGACGGGGGCGCCCTCTATCCGCCTGCGCTGAAACGGCGGTGCAGCGCGGCGGCGGTTTCGGCCAATGTGCTGTCATCAAGCCGGTCGAGCGTCAGCCGGGCGCGCGGGGCAGGGTTGCGGCTGGCGGCCTTGGCATAGCGCGGATCGTAATGCTGGCCGATCAGCCCTTCGGCGAGGCTGGCCCAATCGCGCGCGCGGGCTTGGGTCTGCCACTGGGTGATCGTCTCACCGCTATGATAGGGCCGCAGCTTGTCGATGCGGTTTTCCAGCATGGCGGGGTCGGTGGTCAGGTCATCATAGGCCCGGCACAGAAAATCCGCCCGCGCGGCCAAGGGGGCGGCGATCTCAACCCGCGCCGCGTCGCGCATCGCGGCCCACAGCGCGGGCGGCAGGGTGATGTCACCGATCTTGCTGCTCTCGGCTTCGACCCATGTCACCTGCGCGGGATCGAGCGGCAATAGCGCTTGGGCGAGCCGGGATTCGAACATCTTTTGATGCGGCTGCCCGCCATCCACCGCACCGAAAAGCGAGCCGCGGTGCTGCGCCAGCCCTTCGAGGTCAAGCACCTGCGCGCCTGCCTTGGCCAGATGGTGCAACAGCCGTGTCTTGGCCGTGCCGGTGCCGCCTTCGATGAGCATCAGCCGATGCGGCAGAGGCGTGTCGTAGAGTGCCGCGACCACCAGCCGCCGGTAGCTGCGATAGCCCCCGCGCAGAAGTTGCACGCGCCAACCGACCTGATCGAGGATCGTCGAGAATGCCCCCGACCGCTGCCCGCCGCGCCAGCAATAGACCAGCGGCTGCCAGCCGCCGTCTTTATCCGCCAGCGCCGTTTGCAAATGCCGCGCGGTGTTCTGCGCCACCAGCGCCCCGCCGATCTTGCGCGCGTCAAAGGGGCTGACCTGTTTGTAGATCGTGCCCACCTCGGCGCGCTCGGCATCCGACAGCACGGGCAGGTTGATGGCGCCGGGCAGATGATCCTCGGCAAACTCCTTTGGCGCGCGTACGTCGATGATCGTATCGACGCTAAGCGTGGCGAGGTCCGACAGGGCGGTGAGGGTGCAGGGGGTCATCTGGGGGTCCGGCAAAGCCCCGCGCCCCGTGACAGGGCGCGAGGGAGTGGCTCAGGCCTTGGCGGCGATCACCAGCACTTCGACCAGATATTCCGGCGTGGCGAGTTTGGACTCGCCGCAGGCGCGGGCGGGGGCTTGGCCCTCGGGCACCCATGCGTCCCAGACGGCGTTCATGTCTTCGAAATCGGCCATGTCGGCCAGCCAGATGGTCGATTGCAGGATGCGGGTCTTGTCGCTGCCAACCTCGGCCAGCAGGGCGTCGACCTTATCAAGGCAATCTTGGGTCTGCCGGGCCACATCCGCCCCCGCCGTACCGACCTGACCGGCAAGGTAGATCACATCGCCATGCTCGACGATCTGGCTCATACGGGTGTTGGTGTGGTGGCGTTTGATCTCGGTCATTCTGTCTCTCCTTTGACGTTGCAAAACTTGTGGCAGCTTTACGTGGGGGAGGCCAGATCAAAGCCTGCGCTTCAGGAGCTCTCGATCGGACCGCCCGCTTTTTCCCAGCCGCCGAAACCGTCCTTCAGATGGGCCGCGTCAAACCCCATGTCTTGCAGCGTCGCGACCGAGATGGCCGAGCGCCAGCCAGAGGCGCAGTGAAAGACGAATTTCTTGTCTTGGGCAAAGACCTCTTTGAAATAGGGGCTGTCGGGGTCGACCCAGAACTCCAACATGCCGCGCGGGCAGTGGAAGGCACCGGGGATGAACCCGGTGCGTTCGCGTTCGCGGGGGTCACGCAGGTCGACGAATTGCACGTTCTCGTCGTCGAGCATGGCGATGGCCTCGGTGCTGTCGATCTCTTCGATCCGGGCGCGGGCTTCGGCGACCATTTGCGCGGCGGTTTTCTTGAGGGCCATCGGGGTCTTCTCCTTACAGTTTGTTCAGCAACTCAGGCGTGGGCCAGCCATCGACGGGCATGCCGAGACGTTCCTGTTCGGCCCGCACCGCACCGCGGGTGCCGGAGCCGAGGATGCCATCCACATCGCCCACGTCATAGCCCATGGACTGCAGCTTGCGTTGCAGCGTTTTCATCGCCTCGCCGTCGAGACCGGGGGCCGGGTTGCCCGCGTCATAGACCTGCGCGCCTTCCAGCCTTGTAGCGAAATAGGCGGCGGTCATCACGTAGGTGAAGCTCTGGTTCCACTCGAAATAAACGCGGAAGTTCGGATAGGCGATGAAAGCAGGTCCGCCACGCCCCTGCGGCAGCAGGACGGAGGCGATCAGCCCCTCGGCCAACGGGCCGTTGCGGGGAGAGACTCCCATCGCCTGCCATTCGCTGACGGGTTTCGTGGTCTCAAGCCCGGTTTGCGACCAGTCAAAATCCTGCGGCAGAGTGACTTCGGCCAACCAAGGTTCGCCCGCGCGCCAGCCGAGGCTTTGCAACATCTTGGCACCGGACAAGAGCGCATCGGGGGCGGAGGTCTTGAGCGAAACCGCGCCGTCGCCATCGCCATCGACCCCGTTCTCTAGGATGTCGCGGGGCAGCATCTGCACCATCCCGATCTCACCGGCCCAAGCGCCGGTGGTGGTGGCCGGGTCGAACGCACCGCGCTCGAAAAGCTCCAGCGCCGCGAAAAGCTGTGGGCGGAACAGTTCGGGGCGGCGGCAGTCATGGGAAAGGGTCGCCAACGCGTTGGCGGTGTTGAAGTCGCCTTGGATTGCGCCGTAATCCGTCTCGAACGCCCAGAAGGCCAAGAGCACACCCCGGCTGACGCCATACTCGGCTTCTACCCGGTCGAAGACGGTGTCGTATTTCTCGGCCATGGCGCGGCCCCGGTTGATCCGGTCTTCCGAGATCAGGCGGCGCGAGAATTCGATGAAGGGCTTTTGAAACACCCCTTGGGCCTGATCGGCCCGCAGCACGGCGGGGTCTTGGCGCAGGCCGGCAAAGAAGCGCTCGGCCTTGGCGGGGTCCGCACCGTTCGCCACGGCCTCGGCTTTGGCATCGGCAATGAAACTGGAGAAATCCCCGCCGCAGGTGGCTTGCGCAAAGGCGCTGGCGGGAAGGGTGAGGGCCGCGAGTGCGGCGGCGAGAAACGTGGGGCGCATGGATACCTCTTTGTCACAGACAGGCCAGAACTAGGGCGATTGCCCACATCACCAACCATGCCTGCCAGAGGCGGGTGATGGCCGCATCGATCTCCAAAGGTCCGATGACGCGCGCCCCCGCACCATGCACCCAAGGAAACTGCTGCACCTGCCCATCATAGCTGCGCGGACCGGCGAGGGCCACACCTATGGCCCGCGCCATGGCGGCTTCCGGCCAACCGGCATTGGGCGAGCGGTGCAGCGCCGCATCGGCTTTGATGTCGCGCCAGCGGTGCAAAACCCCGCCGGGCAGGGCGATCAGCAGCGCGGTGAGCCGTGCGGGGGCGAGGTTCAGAAGGTCGTCCATCCGCGCCGCGGCCCAGCCGAAATCGGCATAGCGCGGGGTGCGATAGCCGATCATACTGTCGGCGGTATTGACGATTTTATAGACCAGCAGCCCCGGCAGACCGCCCAGCAAGAACCAAAAGGCAGGGGCGATGATCCCATCGCTGAGGTTCTCCGCGCCACTTTCGATGGCCGAGCGGGCGACGCCCTCTGGCGGCATCGCGGCGGTGTCGCGGCTGACGATCATCGCCACGGCGCGGCGCCCTGCGGGCAAGGATTGGCGCAGCCCGTCGGCCACGGCGCGCAGGTGCTCGACGAGGGAACGTTGCGCCAGCAGGATGGCGGCGAGAAGGGTCTCGGCGGGAGGGCCAAACAGGCTGAGCGCCCAGCCGAGCAGCGCGGCCCCGATCATCAGCGCCAGCAGCAGCGCCACGCCCTTGGCGCGGCGGGTTTGGCCGTGGTTCAGCCGACGATCTCCCCAGCCGATCAGCCGCCCCATCAGCACCGCCGGATGCGGCAGGCGACGCCAGAGCCAGTCCGGCTCACCAAGTGCTGCATCCAGCAGCATGGCCAGCGCGAGGATCGCCGCTGTGCTCATGCCAGCGCCCGCTCCAGCCGCGGCCAACCTATCGAGGGCGGCAGGCCAAGGCGCAGCCAGCGCGGGTTGTAGGGGAAGACGCGGCTCCAGGTCTGGTGCTGGGCGAGGCGGGTTTGCCAAGCCTGCGCGTCATCGACCTCATAGAGCCGGAAAAGCGGGGTGCCGCCGACGATCTGCGCGCCTGCTGTGGTCATCAGCCCGTCGAGGCGCGTGGCCTCGGCCCCCAGCCGCGCCCGCGTGGCCTCGGCCCATGTTTCATCGCGCAGCGCCGCCGCGCCGATATGCAGCGCGGGGCCGCTGACCGGCCACGGCCCCAGCATCTGTTCAAGCCGCGCCACCAAGGCCGGATCGCCGATCACGAACCCCAGCCGCAGCCCGGCCAGACCCCAGAACTTGCCAAAGCTTTTGAGGATCAGCCCGCCGGGCACCGTGGCCTGCGCCATCAGGGTGGCATCGGGCGTGATGTCGCAAAAGCTCTCATCAATGATGCTGAGCGGGGCTGTCGTCTGTGCCAAGGGCCACAACCGCCCGTCGGGGTTGTTGGGATGGACGTGAACGGCGGCTTCGGCCTCGCCCGTCTCGACCACTTGCCAGCCATTCTCGGCGAAGCTGGCGGCATGTTCGTTGTAAGTCGGCCCGGGGATGCACACGCGGCCCTTCGGGGCCAGCGCCGGGATCCGCGCGATGGCCGAGGAGGCCCCCGGCACGGCAAGGATAGCGGCCCCTTCGGGCACCTGCCAAAAGCCGCGGGCGGCGGTCAGCAGCGCGTCTTGCGCCGCGGCATCGGGGAGGGCGGTCCATGCGCCCGCAGGCAGGGCAGGTATCGGGTAGGGCGCGGGGTTGATCCCGGTGGAAAGGTCGATCCAATCCGACCGCGCCCCGCCGAAACGCGCCGCTGCCGCATCGACACCGCCGCCGTGGTCGCGCTGGTCTGGCTTTTGCATGATCATCCCCCTGCCATCGTCGCTGCGGTGAAAGCGCAAAAGCGCTGCGCGATCAAGCGCCTTCCACGGGGCAGGGGGAGGGGAGGTCAGCCGCGCCCGTGCGGCGCGTCGAAGTCCAGCACCGGATTGATCGGGATGATGCGGTGCGGGTTAATCGTGTCATGGCTGTAGTGATAGTGCCGCACGATATGGTCGAAGTTCACTGTCTCGGCCACGCCCGGCACCTGATAGAGCTCGCGCGTATAGGCCCAGATGTTCGGGTAATCGACGATCCGGTGGCGGTTACATTTAAAGTGCAGATGATAGACCTTGTCGAAGCGTACCAGCGTGGTGAAGAGCCGCCAGTCGGCTTCGGTCATCTGCGCGCCCGCAAGGTAGCGGTTCTGCGACAGGATGTGTTCGATCCAATCCAGCGTGTCGAAGAGCGGGTGCACGGCAGCGTCATAGGCCTCTTGCGTGGTGGCGAAGCCTGCTTTGTAGACGCCGTTGTTCAGCGTGTCATAGACGCGGGCGTTCACCTCTTCGATGCGGTCGTGCAGGGGGGCGGGGTAATAGTCATCGCTGTTGCCCGTGATCGCGTTGAAGGCGCTGTTGAACATGCGGATGATCTCGGCGCTTTCATTGCTGACGATGGTCTCGCGCTGTTTGTCCCAGAGGATTGGCACGGTGACGCGGCCCGTGAAATTGGGATCGGCGCGGGTGTAGATGTCGCGCGCATAGGGCAGGCCGAAGAGCGTGTCGCCCGTGGCACCGGGAAAATCCGTGTCAAAGGTCCAGCCCTCGCCCAGCATATCGGGGTGTACGACAGAGACGCTGATGTGATCTTCAAGCCCTTTCAACCGGCGGAAGATCAGCGCGCGATGCGCCCATGGGCAGGCATAGCTGACGTAGAGATGGTAGCGGCCCGATTCTGCCTTGAACCCACCTTCGCCGCTTGGTCCGGCGCTGCCATCGGCGGTGACCCAGTTGCGAAACTTGGCCTCGCTGCGCTCGAATTTTCCGCCCGAGGATTTGGTGTCATACCATTTGTCTTGCCATTTGCCGTCAACCAATAGGCCCATCTTGTTCTCCTTTCCGCGTTTGAGGGTATATCTAGGGCAGGGCCCGAGGGCCGCCCATCTTCATAGGCGCGCAGCCACTCTGCGCTGATGCAGACTGCCCAAACGTCATCAATTCTTAACTTGAATTTTCTACGCTATCCGCCAGCTTAGAGGCATCAGTGGGGGGATTGCGCATGGAAGAATTTCTGTCGAAAGAAATACAGGCCGGGCTGGATGCCGCGCGGATGGCAAGCCTGCGCAAGGGGGCGCGCCTGCGGCTTGAGGTGGGCGGTGATGTCTACCGCGTGCTGCGCATGTGGAAGACCGGTTTCTCCGTCGATGCACAGGATGCGCCGAAGCTGCGCGGGCTGGTCGATCTCTATGACGGCAGCCTGCATCTGTTCCAATGTCTCATCGTGGCGAGCGAGGAAGAAGCGGGCGAGATGCGCTATGAGTTCAAACGCGCCACCGCCGTGGCGGACCGTCCGCCGCTTGACTTCGAGCGCCCCGCCGATGCGCCGCTGGGTCTGATCGAAGACAGCCGCGCCTGAAAGGGCGGCGCGGCGGGGCCGCCCCGCCGCGCCGTTTCGTTACTGCAAATCGCTGAAAGCTTTGGCCAGCCGCTCGCAGGCTTCCTCGACCCGCGCGCGCGGGGTGGCGAGGTTGAAGCGCATGAAGCTTTCGCCCCCCGTGCCAAAGGTGGCGCCGTGGTTGGCGGCGATGGCGGCGCTTTTCTCGACACGGTCCTGAAACTCTGCGGGCGCCATGCCGGTGCCCGAAAAGTCCACCCAAGCCAGATAGGTCGATTCCAGCGGCATCGAGCGCAGCCCCGGGATCGCGTTCACCGCCTCGTCGAACAGCTTTCGGTTGCTATCGAGATAGGCGGTCAGCTCGTCCACCCAAGCGGCCCCCTCGGGCGAATAGGCGGCGGTTGCCATGATCAGCCCATATGAGTTGGCCGACACGCCCAAGGCCGCCATGCGCCGCGCAAAGCGCGCGCGCAGCTTGGGGTCGTGGATGATGACGTTTCCGGTGTGGCCGCCCGCGATGTTGAAGGTCTTGGTTGTGGCGGTCATCATCACCAGACGGTCCTCAATCCCGTCGATCTGGGCCATGGGGATATGCTTGTGCCCCGGCATCACCAGATCATGGTGGATCTCATCCGAGACCAGCACCAAATCGTGCCGCTTGGCGAAGTCGGCCACGCCTTGCAGTTCCTTACGGCTCCAGACCCGCCCGCCGGGGTTATGCGGCGAACAGAGGATCACCATCTTCTCATCCCCGGTCATCAAGGCGTCATAGGCGTCGAAATCCATCTCGTAACGGCCCGAGGCATTGGTCAGCGGGCATTCCACCACGCGGCGTTCGGCGGCGTTAATCACGCGGGCGAAGGCGTGATAGACCGGGGTGAACAGCACCACCCCATCGCCGGGCAGGGTGAAGGCATCGACGCAGATGGCGGTGCCGTTCACCAAGCCATGCGTGGTAAAGATCGCCTCGGCGTCGACCTTCCAGCCGTGGCGGTTTTCCATCCACCATTGGATCGCGGCAAGGTATTTGCTGTCGTCGCCGAAATACCCGTGCACCCCGTGGTCGATCTGGGCCTGAAGCGCGTCTTGCACTACCTGCGGGGGGCGAAAATCCATGTCGGCCACCCACATGGCGATGCCGGTATCCGCAGGCACGCCATAGATCGCTTCCATCTTGTCCCATTTCGCACAATGGGTGCCGCGCCGGTCGATGATGTCGTCAAAGCTCATGCTGGTCTCTCCTGATATTGCGGCCAAGCTAACGGCTGCCGCAGGCGCTGCAAGCCCCCGGTTGCGCGATGCACGGGCATGGCCTAAATGAGCGGGATGAAACGCCCGATCCTTTTGCACCCCGATCCACGGCTCAAGAAAGCCGCAGCCCCCGTCGCCGATCTCAGCGACGAGCTGCGCGTGCTGGGCGATGATATGTTGGCCACCATGTATGACGCGCCGGGCATCGGCCTTGCCGCGCCGCAAATCGGCGTGTCGAGCCGGGTCATCGTGCTGGATTGCGTCAAGGAAGAGGGCGAGGCGCCCCGGCCCTTGCTGATGTTCAACCCCGAAATCGTGGCCTCTTCGGACGGGCTCAACACCTATGAAGAAGGGTGTCTCAGCATCCCCGACCAATATGCCGAGGTGACCCGCCCGGCGGAGGTTGAGGTGCGCTGGCTCGACCGCGATGGGAAAGAGCAGCAGGAGGCGTTCGACGGGCTTTGGGCGACCTGCGTTCAGCATGAGATCGACCACCTCGACGGCAAGCTTTTCATCGACTACCTCAAGCCGCTGAAGCGTCAGATGATCACCCGCAAGATGGTCAAGCTGAAGCGCGAGCTGGCGCGCGGATGAGTGTGCTGGAGGTTCTCCGCTGGCCCGATCCGCGTCTGGCCGAAATCTGCGCCCCGGTCGAAGAGATCACGCCAGAGATCGAACGCCTCGCCGCAGATATGCTTGAGACGATGTATGCCGCCCCGGGCCGTGGTCTTGCCGGGCCGCAGGTGGGCGCGATGCTGCGCATCTTCGTGATGGATGCGGGGTGGAAAGAGGGCAAGTCCGACCCGTTGGTCTGCATCAATCCGATGTTTCAAGAGATCGGCGAAGAACGGATGACAAATACCGAAGGCTGCCTGAGCATCCCCGGCATCAGCACCGACATCTCGCGCCCCGCGCAGGTGCAGATGGTCTGGACCGGCCTCAACGGTGGCCGCTATGTGCAGAGCATGGAAGGCGCCGCCGCGCTGATCGCGCAGCATGAGATGGATCACCTCGATGGCGTGGTGACCTTCGATCACCTCGACGCGGAGACCCGCGCGGCCAAGATTGCGGAGTTCAACGCCCAATGACCCTACGCCGCTATGTTCCGTGGCCCGACAAACGCCTGCGCAGCCCCGCCGCCCCGATTGAGACGGTGACGGATGAAATCCGCACGCTCTGGGATGACATGATCGAGACGATGGACGCCATGCCCGGCGTCGGCCTTGCCGCGCCGCAGATTGGGGTGATGTTGCAGGTCGCCGTCGTCGATGCCTCGGAAGCGCGCAACAAACGTATCCGGCTGGCGAATCCGGTGATCGTCGATGCCTCTGCCGTGTTGCATCCTTACGAGGAGGCCAGCCCCAATCTGCCCGGTTTCAGCGCCGTGATCCGCCGCCCGCGCGGGGTGAAGGTGCGCTTTCTCGATGAGACGGGGGCCGAGGTGGAGCGTGATTTCGTCGGACTGGAAGCGGTGAGCGTGCAGCACCAGATCGACCATCTGGCGGGCAAGATGTATTTCGACAACCTCAGCAAAACCAAGCGCGACATGCTGTTGCGCAAGGCCCGCAAACAGAACGGCTGACGGCGCTCTCCAAGGTGCTGTCCGGCAGGAGTGAACAGATGCGACTGATCTTCATGGGCACGCCCGATTTCTCGGTGCCGATCCTCGATGCGCTGGTGCAGGCCGGGCATGAGATCTGCGCGGTCTATTGCCAGCCACCCCGCCCCGCCGGGCGCGGCAAGAAGCCCCGTCCCAGCCCGGTGCAGCAGCGCGCCGAGGCGCTTGGTCTGCTGGTGCGCCACCCGGTATCGCTCAAACACCCCGAGCCGCAGGAGGAGTTCGCCGCGCTTGAGGCCGATGCGGCGGTGGTCGTGGCCTACGGTCTGATCCTGCCGCAGCCCATTCTCGACGCGCCGAAACATGGCTG
>NZ_JBIFFJ010000046.1:0-13012 GCF_043556915.1 Sulfitobacter sp. 1A15299 | reverse complement strand
CTTTTTGTCAATGCTCATACGTGGGTCTCCTTATAGAGCAGTTACCATGCCAGAGCACAAAATTCAGGACAGTCCCACCAAGCCTCCTGAGTTGTTGTCAATTACAGCCCTTTCAGAAACCAATAGTGCTCAGACGGCCATTGGTCACGCTACTGCTGCCATCGCCAGGCTTCTCACAGCCTTGGCCTGCTAATCGTCCGCTGTAGCAGGGCCTCGTCCATTAAACCCTCTATAAACGTGCTGAGCAATTGCGTGCGCCCGGTCACGCCAGCCTTGCGATAGATTGCATTGGTCTGGGCTTTGATCGTGCTTTCCAATTTGCCCCCCATCTTCGCAATATCGCGCATGCTCAGCCCAATGATAAGGAACAATGCAACAGCCCGCTCAGCGGGCGTCAGGCCCGGTTCAGGCTCATCGTCAATACGATCCAGCTCAGAGCCACGCCCAAGTTCAGACCGATTTCTAAAACCATCTGATGATACTCATGGCTTTGCCATGTCAAGATCGCTGGCTCAAGCCCCAGTGCGTCCAGAACGAAATAGAAGGTAAAGGAGTGCGCTACGTAGGCTGGTAAGGTCAACATATAGGGCAGTTCACCGACGGGCGGGAAGGGGGCCTGACCTGCCAGTTCGACCGGCACGCGGCCTTAGTACTGGCTTGGATCAATTTTTACCGCCTGTGGCGCCCGGCTGAAGTTGGCGACGCAAAGTACCGCCTCATCGCCATCGGTACCCGGCTTTATCCCTCGGTTATGTCGGATATACGCCAAGATCTTCCGATTGCTCGGATAAGGCAGGTCGATATCGCCACGCCCTGATGTGTGAAGACAATTCGGCGACGCCCCACACTGCGGCCCGTCATATTTATAACTAAGTGCGAGACAAAACAGCGTTGTCGCCGTCGAAGTTCTCGATGACGTCGGCAAGCGGACCCAAGGCCAGGATGGCGAAAATCAGCAGTGCCGCAGCAGTCAATCGTGCGGTTCGCCCGAACACGAACCGTGGTATTCCCGGCCTCACGGCACATACAGCACAAAAAGGAAGGCTGCCGCCGACAGCTCGAAGACGACGCAGAACGAAATGTACCATCGCGTGACCGGCGCGCCGAACACATCGTTGTGATGCAGAAGATCCCACGCGGCATGTGCGGCGAGCCCTACAGGCAAAGCCAAAGGAGTCCAGAGCAATCCCGCAGCGCGGTCGCCGCGAACAGGACTGCAACCGCCAATTCTGCGCAAAAGGTTTTCAGCAAATTAGCCGTCGCACCAAATCCGATGTAGGCTCCGCCGAAGGTCAGGGATTTTTCTCTATCCTGGATGCTGTCAGCCACCTGCCTCCCTGTTACTCGGGTTCGAGCCCGATTCCCCGATGCATACGCCCTCCAGCGACCGAAAGATCAACGATATGGCGATCATGCCGCATCGACAGTCTCGCACAGCATGTCGCGCACCTCGGCCGCGACTTCATGAAGTTGATCGTTGTCGATAGCCTGCATTGACGCCACAGGATTGATGGCACTGATCTCGGTACCGCCGTTCGTTTCGCGCAGGATAACGTTGCATGGCAACATCGCGCCCACGCGCGGTTCGATCCCGATTGCCTTGTGGGCCATTTCCGGATTGCAGGCGCCAAGGATGCGATAGCCGTCCATATCGACATCGATCTTTTCCTTCATCGTCGTCTTGACATCGATTACGGTCAGAACGCCGAAACCCTTATCCGCCAGGGCGGCGCGGACGCGCTTTTCCGCGTCGTCGATACTGACGCCTCTGAGTACGCGGTTATAGGCATAAGTCACTTTCATCTCCTCAAGTTACTCAAGCGGCTGCTTGATCGGCTTGAGCCGACCCCGCAGGATCGTCGTTGTCGCGAGAACCATCCAGACGATCATCATTACAAGGCTCATCAGATTTGCCTCCGTCAAAGCAGGGCTAAGTCCGTACCGATCCGCCGACCATGGCTCGGTACCGGATAGGAGCGCCGCCACATAGGCCGACGCCCGAAAACGCTCAATCGTTGTTCATCATGTCGCTGTCGCCCATGCCGGGGCCGTCGCCGGGCTCCATCTGCCCCATTGCGTCGCGCATCTTTTGCATGCGCTCCATCTTGTCGGCCGGGGCTGTCATTTCTTCGGCTGTGATGGAGCCGTCGCCATCGGCATCCAGATGCTGGAAGCGATCCACCATCATCTCGCGGATCATCGCGCTGTGCAGCGCCTCGAATTCCTCGATAGACAGGGTGCCGTCACCGTCGCTGTCGTATTCGGTCAGCTCGGCCTGCAGTCCGGCGCGCATTTCCTCGGGCGTCACCGTGCCGTCACCGTCGGCGTCGAACATCTGCATCATGGCGCCGCCCATCGGGTCCATTCCGCCCATCATGCTGCCGCCCATCATCTGGCCGTGCATGCGCTTCATCATGCCCATCATGTCGGACATGCCGCCCTCCATGCCGGAACCGTCCTGCATCATGCCGGCACGGTCGCTCATACCGGATTTACCCCCATGTCCGTGATTGGAGTCCGCGATCGCGATTCCTCCGATTGCAGTTGCGGCCAAAACGGTTGCTGCGAGCAGGGTTTTGCGGGTCATTGTGATTTCCTCATGTTTTGGTTTCGATAGACTTTATATGGGAGTGTTAGGCCGCAGCGGAACCGGCTGGAACAACGGTATTGTATCGCCATGTCGCAAACCCCGCCCCTGTTACATTTCGTGACAATTCTCTTCGGGAAACCGATGCGCTAATCGTTAGAAGGAAGAACATGAACGATCAGCCCCATATCGTCGTCGTCGACGATCATCGCGAAATCCGCAACTCCGTTACCCGTTACCTCGAAAAGAACGGCCTGCGCGCAACCTCGGCGCGAGATGCCGTCGAAATGGATGCGAAGCTTGCGAGAGGACAGTTCAATCTGATCGTTCTCGATGTCATGATGCCCGGAGAAAACGGATTATCGGTCTGCCGTCGTCTGTCGGCCAAGGGCGACGTGCCGATCCTGATGCTGACAGCGCTCGGTGAAGAGACGGATCGCATCGTCGGATTGGAAATCGGGGCGGACGACTACCTTGCCAAACCATTCAATCCCCGAGAACTGCTCGCGCGCATCAAGGCCATTCTGCGACGTTCGCCGCTGCCCGGGACCCTTGCCGGAAAATTGTCGGGAAGACGCATCGTATTTGCACAGTGGACCCTCGATACCGACAGCCGCATGTTGACCGATGAGAGCGGCGGGCAGGTCGACCTCACCGGTTCGGAACTCAAACTTCTAGTCGTTTTTCTCGAACGGCCCCGGCTCGTACTCAATCGCGATCAGCTTCTCGATCTCACTGCCGGACGCGCGGCCTGCAGGAAGGTGAGGCCATGAATCTGCGCTTGCGGCCGCAATCGGTCCGGCGCGCCCTTCGCAACCTCATCGACAATGCCGACCGCTATGGCGGAATGGTCGATGCCAGCTATGGACGCGAGAACGACCACGCCTTTATCCGCATTACTGACAACGGACCCGGCATACCGAATGCCGACCTCGAACAGGTCTTCGAGCCCTATTTCAGACTTGAAAAATCCCGTTCGAGAGAGACCGGCGGCACAGGGCTCGGGCTGTCCATCGCGCGAACCATTATCCGGGCACATGGCGGCGACATCAGCCTCGCCAACCGGGCGGAAGGCGGCCTTGTCGCGACCGTGATGCTGCCGCTGGAAACGCAAACGTCGAACAACGAAAGGACAATGACATGAAAATCTTGGGTTTTACGGCTATTGGCGGATCGCTTGGCCTCACCGCGACCCCTGGTTGGGCTGCGGCAGGCGACGGGTTCGGCCACATGATGTGGGATGGCGGCTTTGGAATGTGGGGCGGGCTGATGATGGTGATCTTCTGGGCACTCGTCATCGGTCTGATTCTACTTGCGGTTCGCGGCTTCTCCAACCGCTCGGACACTGGAACCGGGCAGACAGCGATTGATATTCTTCGTGATCGCTATGCCCGCGGTGAAATCGACGAGGACGAATTCGAGCGGCGACGGGCCAAACTGGAGGCCCGGAAGCAGTGAACTGTGCGGAATCCGGTCGGTGATGAAAGTACCGGTCGCAGCCCTCGCCAGCCTGATACGTCGGTGTTTACCCGCCGATGCGCGGAAAGAATTGTCTCCGAGCGTAACAGGTCCCTGCATTTGCGACAGACGCCTACATAAAAGGCCGCGAGGCTGTGTTGATAGTCGCAATCCCGTCCATACGTTGGCGGCAGTCGCAATTACACCTATGAAAGGAAATATGTCATGCGCATCACTACCCTAACGCTCGGTGCGGTTTTGATGACCGGCAGCGCCGCGATTGCCGATGTCTACGTCCCCGAAGGCGAGCTGGGAACAGTGCTTCATCTGGATCAATTCTTCAATGAGGCAGGTCGCATCGAAGGGCTTGATAACGTCCACGGTCTCGCCGGTGCGCCCAAACGCGGCATTCTGGTGGCCGGCAGCCTGTCGGAATCCATGCCCGGCGATGTAGCCAAGCCGACCGCCGTCTCAGAAGAGGATCACGCGGCCCATCACGGGGGTGGGGACACGGCCAAGCCGGACACGGTAAGTCTGGTAACGCTGATTGAAGCTGACAGTCGCGAGATTCTGCGCCAGATCGAGGTGCCGGGCATTGTTCACCACGTCGGGATTTCGTCGGATGAACGCTTCGCCGTGGTGACCCATCCCGGCCTGGGTGCCGTTTCGGTAATCGACCTTGAAAGAGGCCGGGTCACCGCGACGGTCGCTACCGGTCCGGTTCCAGAATATGCGGTCGCCGATCCGAAGACCGGAAGTTTCCTCGTCTCCAACGCCGGCAACGCAACGATCAGTGTACTTGACCCGGAGGACGGGATCGTGACGCGAAATTTCAAGCTCCAGGGGCCACCCAAGCATATCCAGCTTGATGCCGATGCCCGTCAACTGATTGTCAGCGAAGCCGACAACGGGACCGTCTCCATCATGGATGCCGACAGCGGCGAAATCCTCGACACGTTCGACATCGGGGGAGAATTGCATGGCGTAGCGGTTGACCAGGACGCGATCTGGTCGAGCGCGCGTGAACGCAATCTCGTGGTGCGCATCGACCGGTCGACCGGTGAACGGCTGGAAGTCAACGTCGGACCTGAACCTTATCACATGGCGCGCATAGAGGATGCCTTGCTGGTGAGCAGTGCCGGCAAGCCGGAACTGTGGATTCTCGATCCCGAGACGCTGGAGCTTCGCCAGACGATCGAGACCGACAGTAGGGCACACCAGTTCGCCCCGATGCCGTAGGCCGAAGCGGGAAAAACGGCAATGATGCAACTGACGGGAATGTGCCAGCGGAAGCTGGAACCGGGCTTGACGTTCCAGTCCGGGAAGGCGGCAGGACCGCCAAAACAATAGGCTGACGGAAACATCCACGTGATACCTGAAATCGGACAATTTGCGCTAGAACTGGCGCAACGACAGATTCAGGCCGAACGCAGTGCCGCCGAACCCCAGAGAGAAGGAAATTGACAATGCACCCGATGAAGACCACCGCGCTGGCGATTGGCCTGGCGGTCGCGCCGATTGCCGGCTTCGCGCAGGAGCCAAGCGATGCGCGGATCAAGGAACTGGCGCTGGAAGCGATCCGGGAAAACCCACAGATCATCATGGAAGCCGTGCAGTTGCTCGAACAGGAGCAGGCGGCCACTCAGGCAGAGGCAGCCGCCGACCTTTTGAAGAACCAGCGCGAGTTGCTCGAGCATGATCCGAACGCGCCGGTCTTCGGAAACCCCGAGGGTGATGTCACGGTCGTGGAGTTCTTCGACTACAACTGCCCCTACTGCAAACGGGCCATGTCCGAGGTTCAGGGGCTGCTGGACGTCGACCGGGATGTCCGGCTCGTCTATCGCGAATGGCCCATTCTCAGCGAAGGGTCTGTCTTCGCGGCCAAGGCCGCCCTGGCCGCCAGGGAACAGGGCAAATACGAGGAGTTTCACCGGGCATTGATGGGTATGGAACAACGCGCCGAGGAAGCATCGGTCATGCGCCTGGCCGAGGAGATCGGGCTCGATATCGAACAACTGCGCACCGACATGGAAGCACCCAAGGTGCAGGAGCATATCGACGAGTCGATGCGCCTGACCCAGGCGCTTGGCTTCAACGGAACACCGTCTTTCGTGATTGGCGACGACATGGTGCCCGGTTTTGTCGAACAGGAGCAACTGGAGGCCCTTGTCGACAAGACACGAGAAAGCGATTGATGTTCGCGTAGCGGATCACGTGTTGAAATGGCGCCGAACCCATCGGCGCCATTTTTTCGTATCAGGTCGCTGCCGGTGCTTTTACATCATACCCGACATCACGAATTGCCTCGGATATTGCGCGCTCGCTCAAGTATCTCTCCACCTCGACAATATGCGCCCCAAGGTCACAGGAAACCTTGGCGGTCGGGTCGATCGCCTTGATCGCTTTTTCAATTGCGGCGGTGCAGTGCCCGCAGCTCATGTCCGGTACGCTCAATCTCATCATGCCGAACTCCTTCGAATGCCAGCTCAGGTGAGGGTCTTCCAGCGTGGAAAGGTCAAGGACGGAATGGAATAATTTTTAGTAGTGTCCGCAAATCGTGTCGGTGGCCTTCGATTCGACAAGAATGGCCAATATCGCTGCAGGTGAGGATGCGGAGGATATGATGAAACCCCACGATTTCAAAAATCTTATCAAGGCATTCGATGACCCGCTCAGGTCCAAGATGCGGCGCTGCGGATTACAAAGGTCCGGCGCAAAACCGAGACGATCATAGAGATTGAAGCCCGAGAGCAGGCTGCGGGCCGATGCCCGCATTGTCAGCACGACGTACGCGAGAAATGGGGAGGAACGTCGGACGGCTCGAGCGGACCTTGTCGGCGCTGCTGGACGTTGGTAACGTTCATGTGAACCTTGCCAATGAGACCGTGCAGGCGCGGATTGATACGCCGGATTGCATCATCAACTTCGTTGCGGCGCTTGAGGGCTTGTGCAATCTCCCTTAACCAGCGCAGGTAAATGTGCCGCGGAATCCCGCTTCGTAGTTGGTTCCGGCACTAATAATCAGGTCGGTAAGATCCCCATCTGTCTTAGCGATTTCGACCAAAATCGGACCTTGCGAAAACGCGTTTTCATCCTGTGCGGTCAGGCGCACCAAGTCGCCGCTTATTTTCATAGCGGCTACCCAACCTTCATCGGCCTTACCAGTCACCAGAACTGCCGGGCTGTCGGAAGTATAGGAAAAGCGGCACACTCCTCCGTTCGGAAAAATCGCTGCGATTTCATTTTCTGTCAGAAATTCAGGATCGACCTTCGACACGACTTCGGTGACAAGCGCCTTCTGTGCATCAACGACCTGTGGCGTCGTCTCAATGGGCGTGGCTGCCGTTTGGGCATTGGCACCGATGTCGGCAATAAGATAACGCATCTCTGCGATTTCCTTGTCCTGCGCATAGATGATGTCATCCGCAAGACGCCGTACCCGGGCGTCTGAAATTTCGGCGCGGGTCGAAGTCATGATTGCGATGGAATGGTGCGGGATCATGGCCCGCATGTAGGATCTATCCTGGACGGTAAACTGGCCGCGTACCAGCCAGAGGCTACCGGCAAAAACCAGCATTGCACCGACGAAGATGGCGATGTTGGCCTTGGTGTTCTGGTACATGGACAGCATGAATGCGAGCATGATCCCAGCCATTGCCGCCCCCATCAGGACCGCCATGTAGAGACGCGTCTCTGAAAAAAAGAGGTGCCCCCAAAGATAGGTATTCAGGTACATCAGAAGGAACATAACCACGGTCGACGTTCCGATCATCATAAAGAAGCGCGAGTAGTGCATATTCTTTCACCTCCGTGCAGTAATTTACTAGTCAACAACATTCCGGCGCTGGAGGGTTCCATTCGTCGGGGTTTTCGTAGCTTCAAGGCAACAACGACGCGCGTTTTGCCAAGATCACGGTTTGTTCTCTTCTGTCCTGAAGCAAGCTGAATTTTTATGGGGCCGAGGAGACCGCGATGAAGAATTTTACGAGAAGAAAGCTGCTCTATGCCGGAATGATGGGATGCTTGCTGCCCAAAACCGCCTTGGCTCACAAAGTCAAACTGCCCGAACGATTCGAGCCGCAGTTGATAAACACCCGTCGCGGTGACTGGTTGAAAGGGGATATTCACGTCGTTCCTGACGATTTTTTCCTTTATTTCATGCTCGAAAAGGGAATGGCGATCCGTTACGGAGTCGGAGTAGGGCGCAAGGGTTTGTACGAACCCGGGGAGTTCATCGTAGCGCGCAAGGCCAAATGGCCGTGGTGGCGACCAACTAACGCCATGATCCGGCGCGATCCACAGAAATATGCTAAGTACAAGGATGGTCTGGAAGGTGGGCTAAACAATCCGCTCGGGGCCCGTGCGCTCTATCTTTATAATCATGTGGGGCGCGATACCTATCTTCGCATACATGGAACGAACGCTCCGCAAACAATCGGTTCGGCTGTATCTAATGGATGCGCCCGGTTGACGAATGAACACGTGAAAGACCTCTATGATCGTGTCGCTACCGGCGCCCGGGTATTCCTGTATCCAAAGATCGCAACGGCGTGAGGAGCGCTTTGTGATCTTGAACCCACTCCTCAGGCAATGGGAAACGCAAGACAAATGGCGGAAGCCCGTCGTGCGATGATGAAACGGTATTGCCAAATCGTGCAGTCTGTATGTAGGGCCATTTCAGTTCCTGCAGCTTAATCCGGCGCTCCAGAAACAGCCGGTCGGGGTGATGCTTGATCACTGGGCGGCGGCGAAATCCACGCGCAATCACGCCGCCGAATGTGAAAATATCAGGCGTGTCCTCGCGAAAATCTACCGCCACCGGGACCCATTGATCCCATTGATCCCATTGCGCCAGCCGGACCCGCGACTGCAGAAGGAAGTGGCCCAGCTATGGCGCAAGTCCCACATTTACTCACCCGCCGATGTACGTCGGATGCTCGACTTCGCTCGTTCCTGCTCCTCACCACGGTCACCACTTCGCCCGTTGACGGTCTGCAGTATGCTGGTGCCGACCTATTGTGCAGGCTCGCGGCGGGGCGAGCTTGCCCGTCTCGATCTTGTCGATGTCGATCTCCAGAAGGGTCCGATCACGGTTCGCCAAACGAAGTTCTTCAAAACCAGGATCCTGCCGCTGCCCGATAGCGTGAGGACCGATCTTCGAGCCTATATCAAAGCCCGGCGCCGTGCCGGCGCATCGCAGGTTCCATGTTTTGGTCTCTTCTGGCACGAGCAGGGCCGGACCCGCCGTTACACATCAGAAATGATCACCTGGCTGCTCACGAACGTCATACGGCGCGCCGGGTTGAAGCCACTGCAAGGGCGAACCAGGCCACGCGTTGATGGTCTACGCCATTCGATGGTCGTGAACCGTATCCTTCTGGCCGCGCGCATGGTTTCCTTTATCGAGGGTCTTGACCTGCCGCTGGAAACCCTTGCTGGCGTTGACCACGGTTGGGCGGCCCCTCTGGCGCGTCAGGTGGATGGCGACACGGCGTTCAAGATGCGTCGGCACGATGCCCGACCGATGGTTTGGGCTATTTGCCATCTATTTGATGCGCCGTAAATCATAGCTGATCGACGGGTTGATGGTAACCGCGCCATTGGTACCGCAGTTTACGCGGCTTGACTGTTGGCTTCTCGAGGCAACGTCTTCCAGTTCCACGGCAGCAGCTCATCCAGCTTGTTGATCTTGTGGTCGTGGATGCGGTCGAGAACGTCCGCGAGATATGCCTGTGGGTCGAGCCCGTTTAGCTTTGCCGTCTCGATAATAGTCATAGCGCGGGCCAAGGTTTCCGCACCTGTGTCGGCCCCTGCAAAGAGCCAGTTCTTTCGCCCAATACCGATTGGGCGCAGAGCCCGCTCTGCTGGATTGTTGTCGATGGCCACGCGACCGTCAGTTAAGAAGAGGCTGAAGGCATCCCTTCGGCTTAGGCCTTAGCGGAAGGCCTTGGCCAGATCGCTCTTGCCGGGGATGCGCATGAGCTGTTGTTCGGACCAATCAAAGAAGGCCTCCACCCTTAGTCGGCTCAGCCTTCGACGGGCCGCAAGGCGGGCCTCTGCAGCCTGGCCGTTGATGTCGCGCTCAATATCGTAGAACTTACCGATCCGGTCGAGCGCCTCACGCGCAATCTCGGACTTGGTTGAGGTCCAAAAGTCGTGGAAGTCTCGTCGTAGGTGCGCCCAACAGGCCGCCTCGTGCAAACACGGTGAGCCATCGGATTGAGGCTCGTAGAGCTTGGCATAGCCTTTGTAGCCGTCCGCTTGCAGAATGCCGCGGGCATTGGCCAGATGGCTTAGAACGTGCTCTTCTTTCCAGTTGGGAGCGAACCGATAGACAGCGCCGGGTGGCGCATCTCCCGCCCACGGGCGCTGGTCACGCACGTAGGCCCAGATCCGGCCTTGCTTCACGCCTTTCCCCAACCCTTTGTCTCTTCGGGAACGGTCCAATACCCGGATTGGGGTATCGCCCGCGTGTAGAAGGTCGCTACCCAAGATCTCCGCATCGATCCGCTCGATCAGCGGCGATAGTGTCTTCATGGCGCGGCCGCACCAGCCCACAAGTGTGCTTTCGGGGATGTCGGCCCCCATACGCTCGAAGATTTCATGTTGACGGTAAAGAGGAAGATGGTCGTCGAACTTCGAGACCAACACATGCGCCAGGAGGTTCGGCCCGGCCATGCTGCCCGGGATCGGACGGCTGGGCGCAGGTTCTTGCACCATCCGCTCGCAGCGCCGACAGGATTTCTTGATCCGAGCGATCTGAATTACCTTCATCTGGGCGGCGATCATGTCGAGCAGTTCGCTGACATCCTCGCCCGTCGCACCATAGGTGCGCATGAGATCGCACGCCTCTGGCGTGACGCGCAGATCGCCCCCACAGTCTGGACAACACGCACCTGGGTCAAGCTCACGGCGTTCCCGCAGGGTCGCATCAGACACACGCGGGCGGCGGCGCCGAACAGGAGCTGACGCCTCCTCTGAAGCTGGCTCGTCCAACCCTTCGTCGATAGGACTTTCATCCTTCTCAGCCACTGCAACCAGCAGGTCTTCCAAAGCCAGTTCCAGTTGCTCAATCTCGCGCTCAACCTTCTCCGACGATTTGCCAAAAGCCAGCTTTTGCAACTTTGCGATCCGCAGGCGAAGCGCCTGAACCAATTGATCATGGGCCCGCAGCGTGGCTGACATCTTGGCGTTCTCCGCCGCGATCTGAGCATTTTCAGCCTGCAATGCCGCAATCATCGCCTTCAATTCGGCGGGATCATTGGGCAGTTTTTGGCTGAGCGCGACATGCGCCTGACTACAAAAAATCAGGCGCAAACACCATATAAATATAGCAGATTAGAAGCTAAAATCACCCCACGCGCGCAGGGGGAGCGCCCCAAGCGGGGCGTCGCCAGTCAATGCCTTCCCAGAGCATTGCAAGCTGCGCAGAGGTCAACCGCAAGGCTCCGTCTTCCGCACTCGGCCAAGGAAAGCGGCCGAGTTCGAGAACTTTATAATAGAGGCAAAACCCCTGACCGTCCCAGTCCGGCGCTATGATGCGCTGCATGCCCTGCGCAGCCATGCTCCAGCCAAATTCGTGCGACCAACCGATCTGGAGCTTTTGTCTGCGCTGGCGCAGACGCGACTATGGCAGACGCATTACAGCTACAGCTTGCCTGATGCGTTCAGGCCTATGGGTCAGGATGTTTTAGCCCTGGTGCGGCGGTTGTGCGACACGGGTCGCTTCCTTCATGACAATTCTCCGGACGCGGAGTTGAGCTGGTCAGAAGCGTGTCCAAAGGCCAAACTGGCCTGGCGCATGGCGGCGGATGGCAGTCAGAGCCTGGGGTTTGAGAACGCAGACGGCATACAGTTGGAGTTGCGGGCGTTGGACGGGGCAGCGCTATGGGTGAACACCGCGCACGGTCAGATCGGGGCGCTGGCACAGCCGGTGCAGATTGAGGCGCTGCAGCTTGTCCAGAGCGCTCCCCAAGTCGCGCCTGATGAAGCGGCGGCCTTGGCTGCGGAGATGCCCGCCACGCTCGCAGGACTGGCCTTGCCGCCGCCGCATGTGGCGCGACAGAGACGGCGCGCGGCCCATAAACGCATCGCTCGTTTGACGCTTGGAGCGGAGAGCGCGCGTGACGGCTATAGGCGTTGGGACAGCGTTCCTGTCACTCTGCCAACGCTGACATTGCGCTTTGTCTATGACGGGCAGGAGGTTTGGGAAGGCGACGCCGACCCCCGGGTCGTAGAAAACAACGAGGTTGTAACGTTGACGCGCGATCATCAATGGGAAGCTGCTTGCGTCATCCGGCTGATGGATGCAGGGGCGATACCCGTTGACGATGTGGACTACCTTTTGCCGAGCGCTCGAATGCTGCAATGCGATTTCGTCTTCGCTGAGGAGGAGATGGGCGCAAACAGTATGCGCCTCCCGTCGTCGCGCGATGGTCTCGAGTTTGCGTTCCAGACGCTGCCCGGGTTGCGGACCGAAGGCTGGGAAATCATTGAAACATCAAAATGGCCCTTCCGCTTGAGCGATGAAGCCTCCGCGCTGACAGTTGTAACACAGTCCGAAGCCGGCGACGCGTTCCAAGGCAATGATTGGTTCTCGTTGGGATTTCAGGCAGAGATCGGCGGCAAGACAGTAGATGTCGCGCCGCTTATCGCGGCCTTTCTTGAACAGGTGCGTGACGAATGGGACGGTGTGCCAGAAATCGACGTTCTGTCGAAGCATCTCTCTGATAGACCGGTTTACTTGAACCGGGGCAAGGCAGGCTACGCTGCGGTGGACCTCAGTCCGTTGGCGCCCCTACTCCATCTGGTGCTGACGCATTATGCCGAACTGGGCGCGCTGCACCCGTCGGATGCCGATGTCGCGCGGTTGGCAGAAGAGGCGCTGGCAGGCCCAACAGGCCCGAGCGTGCATATTTGATCATTTGAAGGAACAATTGGAGAACGTTTTGGCTGTTGACGGTTGTG
>NZ_JBIFFJ010000045.1:0-13807 GCF_043556915.1 Sulfitobacter sp. 1A15299 | reverse complement strand
GACCGCGTCCAGCTATGCCGCCAACTGGCACCTCGCCGCAACGGTCATTGCCTCAAAGTGAATGTCCACGGACCCTAGGTTAGTACCACCTATACGTGCCCGACGAGCGGATGCGTATATCTCACTCATCCTGGTATTGGACACTGCCAACAACGTGGTCTCGATAGCGCTCTTCACCTGATTTGCATCGACAGTGGAAGCAGCGGCATGAAGTGTGCCACGGTTTATAGACGCTTTATTCGGTAATTCTGGTACCAATGAGAGACGGATATGAATAAGAGAATACGATTTACTGGCGTGTTCAAGCACGACCCTTTGGCGCAGATTGTTGAAGGGGGCCAAGCGGTCGTATATACGCGCCAAGTCCGTCTGCACTTGGAAGGCTCAGTCTTTGAAGTCACCACCCGTCCGATCTGAGGTTGCGGAACAGGCTGCTGAGAACAAGCAGCTCAAGCGAGACCTGAACTTGGTTGTCCGAGATGCGCACAATTTAATAAAATCCGGCCGCGCACTTCCCGCGCTAGTCTCAGGGAAGTACGCGTTCCAAAAGTCTCTCCGTGGGGAGTTTTCGGTGCGGTCGATGTGTCGTGTGCTGGCGGCGCATTTCAGCGGTTTCTATACCTGGGTTAAAGAACCGTTGAGTCTGCGTGAGCTTGAAGATTAGCGGCATGCGGAGCTGATCCACTAAGCATGGACCGAGAGCGGGAAGTTCTACGGCTATCAGAAGCTGACCGATGATCCGCACGATAGGGACGAGACCTGCTTTGAGAATCGTGTCGTAAGGTTGGCTAGTCTTGTAGGTACCTCGGCTCAAGTTGATTACTAACGCTGTCTGGGTCGCTATGGCGGCAAGCCTGGTATTTGGGCCGACACGTGCTCGGTCGGCAATCTGAGGTTGCGGCAACTGACACATTTTGGGTGACCGATATTACCTAAAAAGGACGCATAGAGCGTGGTCATACTTTGCTGTCGTAGTGGGATTGTTTAAGAGTAGTCGTCGAATGGTCAATACAATCTCTGATGACAACTGACTTGGGTTTGCAGGCATTGTTACTCCCGTTCTGCGGCGCAAACCAAAGCTAAGGGTCAGCATTCATTCTGCTCAGCGCACGCAATTCACTGGTAAAGAATGGCAACCGTTCTTGGATAAGCACAAACTGGATCCCAGCTTTAGCTGCCGAGGGAATTGGCTTGACAACGCGGCCGTGGAGAGCTTCTTCCCTCTATTGATATGCGAACGTGTCAGGCGGCAGACCTATCACACACGCCACGCTGCGGGGGCAGGACGTTTTCGACTACATCGAGATATTATACAATCCGACCAGAGATCACACGAATGACGGCTTGCTGTCACCGGTTGACTAAGAAATGAGACAGCAGAAAATGAATGAGGCGGCCGTCTGATGAATTAGGGCTCCTCAGAGGGCTTTGCGCGCCTCTTGCTGGATGCGACGCGCCGTTCGGAGGCGGTCGGATGCGAGAACAATCGGCTCACGGAATTCGGCGCCGACCTGACACTGGGTTTTCCCCCAAATCTTGCTGGGATCCAGCCGTAAACTGCATTAATCTTAACGTGGGGTCTGAGAGATCAAAATATGAAACCAGAGCGAAACCGAGATAGCCAAATATTTTTCGGCTGTGTTAATTATAACTCTGCCGATGAAGTTCAAAACTACTACAACTCCATTAGTTTAAATGTTGAAAACTTCCAATTTGTGGTAGCCGATGCTTATCATAGCGAAGCGGCGCGAGAAGAGATAAACATTGTAGCCAAGCGCAACAATTTTCAAATATTTGAGGTGGAGAATTTAGGTTACAGTCACGGGCTAAATAGGCTCATCGAACTCGCCCTTATGACAAATGCCCAATTGTTTGTAGTGGGAAACAGTGATTTGTTATTGGCGTCCAAATTCCCGCGACTGTCTCCACAAAGTAAAGCTTACATGCCAACGTTAGTGGAGGGACGGCGAAACAGAAACCCGTTTCTTAACATTCTGCAATCTAAGTATCTTCGACTTCATTATCTAGCTGCAAGATATAATCTGTTTTGGTTATTCTATGTAAACCTCGCAGCCTTAAAAGTTCTAGGTTTGCTCCCAGCTCGACCTTGGACGTGCCACGGATCGCTTTTCATAATGGACCGATCAATAGCCAACGCCAAAATCTTTAATGAGAATACTTTTTTGTATTCGGAAGAGTTGGAATTTGGATCTTACCTGTCCAAGAATGGCTACCCGCTTGAAGCGATTGACCTGAGGGTTTTACACGATGCTCATGTATCAACAGGATCAACCACGAAAAATAAAAAGAAATTCTTCAAAATCTGGAGGACCGGCTTCCTCAACTGGTGGTTTCGCTATGAATAGCGACATCGTTTGCTGCATCGTGCTCTATCGACCGACCCGCGATCAAATCATGGAAATAGTGAGAGTTTCGAAAGTTCTATCAAGAGTTGCCGTTTTCTGGAATCATTATACCGAAGATGATAAAGGCTTGGCAAACATCCTTTCCTCCAGAGATACTATAGAAATCTATAGAAACCGGGAAAACTGCGGTCTATCGGCGAACTATCAAAAGTGCCTAGAATTAGTTGAGAATGAGAAGTATCTCATTTTGCTCGACCAGGACACAGCGTACTCCGATGAGGATCTGAGTGAATTCATCATAACATCTCGGAATTTGTTTCAGATGAGTCCAAAAGTATCGGCTATTGCACCAAATATTGAATGCGATTACGATCCAGAGAGGAGTCGCAAAAAGTTCACTTCTCCAACCTATGTGCCATGGATAATTAATTCGGGAACACTATTCCGAATCGAACATCTGCGTGAGATTGGCGGGTTTGATACCAATTTATTTGTGGACCACGTTGATCTTGATGTGTCATATGCTCTAACTGCTCTGGGTTATAAGTTACTGCAACTACCAGAACCAATCTTACGCCAAAGCCTTGGGCGAAGAGCGGCGCGACTGGGTTTCAAGACCTATCTCCATTCTAGTTGGCGTCTCGAAAGACAGGTTCGTGATCGGATCTATTTGTACAGGAAACATAATAGTGCTCATATGATAATACCTTACATGGTTAAGGCGAGCCTCAAGCAAATGTTTTTTGGGGATAGGATATTCGCTCGGTTGCATTCAATTTTCAGAGGGTTCTATTTTACTAGGAAGGAACTTAATACTGACAATCGCAAACGTCCCGATGATTGATTCGGAAAGTGGTGTTTCGAGATATTACTGTCGCATGGAAGCTTCTGTTAACATCGGGTATTGTTTTCTGACTACTGAGTTACTTTCGGTGAATGGGTTTTCTGGGCCATGCGAATTAGATTTGTACTAGTGTTCGCCACCTGACAGAGGATTCCCATCGGCAACGTGGTGTGCCATATCTGGGGCATGAGACGCGATGCCATCTGCCTTTACCTTTGCCCCGCCGATCGAGCTGAACTTCAAGCCCTGATCAGCAACCGCAACACTGCGCGCAAGCTTGGTAAGCGTTGGTCCGGGGTCACGTTGTAGGGTGTGATCCGGGCTGCGAGAACGAACCCATCTTATGATGGGGAGTACGTTTCGCAATGTGCGCTACAAATTCGTTTCTCAGATCGCTTGGCGTCGAGATTTATGCGTCCGGCCACCGCCGTTGGTCGGATACCGCAAAGGCACAGGCGGTGGCGGACACGCTTGAGGTCGGTGCAACGGTGAACGCTGTCGCTGAGCGATATGGCATCCTTCCGAACCAGCTATCTGCGTGGCGTCGACAGGCCAAGCAAGGAAAGCTGTTGCTACCCGCGCCGGATGCTGACGCGCCGCTCTTCGCTCCACTGGTGGTCTCTGCTGGGCCGGAAGAGGCCACAGAAGCTCTGACTGTTCCGAATGAGGCGATCAGATTGATCTTTGGAGAGATCGCCATCGAGCTGCCGCTGCAGACATCTGCCTCTCGGATTGCAGAGATCGCCCACGCGCTTGATGCTTCTTCATGCTGATGCCATCGCAAGGCGTTCGGATATTGGTTGCGACGCGGCCGGTGGACTTCCGTAAAGGACACTATGGATTGGCTTCGATGGTGCAGTCGGCATTGGCCCAAGACCCCTTTACCGGAACAGTCTTTGTATTCTGCGCCAAACGGGCCGACAGGATGAAGATTTTGTTCTGGGACGGCAGCGGGCTCGTGATGACCTACAAGCGACTTGAGGAGAACAGCTTCATTTGGCCCGCCATTCGAGATGGCGTGATCACCTTGAACCGCCCCCAATTCGAGGCGCTTTTTGCAGGGCTGGACTGGCGCCGGTGCGCTCTCTAGAACCCCGCAGACCGGCTGCGGCAGAGTGACTCGGAGGCGCAAAAGGCCTGCCCATTTGGGCGTAAATCAAGCTATACTCCGGGCATGTCCGACCTGCCGCCCATCGATATATCTGCCATCCCCGAGAGCCAGCGTGAAGCTGTCTTGGCGGTGCTGCGCGAGAACAAATCGCTGAAGCAAGAGACGACCGGGCTACAAACTAAAACATCTGAGCTGGAAGTTTTGGTTAAACGGCTGGAGCACCTCATTGCCGAGCTCAAGAACGCCACACATTGCAAGCGCTCGGAGAAGTTAAGCGAGGATGAACGGCAGCTGGCTTTTGAAGACCTTGAAGTTGCCGTCGCTGAAGTTGAGACTCAGCAAGCTGAGCAGGCGCCCTCAGAGGCACGGCCTCGCAAAGCTGCCCGGCGCAATCGTGGCATTCTTCCCGCAGGCCTCCCGCGGGTTGAGCGGGTGGTCGAGCCTCAGAGTTTGAACTGCCCCTGCGGGTGTGGCGAGATGCACCGTATAGGTGAAGACCGCACCGAGCGGCTGGATATCATTCCAGCGCAGCTGCGTGTCATCGTCACCGTTCGCCCCAAATATGCTTGCCGTTCCTGCGCTGAAGGTATCACGCAGGCCCCGGCTCCTGCGCATCTGATCGAAGGCGGGTTGCCGACTGAGGGCGCCATCGCACATGTGCTTGTCAGCAAATTCTCAGACCACTTGCCGTTGTATCGTCAAAGCCAAATCCTTGCCCGCTCCGGCATCGATATCCACCGCAGCACTTTGGCCGATTGGGTGGGCACAGCGGCTTTCCATCTGAGCCCTGTCGTGGACCGCTTGGCTGAGCATCTAGAGAAGTCCGGCAAGCTATTTATGGATGAGACAACGGTCCCCGTTCTGGACCCGGGTCGAGGCCGCACGAAGACAGGATACCTTTGGGCACTGGCGCGCGATGACCGAGGATGGGGTGGAGATGATCCGCCAGGCGTTGTCTTCGCCTATGCCCCGGGTCGTGCAGGGCAGAATGCAGAGCAGATATTGCAGGGCTTTGACGCCACTCTGCAACTGGACGGCTATGCTGGCTACAACCGGCTCACGCGCCCGTCGCGGAAAGGCGGCGCGCCGATCACCGTCGCGTATTGTTGGGCACACGCGCGGCGCAAGCTGAAAGAGGTCTTTGATCGAGACGGCTCAGAGATCGCCGCAGAAGGGCTGCGCCGGATCGCAGAGTTCTGCCGCATTGAAGGCGAGATCCGTGGGATGGGTCCGGGTCAGCGCCTCTCGGCACGTCAGGCCCGCACGGCACCATTGATGGCAGAGTTCGGCGAGTGGCTTCAGAGCCAACGGCGCTGGATCTCCTCGAAGTCCCGCCTCGGCGAGAAGTTGACCTATATCCATCGGCAATGGAGCGGGCTACAGACCTTCCTGCACGACGGCCGGGTCGAGATCGACTCCAATGCAGTCGAGAACCTGATCCGCCCAATTGCATTGACACGAAAGAATGCGCTTTTTGCCGGGCACGACGAAGGTGGCCACGCCTGGGGCCGCATCGCATCTCTCATAGCGACCGCGAAGGTCAATGATGTCGAACCGTTCGCATACCTCAAAGCGACCCTTGAAGCGATTGCGTCAGGTTATCCTGCCAATCGCATCGACGACCTTCTTCCGTGGAATTTCCAGCCGTCAAGCTGATCTCAAGTGCCGCGTAGCCGCCGCTTACTCAACAGTTGGCAATTCTTGGAGGTTGAAGACGTGCTTGGGAATCATCGCCAGCCTCGCTGTGCCAGTGATATGCAACTAGAACGCTTGCCGTAAATGCTTTGACTGAGCCCTTCAACTGTGAGGGGCCCCATTGGATAAACAGTAAGGTTTTCTGCGCCCTATGAGTATGCTAACCCTATTCGAATGTTGGTGGTGTCACTATAATATGGGCAAGCGCAGTGACCTAGTTTACGGCTCACCAGCGTCAGAAAGTTTCGTGCCGAAGGCACCAGAGGTCGACTACGTATTGAAATTCAACCCGGACCAGCCGATGGGGGCAGACGAAAATTTTGTAAAAGATCATCTCGTTTGAAGAATCTTGATCCAGGAACTGACCAGCCAACAGTCGGAGCTTTATCATAGATAGGTGGAAGTAATGGCAGAAATCGAATTGTTGATTGTTGGCGGACTCGGAAACCAACTCTACCAATTTTCGACCGCATTGTTCTTAGCAGAGCGGCATGATATCAATAGAATAACCATAAATACCGGCCACCTCGCGGCATATAGGGAAAATTGGGGCCTGGCACTCGAAAAGTTCGTCGACTTTTCAAAATTAGAGGTCGAGATTAGATACATAGACAGAAAGCACTATGTCAGGCCAGCTAAACTCTTCAAGAAAATAGGTCTTAGGTACACTCCGCTTGGTTATATAGATGATACACTGCTGAGCAATACTACTGCGTGCTCATTGAAAAATAATAGATATATCATGGATGACTACTTTGAGAGGATACCTGAAAGGGATGAAATCGATCAATGGTTTTTAAAGTTTTTCAAAATGGATCTGGTTCGCCCAATAGAAGATGTTTGTGTGATAAATGTACGTGGCGGCGAATATCGACGATTAGGCTGGACCTCGGAGTCACAATATAGGGATTATCTGGAGGCGCTTGATCAACTCAATTTGCCGTCGTCCACCCAGATAGAATTAGTTTCTGATGATATCGACTATGCCTTGAGAATGTTCAGTAACCGCCTTGATTTTTCGAAAGTACATAAACCTGATATGTACGATAACTTCATCGCTATCGCTTCTGCAAGGTATAGGGTGATTGCGCCGAGTACCTTTTCACGCTGGGCTAGCAATATTAACGCTTCGGGCAGTATCACTGTGGAAATTGGAAGAGTGAATGTATAAAGCTATATATATATTACAGATATTCTTTCTATTCGTTCCCGCCTTGGTCCAATTTCTTTCTGGGATGGTTCTTTCCGGTGTCATGATGGCGCTGTCTTTTCTGGCTTTTTCTATCCCGATGTTTCTACATATTAATACGGCAAGTGTTTTTTCTGATAGAGAAAGAAGGCTTTATCCAGCAGGTTTGAATTATACGCTTAGTGTTCTTGTAGCATTCTATATTTTAGGGAAAATTGATGCGATCAGCGGTATTTTAACAGCCCTCGGAAATGGAAACATTCAAGTTTTTCTCCGGCAAAATGCGGTAATTCGATATGAAGATTTTGATTCTGTAAGTACTCTCACAATAGCCCAAAGGCTGGCGGTTGTATCTTTCTTTGCTTACTCGTATCTTTTGCCATTCAGCAAAAAGCATGGTATTATCAAGGCTGTAGTTCTTGTATTGATGTGGTTAGTCGAAATGTCGTCACTTGCGAGGACTGGAGTTTTTCTTTCAATAGTCGCCTTGTCCACATCGGCAATGTGGCAATTTAATTTCAAACTTAATAATATATCTTTGTTGCGGATGCTGTTCTATTTTAACGGCGCCGCGATCGTTCTGAGTATTTTCTTTATTGGCGGTGTGATTTTGCGGATGTCGTCACCGGAACTCATACTTAGCCATCCTGAGATCCTCTATTTAAAAGTCTTGCAGTATACTTTTGCCATGTACGCAGCATTCGAAATCTGGCTCGTAGATAGTGATACTTTTACGTTCACTGGTGGCGTCTATACGTTCGCTTCGCTTTTTAAAATTTTCGGACTTAGGTTTGATCAGGGTCTATACGATGGTGTAAGTACTGTTTTTGGATTTACCAATATCTATACCGTTCTTCGTGGCCTCATAGCTGACTTTTCAATTTTTGGCGCGGTTATATTCTATCTTTTAAGTTCTCTTTGTTTTGCGCGCTGGAGTCGTAGGAAGACTAAAGCGTCATTAGTTGGATTTTCAATTTTATGCCCGATCTTTATCTATCCTTTTATGTCTCCGCACCTATTTTTTAATTTTTCTGTGGGCATTGCTTTTGGATGTTTGTTGGCTCGCTCCTCTTTGAGGATCGGCCCTCAAAGAATCGTGGAAAGCTCACCATGAGAAATTGGACAACTTTTCACAGAATTCCAAGGACTTTTCCAGCGACAGATTATCAAATAGTTGCTTTCCGATGTTAAGATGGCGGTTTATAACTTGATAGACACACCGACGAATTTTCTGTGAGAGGCACTGTGAAAATAGAGAAGACTGCACTGGATGGTTTGTTGATTTTGTCTCCGAAGCGACATGGCGACGCCCGAGGTTTCTTCAGTGAAAGTTGGAGCAAGTCCCGTCTTGCTGAGGCCGGCATCAACATTGATTTTGTTCAGGATAACCATTCGATGTCTTCCCAATTAGGCACTCTTCGGGGCCTGCATTTCCAATCACCGCCCCATGCGCAGGACAAATTGGTCCGTTGTGGCCGCGGTTGTCTGTTCGACGTAGCGGTCGATATACGCCGCGGCTCGCCGACGTATGGCAGATGGGTCGGGGTCGAGCTGAGCTTCGAGAATGGCAAGCAATTGCTCGTGCCCAAGGGCTTCCTACATGGATTTGTTACCCGAACGCCGGAGACCGAAATCATCTACAAATGCTCCGATGTTTACGCCCCTGACTGCGACGGGGCGATCCGCTTTGACGATCCAGACATTGGCATTGATTGGGGACTGGAGGGCAGGGGGCCGGTTTTAAGCGACAAAGACGCCAACGCCCCGTACTTAAACGATTTCGAATCACCTTTTACCTACAGGCCTGACCTATGAAAATTCTTGTGACCGGCGGTGCCGGGTTCATCGGCTCAGCCGTTATCCGCAAAGTGATCGCGGACGGGCATGAAGTCGTGAACCTCGATGCATTAACCTATGCGGCCTGTTTAGAGAATGTCGCCGGCGTGGCGGACAGCCCGCTCTATCACTTTGAGCATGCCAACATTTGCGATCGTGCAAAGCTTGCGCACATCTTTGACGCGCATCAGCCTGATGCGGTGATGCACCTCGCCGCAGAGAGCCATGTTGATCGCTCTATTGATGGACCTGGCGCGTTTATCGAGACCAATATCACTGGCACCTACAACATGCTGGAAGTGGCGCGCGCATGTTGGATCGCGCAAGGGCGCCCCGAGAGTTTCCGCTTCCATCATATCTCAACCGATGAGGTTTTTGGCTCGCTTCCCGATGACCCCACAGTGAAATTTACCGAAGAGACACCCTACGATCCTCGCTCGCCTTATTCAGCATCCAAAGCAGCAAGTGACCATCTCGTGCGCGCCTGGCATGAGACTTATGGGCTGCCGGTGGTGCTAAGCAATTGCTCCAACAACTACGGCCCTTATCACTTCCCCGAAAAGCTCATCCCGGTCATCATCCTCAACGCTTTGGCCGGTAAACCCCTGCCAATCTATGGGAACGGCGCCAACATCCGCGACTGGCTCTACGTAGAGGATCATGCAGATGCGCTGTTGGCCGTGCTCCGCAAAGGCGAGATCGGCCGCAGCTATAATATCGGCGGCGAAAACGAACGCAGCAATTTAGAGCTGGTGCGCACTCTCTGCGCCATCCTGGATGAGTTGCGCCCTGCAGACCATCCTTATGCCGACCTGATCACCTTTGTCGCTGACCGCCCGGGCCATGACGCACGCTATGCGATTGATCCCACCCGGATCCGCGAAGAGCTCGGCTGGCGGCCTTCGGTTACGGTCGAAGAAGGGCTCCGGCGCACAGTGCAATGGTATCTCGAGAACGAAGACTGGTGGCGCGCCTTGCAAGACCGTGCTGGCGTGGGTGAGCGACTGGGAGTCTCCGCGTGAAGTACCTCGTCTTCGGGCTCAACGGTCAGGTGGCGCGCGAACTGCAGCGTCAGGGGGAGGGTGCCATCAAAGCGCTGTCTCGCAAGGAAGCCAATCTCAGCGATCCGGCGGCCTGTGCCGCAGCGATTGCGGCCGCTGATGTGGATGCGGTGATCAATGCTGCCGCCTATACCGCAGTTGACCGTGCAGAGGAGGAAGAGGCGCTCGCGCAGCGTATCAATGGCGAGGCGCCCGGCGCGATGGCGCGCGCTGCGGCTACGCGCGGGCTACCTTTCGTGCATATCTCTACTGACTATGTCTTTGATGGTCACGGTACTGAGCCGTTCAAGGTGACGGATGCTACCGGCCCGCTTGGCGCCTATGGTCGCACAAAATTGGCTGGCGAAGAGGCGGTGCGCGCGGCCGGGGGTGTCCATGCGATCTTCCGGACGTCCTGGGTCGTCTCTTCGCATGGGAATAATTTCGTCAAAACCATGCTGAGGCTGGGCTCAGAGCGCGATACGCTGAACATTGTGGCGGATCAGATCGGCGGGCCAACCCCGGCGGCGAATATTGCGCGGGCCTGTTTTGCAGCGGTGCCGCAACTGCGGGATGATCCAGATAAATCTGGCACCTATCACCTCTCGGGTGGGCCTGATGTCAGCTGGGCCGGGTTTGCACGCGCCATTTTTGAACGCGCAGGAATTGAGTGTAAGGTCAGCGACATTCCCAGCAGCGCCTATCCGACACCGGCCAAACGGCCGCTGAATTCGCGGCTCGATAACAGCCTGACGAAACAAGTTTTTGGTTTGGAACGTCCGGACTGGCACGCTGAGCTTGGCGATATTTTAAGAGACTTAGGAGTATTATCAGCATGACGAAGCGCAAAGGGATCGTCTTGGCCGGGGGCTCAGGCACACGCCTCTATCCGGTGACCATCGGCATATCGAAACAGCTGTTGCCGATCTATGATAAGCCGATGGTTTATTATCCCCTTAGCGTGCTGATGCTCGCGGGCATTCGCGAAATCGCGATGATCACCACCCCCCAGGACCAAGACCAGTTCCAGCGCACCCTCGGCGATGGCAGCCAATGGGGTATTTCTCTGACCTATATCACACAGCCAAGTCCCGACGGGCTGGCCCAGGCCTTTCTTCTGGCCGAGGACTTCCTTGATGGGGCGCCTTCGGCGCTGGTTCTGGGGGATAACATTTTCTATGGCCACGGGCTGCCGGGATTGCTTGTAGCAGCCGATGCGAAGCCAAGTGGCGGCACCGTATTTGGCTATCGAGTTTCCGATCCAGAACGTTACGGAGTCGTGGACTTTGACGCCGAGGGCCGAGCCGTCTCAATCATCGAGAAGCCCGAGATCCCGCCTTCAAATTATGCCGTGACCGGGCTTTATTTCCTGGATGGATCAGCTCCGGAACGCGCCCGCATGGTTACCCCAAGTGCGCGTGGGGAGCTTGAGATAACTTCGCTGCTTGAGATGTATCTGCACGAGGGCGCCCTCTCTGTTGAACAAATGGGCCGAGGTTTTGCCTGGCTAGATACCGGTACTCACGAAAGTCTCCTTGATGCCGGCACGTTTGTACGCACGTTGGAAAAGCGCCAGGGTCAGCAGGCGGGTTGCTTGGAGGAAATCGCTTATCAACGGGGCTGGATTGGTAATGAAGAGCTGCTGGCCCGGGCGGAAAAGTATAAGAAAAATGGTTACGGCACCTATCTCATAGGGCTACTGAAGTAGTCAGCCGAGGTCCTGTCGCGACGAGTTTCAGATCATCGCTGTGTATACAATAACAGTCTCTGACGCGCTCTAATTTTCTTTGAAAACGCATATTGTTTACCCGATCCCTCTGGAGGGTCCGGCACGCTGAGCGGCCCAAATTGAAAGTTAGTGCAGGACCAGCTTGTCCAAAGTCAGGTCGGAAACCGCACGCCGAAGGCGCTCGTTCTCTTTTTGTAATCGCTTCAGTTCCTTGAGCTGTTCTGTACCCGTTCCACCGTACTTCTGCCTTGCCCCATCAGAACTTCAACCTGCCGCAACTTCACGGCAATTTCATCAGGCTTAGGTTTTTAATAGTCATCTCTAATCCTCCGCTTTCCTAACTATAGGGGCGGACCACTTCAGGTAGCTATCTGGATGAGGATAATATTATTCGCTATGAAGAGGTTTGCGTTCGGGGGCAGGGGTCGAAGGGGTAGACAACACGACGTCCCGCGCGCGGAACGACTTCAAAAATAATTAAGGCGAGCCGAAGTGTCTCCGGCTCCAGGTAGGGAATACGCATGTCAAATATTAAGATTGCTGTCGCAGGCATCGGTTATGTGGGGCTGTCGAACGCAGTCTTGCTGGCGCAAAACAACCAGGTTACGGCGGTGGATGTGGACCCTGAACGCGTCGCGCAGGTAAATGCAGGTCAATGCCCCATGGTAGATACCGAGCTCAAAGGTTACCTGCGCGGTAAAGTGCTTCAGCTGACTGCGACCACCGATGCGGCCGAGGCCTATGCTGGGGCGGATTTCGTGGTGGTAGCCACGCCCACCAATTACGATCCTGTTGAGAATTTTTTCGACACGTCTAGCGTCGAGGCGGTGATCCGCGCAGTTGTTGCCGTTAACGATCACGCGACGATTGTAATTAAATCCACAATCCCGGTTGGCTACACCGCTCAAATTTCAACGCAGATCGGCGGCGATCGGATCATCTTTAGCCCTGAGTTCTTACGTGAGGGCAAAGCGCTGCATGATAACCTGTATCCTTCGCGGATCATCGTCGGGGAGCGGTCGGCCCGTGCTGAGACCTTCGCCCGGCTCTTGGCTGAAGGCGCTCTGCGCGAAGACATACCGGTTCTATACACCAATGCCTCCGAGGCCGAGGCGATCAAGCTCTTCGCCAATACATACCTCGCCATGCGGGTGGCTTATTTCAACGAACTGGACAGCTATGCAATGAGCCACGGCATGGACAGCCGCCAGATCATCGAAGGGGTCAGCCTCGATCCACGGATCGGCGCGCATTACAACAACCCCTCCTTCGGCTACGGCGGGTACTGCCTGCCGAAAGACAGCAAGCAGCTCTTGGCGAATTACTCCGAAGTGCCGCAGAATATGATCCGCGCCATCGTCGACGCCAACCGCACCCGCAAGGATTTCATCGCCGACCAGATCCTCGCCCGACGCCCCAGCCGCATTGGCGTTTACCGACTGGTGATGAAGGCCGGGTCAGACAACTTCCGGCAAAGTGCGATCCAAGGCGTTATGAAGCGGATCAAGGCCAAGGGCGTCGAAGTCGTGGTTTACGAGCCAGAGCTGATCGAAGAGGAATTCTTTGGCTCGAATGTGTCTCGCGACCTCGTCAATTTTAAGGAGGAGTGCGACGTTATCTTAGCGAACCGTCGAACGCGCGACCTTGATGACGTTCCGGAAAAAGTCTTTACCCGTGATCTATTCGGGTCTGATTGATGTAAGAATTTTTTACGGTAGGCTGGAATAGGGCGTAGCGGAGTCGGCAGCAATATAAGGCCTCCCATCTCGGACGCGGCGCTCTCTGCGATAAGCTAAGCATTGGTGGCATATTGGTGGTGCCTGACCATGTTCGTAACAGAGGGGCAGATTTCCGCTAAGCGCGAAAATCGCATTGGCCTGACTAGCAAGCTTACCGCATGTAGCCGTTATGGAATAGCTCGCTAGGCTCAGGACTCATAGCCAGTAGATGACAGTGGCGGCGAGAGCGATGGCTGAGAGGAAGACCTTTGGGCATCG
>NZ_JBIFFJ010000044.1:0-15143 GCF_043556915.1 Sulfitobacter sp. 1A15299 | reverse complement strand
CCATTCAAACCTCCCTTTTGGAAGGTTGAATCAAACCTCAGGTGATTTGAAAATCCTCAATGTCCACAGGCCCTAGTATTCTTGCGCGGTCCTCACCGGCAATTACGTCCATTATCAAGCCCGGGTGCGGACGATCTGGTGTTGTTTTCGGAAACTGCAGCCCACGATGTCTCCGACAGTAAATGGATTCGGAGCAGGGAGCGGAAGCGGAGTTGGCACAGTTCGTCGTTTAGTGGTCAGCCGAAGCGCCCTGAGTACATCTCAAAAACATCATCGTCGAGGCGACCATCTTTATTCACATCAAGAAACTCTGCGCTCTCAATAGCTTGCAGGCGCGGGTGATCGTAACGAGCTTCCATGGGTTGTCCTTCCGCAGCCTCGATGGCGAGATCGGAAACGTGGGAGGACATATATGAAAGAGCGTTCATGACAGCGCCTCATGGGATTGAGTTACAGGTAATAAATAGGACTGCATGGCGGAATGTCAAAGGCACCTTGATGCGGTTGTAGAGTATAAGGGTCTTGGCCGTTCACCACCGACACTCAAAGCAGATTTTGACGGTGCTGCCGCGGCACAAGCGGCCGGTCATGTTTTGCAGGGCAATACGCTGCCTAGAGAAGGGGTGCCTTTGTGAAGCTCGACAGCGCGGGAGGTGCGGGGCTTTTAAAAGTCTGAGTCGGGCTCTTCATACCAATGGGGGAAACAATAGGCGCGCGGTTGCTTCGCCCTTCTTCGTAAACCAGCACCCTTTGCATCCACCCGAAAACCTTTGGGGAGGTGGGTGAGCCCGTGCTAAGTCCAGAGCGCCATAACATCTTGGCCTTTGCTTCAAGACTGATATGGTGGCGCAAAGGATTTACTTGATGTCTGATGTTATTCGTTTTCCACGGCTTGCTCGGTCGAGCGCTTTAACGGCTTCTGGGCTGACTGAGACAGATGACGCCTGCAGCCGCCTCGACATGGCAGAGCTTTATGGTCCGATGGAGGCAGGGGGTGGCGTTGATGACGGCCCTCAGACTTTTGAAGCAAACGTCTCCTTCCTTCAGCAATCCCATAGTCTTTGCACGCAACCAGTAGGTTGGACCAATCAAGAACTGGCGGATCTTTACCGGACGCAAAGAATACTCGCCCTCGCAGGCGTCACGACCCAAGTAGATCATGGCGTCACAGATGAAGGAGACCCTTGGTTTGTCTTTATGGACAGCCAAAACGAGGTTCTGGTGCATTTTAGCCGCTTTGACGGATGCTATTTGGTAACCAGCCAAATGCAGGAAACCCCTATTAAGGGAGACAGCCTGCACGATCTGGTGGCAGAGTTCTCGCGACGCGTGCAGCCAGTGGCACAAGCCGGGCAGAATGTTGTGTCGCTCGCAAAACGCAACCGGGATGTCGTATTCATACATCCCGCGGCGGCGCTCGCGGCTCTGGTGTGGTCTGTATATCTGATGTCGGATGAACTGATCGCGGCAACTCCCGCCACTACGGCAAGCATGCCAAAAGAAATGGGTGGTTCATCTCATGAAGATGCAGCTGGCAAAGAACCAGTAGGACATGATGGCGACCAGGAGGTGTTGTCGAGCGCTGTTCAGAAAGCGTCTGCGCCGCAAGATATCGTGAAGGCTACGTCCAGTTCATCGTCTAGCCGCGAAGGCTTGGCCTTAGGGCTTTCAGGGCATGGTGCGAAAGCCGCTGGGGTAAGCTTAAGCTTGGTGGCCCTGGCCGTTGGCTTGCCTTTACCGGCTGGAAGCATTCTGGATACTACGACCGATGACAGCTCTACTCAAAAGCTAAGCTTAGAAAGCCTTTCCGCCGCACTTGAGCACGTTAAGTCGAAAGAAGCCGCCCTTCTAATGGCATCTGAAACGATAAAGCTCCAGCAGCGTGACCTTGGTTTAGCCGAAGTGGAGAGCGAAGAAACTGCGCCGGAAGCGCCAAATATTGATCCCGAAGCCGAAGTCGCGCTCGTAACCAAAGGTCCTTCGAGCACCCGCATAAAAGAGACTGAAGAGCTCTCTTACGCTGAGCCCGCACAGCCGGTGGCCATGATGTCTAAACGCCCGCCGAGCGATCAAGATGAAAAAGCTGCGGAAGCTCCCAATGAGCAGCCGTTTCAAACTCCAGGCGCGATATCTTCCGATAGCAACGTGGAAGAGGTTAGCTTTCTACAGAGCTTTGACGCGGCCTTCGAGAGCTTTGAGATCACAAGCCTCGACAAGATTGATCACAGTGAGCTCGTCCAATTGCTGAACGCGGAGGAGGCAAAGTCGCCCTCTACCCCGGTAGGCTTGGCTGAAAAACTGCCTGGCTATGAAAGCTTCGACCTGGAAGCGCGCGAGTTTTTGGATTTCTTGTTCCATACCTACAGCAACATTAAAGTCGTCAACTTGAACACAGAAATCATCTTCATCCATATGGACGCGTTCGAAGGGGGCAGTAATGCTCCGGAAATCTACGCGAAAAGCTGGTCGTACGATGATGGTGGCGTTGTATCTACTATTGGATTGAAGAGCGACATGGCGCAGTTTGATCTGATCGCTTAAGAGCTTTTCGAGGGCGGGGGCGGCAGGCTGCTTCACCGCTCCAACTGAAGCACGCCATGCGAAGTATAGCGCGATCAAGAAGCCTCCAAAATAAAGCAGACCTTCTGGGTTACAGCGAGCTTAACTAGGCGGGTGGAGAGGTGATATGAATAAGGTACTGGTAACCGGCGGGGCAGGCTATATTGGCTCGCACGCTTGCAAAGCGCTGAAGTCGGCTGGGTTCATCCCAGTGACATTCGATAACCTCATCACCGGATGGCGCGATGCAGTAAAGTTTGGCCCCTTCGAGGAGGGTGATCTGCTAGATCGCACACGGCTAGATGAGGTTTTTGCGGAACATCAACCCGTCGCGGTTATGCATTTTGCGGCTCTCAGCCAAGTGGGTGAGAGCATGGCAAAGCCGGGTCTCTACTGGCGCAATAACGTCAACGGATCCCTTACGCTGATTGAGGCAGCGGTTGCGGCCGGCTGCAAACGGTTTGTCTTTTCATCTACCTGTGCGACCTATGGGGATCAGGACAACGTCATTCTGGATGAAAATAGCGCACAGTATCCGATTAACGCTTATGGCGCCTCAAAACGCGCGATTGAGGACATTCTGCGTGATTTTGAAGCCGCCCACGGGCTACAGCATGTTATCTTCCGCTATTTTAACGTAGCCGGGGCAGATCCCGAAGGCGAAGTGGGCGAGTTTCACCAGCCGGAGACGCATTTGATTCCGCTCATGCTTGATGCGATCTCTGGGAACAGGGCTGCGCTGACGGTCTTCGGAGATGACTATGACACGCCCGATGGCACCTGCATTCGTGACTATGTGCATGTCTGCGATCTAGTTGATGCCCATGTTCTGGGCTTGAAGTGGCTTCAACAGGATAGGGGCAGCCGAGTATTTAACCTCGGCACTGGTAGCGGCTTCTCAGTGCGCGAAGTGCTCGATCATAGCCGTGCCGTAACCAATCAAACGGTGCCTCATAAAATCGGTGCGCGACGCCCAGGAGATTGCACCAAGCTCGTGTCAGGCTCTTCTCGAGCGATCAATGAGCTTGGCTGGACACCTAAGCGTTCCACCTTGCACAACATGATTGCTGATGCTTGGAGATGGCACCAGGCTGGCCACTACGAACAATAGCCCCAAAGACACTAAAATTGCATCCTTAAGCCCAGCCTAGGGCAATTTATTGCCGCATTCGTGTTCAACAATGGTGCCTATAGAGCAGCATTGGAGCAAAACATGACACAGCCTGCAAAGTCAGACTTCCTGCACATGATCGGATATAGCCTCATCACTGCAGTTTTCGTTTTCGTGGCGCTACTTTAAGAGGGGTTAAAGAGCGCCGCGCGCCGGCCGGCATGGCCCGCGCATTTAACTCGGGATAAGGTAGAAAGCCACAAATACGCGCCTTCCAAGCGGCGCCTGTATTAGGTGCACCACCCGACGTATCTATCATCTATGAGGGTGGAGCAGTTGCTGTAAGACAGCTGCCCCACCCAGGTCTTTCTAAACAAAGACGCCGTCGGTGTAAGTCGCGCCCACCAGTTGCGCAAACTCTTCAGATTGCATCATGTAAGCAAGAGCTTCGTCGACTGAATCGGAAATACCGTTCGCATCGAGATACTCTTTCCAGAAGTTCAGCCCAGCGTCATCTGCTTCGCGGTCAAACAGATTTTGGTAGATAGAACGCACCAAAGCTTCAGCATCATTTAATGCCTCTGCATACTGCTGAGAAAAAGCTTCAGTTTGCGTAAAGGCGTTTGTCAGGGCAAACGTATCGATGGTTCCCCCTTCGTAGAGATCAAGCCAGAAGTCGAAACCTTCCGCATCCGGCTGAGCATTCCCAAGCAAGGCTTCGTAAGCGGCTTTAACCAATCCAGCACCATCTTGAACATCCAAGAACAGCGTGCCGTCGGTAAACTCTAGCCGATCGAGGCCGACGAGTTTCTGCGGCTCGCCCCCGGGAAGGGTCACCGTAACCCCATCCTCTTCGATAGCGATCGTCGTCCCGCTGAACGGCAACTGGAAGGTTTGAATGTCGTTTCCGTTTTGGTCCTGCGTCACGTCGGGGCCGCCAGGAGTTACCGATCCAAACCCTTCGACGTCGCTGAGAAGCATAGAATCTGGCAAGCCCTCAATGGCGCTGCGCAACTCTTCAATTCCTGCGGATACAAGGATGGGATTTGCCTCAATGGCGGACAAGGATGCGTCCAGTTCAGGAGTAATCGGAACGCCCAGGCTGGTTATGATGTCGCGCAACTGTGAGGCGAGCCCCTCAGCATCATTCAAAAGTGGGTTATTCGCGATCATCGCCAAGAAGGGGCGAACATCGCCGACCGTCAGTTCATCCATGCAAATTCTCCTAAAAAAGTAACAGCAAGCGACCGACAGCACAAAATTTGCCCGGAATCGCCGCTTAAAAAGGATAATAAGCTGAATCTTACATGGCTATAAAAATGTTAAAACTATGGCGCGCGGACATCTACCTGAAGTAGAAAACGCACGGCAACTATCGGAATATTATAGGAATTTGTGAGCTTTAATTTTCTGCAGTACAATCACTGGAGAGCGCCCTATGCCCCGAAATGGATTAAATCCCTTCTGGCGCTTCGGCCCCCGTCGCGGACGAGGGCCTTGTCGTTATATAGGGTCAAATGCGCATGGCGTCAGGCTCAACGCCTGCTGCGATCTGAGCGCGGTACCAGTTTGGTTGGCGCCCTTTACCTGTCCACGTCTGCGTTTTGTCCTCTGGGTTCACAAAAGCGGGCTTTGAGGGCTTTTTGGGGGCCCTTTTTGCTTTCGTCTTCTTTTGGACTGTTCCGTCGGCTTCGGAGATTTCACCAAGAGAGAAGCCGAATTCCGCAGCGGCTTTGGCAGCGGCCTTCTTTGCCTCTCGTTGATCTCTCGCTTTCGCAGAGGCAAGCGCTTTACTTACACTGTTTAAAAGCTTCTCAAGCTCCTTTCGGGACATCGCTTTCAGTTCATCTTTAGAGATCATAGGGCTTCTTTCACCTGAAAATAGGATTGGCTTTCCTGTTTCATAGGCGCATCAAGCTATCTGTTCAAGATAGCCTCGCAATTTTAAGCACTTAACCGCAACGCATCGCAAAATTGTGACTTTCGGGGCGCGCGCTTCACTTACCAAGCTGGAAGGGCAAAAGATCAATTTTTGAGCAAAGGAGCTTGGGATATATATTGACTTGAAAGCACAAAATCCTGACCATCATTCGATGTGATCCTTTATAGAAAGAGCTTCTTAGCATGTTTTTCCGGAAAACTTGGTTGGTTGGACTGCTTATCGCAGCTCTTCCAGTCGGCGCAGCAGCAGACCCTCTTCCCTATGGCGCTAAAACGCCAACCCCTCGCCAGATTATTGCAGCATACGTTGGAAAGACAGAAACTTGGGAAGCAGATTGCCAAGGTGGAATTTACTTTGGTGCAAACAGCCAAGCACGCGCGTGGTGTGCGCAGAGCAGCGATAGCTTAGGCGCAGGCGAGTGGACCGTAGATAGCTATGGGCGTATGTGTCACAATCTTACATGGTATTGGCCCAATAACGGTCGCGCAGGTAGCTCGCCGGGTGAGAAAAGTTGCATATTGCATGTCGTCGATCGTTTTGACCGGGTTTGGCGCAGCTACCCGGGGCAAACGGAATGGTGGCCTATCAAGGGTGATAAAGCCCTTACACGGGGCTATACTTATCAGCGCGAAGTGCTGGCTCTCAAAAAGAAACTCGGCATATAAACGTCGGGATATTTCCGGACATAGCCTTTAAGGCAAAAACGGCTACAGCCGAAACTGTAGCCGCTACTGGGATGACCGTGTGCTGTGGGGGACACGATCATCTTCCATTTTTTCTACGTACGGAAATATGTCAACGATTCGATCCATGCCAAACTTAGGCGACATATATTAGGACAGAAGAGAACGAATCATAAGCCTACAGAAAGATCCATTTATTCTTTAGGCTCAACAGTTTGAGCTTATTAGATTAAGTCATTCGAAAAGCGAAACAATGACACACCCTTAAGTTGCAATTTGGGCGGAAAGTGGGCAAACGCGTGACACAATCCTGCCGCTTTCTATACTCGCTTTCTGTATAGATTTGTAACAATGCGAGCACTGCTTTTCTGCCAGCAACAGCTCGCTAACCACATTTGAGCATCCTCACGGTACGTTGAAAGCGGCTACTTCTTTTTAACGCTCCCGGTCTCTTGGCTTTCAAATGGTTGGCGACGTTCGCGTGGGCATAATATTCGGGTGGCCTCACACTGCGCTTCTATACAGCAAGCTATAGATGCGAATACTCGATGTGGAACGCGAAGCGACAAGAGAATAAGGCAAAGGGGCGCATGAATGCGCACCGCGGGTACCATGAACCACGTGCAACTCGTGGTTTGTCTGATCGCGTCTTTTTTGACCCAAGTCGGCGGCGGAAAGCGCGTGTTATTTTTTCAGCTGGCACGCTTATCAGTGGCGTCATCGCTTGGCTTTTATTTTTTGCGATTACAGTAGGATTGGATGGAGGGCTTGAAGCAGCTCTACCAGAACCTATCAGCACCCTAAAAGGGCACACAGCCTCTGTTAGAAACAGCCTCTTGGTAGAAGGAGAGCATGGCTCTGATATGCCAGCGATCGACCTTTACGCTCAACAAGAGCTTCAAAAGTATCAGTGCTTGAACAGAACGGGGCAGGGCGCAGCGCCATCCCAAACATTAAAGGTATATGCGGTTGTATCTGCGGAACTTCCTTGGGCTACGCATTCATTCAGTGAGAGTTGCAATACCATCCATGTGGCTATGCCTACTTGGTTTCACTTCACTGAGTTAGACGGCGATGTCCAAGTCGGGGAAGTGAGCCTTGAGACCCGCCAGCCTTTGCTTAAGCAGCGCACCGAAGTTGGCACCTTTAACATCATGCCGATCCTGCAGTGGGATACGGCTGCGTTGGGGCCATTGCGGACCCCCACCGGCCCCGCGAAGGTATCCGCTGCACTGAGTAACTTTTTGGATCAGCCTTCACAAACGGCTAATGTGAAAGGCTACTGCATAGACGCAAGCTCGCTTGCTCTTATAGAGGGTCAAACCTTCAGCATTCTAAGCCGCCGACTTACAAGTCAGTTTAAAAGCAGGGGATTGGAAACATGCGTTAGGCTCCCAAGCAGTGCTTCCGCTAGCCTTTTAGTCATTGCCAACCGGTTCTTCGATACCGTTGTGATCAAAGGTTACCAAGAGCATTGGATCGGGTCCGCCCCGCAACCGCTTGCAGACAAGCGTTGGTTTGAAGAGCGTATTAAAGCCTTTCAGGAGCATGTGGCGCCTAGCAAACTTGTGGTTGAGTTGGGAACCCACTCGTTGGATTGGGTTTCTGGTAGCCCGCGTCCGGAAGTACTGCCCTTTGCAAAAGCCATGACGGCGCTTGCTCAACACGATGCTTTTGCCACACTGGCTCCGGGCTCAGGGAACACTCGGGCAAGCTATCTAGATGCAAGAGGCCTACAGCATCAGCTATGGCTCCTTGACGCCATAACAGCTCAAAATCAGATACTTACCCTGAAAAGATACGGGATACAGGCTCTGAGCTTAAGCGGCTTAGGCTATGAAGACCCCGGGATTTGGGCAGTCTTAGACCAGACCACCCGCGGCATGACCCTGCCTTCCACAGCCTTAGAAAGCGTTCTTTTGTCAAATTATGTAGCCCTCACGGGCCGCGGGCCCTTTGTTGCACCTCGCTCCATGCCTCAGATGGGCAAACGCACCATCAAAATTAGTCCAGAAACAGGCGAGGTTACCTCCGCGGTCTATGATGAGATGCCTCAGGCGGCAGCTGGAAAGCTTTACGGGGAAGGCGAGCCGAACAAGGTTGTTCTTACCTTTGACGATGGTCCCCACCCCCAACATACGCCGGCTGCACTAGATATTTTGCGCCAGACCCAGACACCCGCTTCTTTCTTCGTTTTAGGTAGCAACGCATTAGCTTCACCAGACCTGATAAGGCGCATTCTAGCGGAGGGGCACGAGCTGGGCTCTCATACTTACTCGCACCCCAATATGGCTGAGATCTCCGCCTCCCGTGCTAAGGTCGAAGCCAACTCCACACAGCTTTTGATAAACGGCATAACAGGCAAAAACATGCGCCTTTATCGTGAGCCTTACATGCGAAGCGGAGGGCCCATTACCTCCAAGGAGGTTGCCTCCTTGCTCCCCCTCGAGGAGGCTGGATATGTCATTGCAGGCATGAATATTGTCCCACGAGACTGGGTTGAGCAAACGTCCGACGCGCTTGCAGATGAGATCATTAAGCAAGTGGAGCTAAATGGGGGAGGCGTTGTGTTGCTTCATGACGGGGGAGGTGATCAGCACCAAACCGTCGCTGCTTTGCCACGTGTGATCTCTGAGCTGCGAGACAAAGGCTATACCTTCACAACCCTTGCAGACCTATTGGGCGTTTCCCCCGATACTCTTTTGCCAGACGGAGACCCGATGACCGCAACGCTCGGCAATGTCTCATTCTTTGCAATGGGAAGCAGCTGGACTGTTCTTCAAGTGGCGTTCTGGACTGTCTTCGCAGTTGGTGCCCTTCGCTCAGCAAGCTTGCTTCTTCTGGCGGGGCGCCGCCAACGTCATACCCCCACACCCTCAGGTCATGAGCCTTCAGTTACAATCGTGATCCCCGCTTACAACGAAGAGCAGGTCATCGAGCAATGCATCCGAAAAGCTTTGTTATCTGAGTACCCAGATTTTGATATTATCGTCGTCGACGATGGGTCAACAGATGATACCTATTTAAAAGCAGCAAGTTTCTCGTACCACCCCTTGGTGACCGTTCTAAAGCAGCCCAACCGCGGCAAAGCTGCAGCGCTTAACGCAGCCCTTGATGAAGCCCAAAGCGACATTTTGATCTGTATCGATGCAGATTCTCAAATAGCGCCCGATGCAGTCCGCTTGTTAGCCGCGCATTTTGAGAACCCAAACGTCGGGGCTGTGGCGGGCAAAGTTGTTGTTGGCAATCGGCGCAATCTGCTCACCCGGCTACAGGCCCTCGAGTACATTACATCCCAAGCCATAGAACGGCGGGCAAAAGAACACCTTAATGCGATAACCGTTGTTCCGGGCGCGATTGGCGCATGGCGGACAACAGCATTGATGGAAGCCGGTATCTTCTCGACAGAAACCCTTACGGAAGATGCAGATATGACAATGGCCGTCATCCGGTCAAAGTACAAAGTGCTCTATGAGGACCGCGCTATCGCAAGAACAGAAGTTCCCGCGTCGCTCAGAGGGCTTATGACACAGCGACTACGCTGGTCACTGGGCATGATGCAGGCTGGCTGGAAACATTTGGGCGCCACGATAGAAGGGCGGGCACTGGGGTTGGTCGCGCTTCCAGATCTCGCAGTCTTTGGCTACCTTATGCCTCTCCTTGCGCCTTTGGCGGACCTATTCTTAGTGATCCTTATTGTAGAGTTCGTCGCGGACTTCGGAACGGCAGACGAACATGCGAAGGTCATAGCCAGCCCATTGCTTATTGCTTACCTGATGCTTCCAACACTGGAGGTGCTGAGCGCCATTAGGGCATTCCGCTTAGATCCTCTGGAGGATCGATGGCTCCTACTATTGCTTCCCCTTCAGCGACTCTTTTATCGTCCGATCTTATATATATCCGTGATCCGGGCGCTATGGCGGGCGGCTACGGGCTCCTTGGCCAACTGGGGGCGCATGACCCGCGTAGGTTTCCAGTTTGACACGGCAAACAGAGCGTCATGAAGCGTCGAACCTTTCTTAAATGGGGGACCGCAGCCCCGCTGCTTCTTTCTGGAGCCACCGCTGCAGAGAGCACTACGGTCACACCTCAAAATACCCTTGTGGTCCTTGATGGCTTAGACAGCAGAACATCCCCCCCGCGAACCGCCATCGTGTTAGATACTTTCGCCCGCAATGGCTTACCTATCACCTGCTTGCTTGACCCCAGCCAAAGTCAGTTGGGGCCAAACAGCGCGCTTTCTCGCACCTTGATACAACGCGCGGAAAAAACGCCGGGGCTGGTGCAGGTCGTGCCTTGGGTGAAACAGTTAGGCAGTATGACCCCTTATTTCCAAGCACGGGCCGCCTACGAAGCCCGCCGTGCCTTGGAGGCCATTTTATGGGGAAATGACGCTCCGCAATCCCTGCACATGGCTGTAAGACAAACCATCGCCTGTGACATGCAACCCATAGCAATGGCTCCATCGGGGCTTCGCGCGTCCGGCATCCGGAATGTTTTAATGCGCCCCGACGTCAGCGCTCAAGTGCGACCAGAAGCTTGGGACAATGGTGTAGTCAGAATAATAGGCGGTCAGAGGGTTCAACTGCAGCCCCCTCCAACAGCCTATAGCTCGCCAAAAACTCAATCCGTAGAGAGGGTTTATTACCTATCGGCGCATGACCTCTCAAACCTGCCTCTGGCGCGCCTGCAAACAGCGGCTACTGCTTTTGCTCAGCAAGTGCTGCTTCCCGACGAGGGGCCTTGGGTAAGCGCCATTCTCGCTTCTGATATTCAGTTCCGGGATGCCTATGACTATCAGCGCTATGTGGGGGTTCATTTTACTCTACGGTCAGACGCGACAGACAAAGAGCGAGAAGCTCTAATGCGCTTTCGGCAGGAGCTTGCTCTTGAAGGCTTATCATCTAGCTTTGGTGACAAGACCTCAGCAGAACGTGCCTTTCAGTACTGGGCCAATCTAAAAGAAAGCCACCCTCTGGATGAGCCTTTGGCACCACTGGGGGCCCTGGGACAGGGGCCGTCCTCCTCTGCACACCCATCAACACCAAAAAGCTACGGCATTGCGATTGAGCTTAGCCAGAAGCGCGAAGGGGGCTTAGGAGCTGACAACACATTACGAATACCCTCCGTACGCGTACAGAACGTCAGGACAGTAAGCGATACGCTACAAACCTCTATGGGGGCGGCCGACTCTGTTCTCTCAATCCCTGCAGAGATGTTGCGGAGCAAAGCCCATCAGAGGATGCTTAAAGATGCTCTGCAAGCGGTTAAAAATGATGGGCTTTCCCAGGTCGTCTCGCTCTCGGACTATGTAGGGCGCCTCGTACCAACCGACTCCTACACCACACATTTTCGCAGAACAGAGGCTTATCAGCCTTACATATCGCAGCGGCCCCAGATCCCAAATGTAACAGAGCGGGAAGGGCTGATGAATGACGCTAAAGTTGCATGGTCTTACTTTGAGAAATGGACCAACCCCAACACCGGACTCTGCCCTGCTACAGCGAATTTTTCAAAAACCAACCCAAGGCTACATGAAGCCGTGACGATGTGGGATGTGGGGAGCCATATCTTCGCATTGCTAGCAGCCGTCGACTTAAAACTTACTTCTGACCAGCACTTCCGCCACGCCATCGAAAAAATCTTACCCAACATCGCAGGCCGCAGGTCCCAAGGTCGGCTTCTGCCGCAGGGGTGGATTGCAACAAACAAGTTCAAATGGGGAAATCGAAACTTCGACGGCTGCGATGCAGGTCGCCTTCTAGCAGCCTTATACAGCTTAGACACCCATCCCTTATCCAAAGGCCTCGCTACAAGCACTGTCGCGTCTTGGGACCTCAAGGATGTCGTGGACGATGGAATCGTCCATTCAGTCGAAGAGGGAACACTGGTTTCTACCTTTCGATCTCATTGCGCACATTACGCAGCTTGGGCCTTTCGAATATGGGGCATAGAAGCCAAGTCGCCCTACGAAGTGCTCGGTGGGAAAAGCGCTTCAGATGGTCAAATGTCCCTGCTAGAAGTGTGCGGGCATATAGGCCCTATGGGCGCCGAACCCCTCCTAATGGAGGCGCTAGAGTTCGGCATGTCGCCGGAAGCAGCATATCTCGCCGATGTTCTCTTTGCCGCTCAGCTTGAAGAATACGATGAAACAGGACGGTTGATCTGCGTCTCCGAGGGGCCGATCAACAGCAGACCTTGGTTCTTGTACCAAGGTTTGCAATTTGACGCCCCAGGACGCCTATGGGCGATCGACACCGTCGGCGGCTTAGAAGAGCATCGCACCAAAGCGTTCCGAGAGGAGTATCTCGCGATCAGCTCAAAAGCTGCATACCTATGGTCAGCATGCAAGGACCACGCGTGGAGTGCGAAACTTCTGTCGTTCGTAAGAGAAAGAGCTCAAACCCCTTATGGCTTTGCTTCCAGTATCAATGAACAAACTGGGACCCCAAGCAGCACCTACAGCGACATCAACACGAATGCCGTCATCTTGCAGTCGATCGCTGCCAGGCTGAAGCACGGCGCCTAAGGCAGTAACACCCCCCCTGTGAGGCGCCGCATGCCACTCCATCACGTTTGGACGGTTAAGACACCCAGCTGGGGTCGTCGCCACCATGTGTTAGCGCAAACACGAAGCGCCCACTTTATGCCTTAATATTAACAACACATCGCCCTTGCTGGACAAATTTTCGACATGAGCAAGGACTAGAAGTATCCCCAGAAGGTCGCAAACAAGGAATGAAGCCATGAAATTCTCTCTTAAACTCAATCGTTTCGCTCGTGATGAAGACGGCGCAGTTACAGTAGACTGGGTTGTTCTAACAGCAGCCATCGTCGGACTAGCAGTCGTTGCTTTCAACACAATTGAAACCTCGACATCTAACCTGGTCGTTGACATCGTGTCCGATATTGACTCGGTTGAGTAACAATCTCAGCTAGGGGTGGCATCTCTCAATGCTAAGGCGTCTTTCCCTCCAAGGAGCGCCTGTACCCCGAAGGGCCACGCTAACTTGTTTAGCGTGGCTTTTTTATACCCAATATTGAAGATCTCAAATTCTGATCTGGATTGATCCTGCCCTGAAAAGAGCACAAATAGGTCGCCAATTTGGACGTCGGCAGTGGTCGTATACTCCTACACTGCGCTGTGCAGAATTCTTCGATAGGTAGGATCATGAAGACAAATCTTAAGGCAAACCAGTTCTTTAGAGCTGAGAACGGGGCAGTAACTGTCGAATGGGTTTTCCTGGCAGCGGCTCTAGTGGGATTAACCGCTCTAACACTTGCTACTATTGAAACCACCACGCTAGATACCACCGCAAAAACCGCAACTAAAATTAGCACGATGGGATCCGTCGATTAGCGCGAATACCTCCCAGGCCGTGGATTGTTTTGAATTTATAGATGTACCGGCTCCTAATTTTTTAGTGAATTCTGACTGGTACTACGGCCATTTCGTATATAGTAATCTCGCGCTTCATCTATAAAGCCATATAGTTCAACATATTTTATCAATGCGGCTTCTAGAAGCTTTATACGCTCAGTGTCACTCATCGCATCCTCCTGAAATCGAATATGTAAGAATGATATCACAAGCGGAGCATGAGGCTAGAAGGAAAAGGTTTTCAGCTTAAGCCCACGGCTCACCTTTTGGAATATCCTGCAATTGTACAAAAAAGATAACCGGAAGCGTTCTAAGAAAAAGAAGCAGCTTCAGCCGGCAACGAGTGACACGGTTAGAAAGTCTCTTGCTGGAGCATTCAAAGGTAGCAGCTCACAGGGACCGTGAATATTGACCTACCTTGAAACAAAAAGTATGACTTACATGTGATCTAGGGGCATTCAATGACTGTGAAAACCACACTGAGCTTTACCGATCGCCATCATGATTTTCTTATGGCCAAAGTAAAACAGGGAAAATTTGCAACAGCGAGCTCAGCTGTTGCAGCAGCGATTGAGCGGCTTATTGAAGACGAAGTTCATCGCGAGAACGCCCTGAAAGCCATTTCATCCGCGATATCCGATCGAATGGAGACATCAAGATCAGAGTTTACATCTGGTGAGGATATCTTCCGCAGCGCATTGCAGCGCATAAAGTCGGAATAACTTCATTGACCTACAGAGTATGGTTCCATCCCAGCGTTGCTGATGATCTACAGATTATTGCCGAAATGATTGCAAACCATTCTGGCCCATCAGAAGCCACGCGCAAAATTTTAGAAGTTCAGGAAGCAGCAATGGGCCTTGCGTATGACCCTGAAAAGAAGTCCGCTCAAAGCGAAACAAATGCTTCTATACGGATTGCTCCAACAGGTCGCGAAGGCGCGATCGTCTTTGAGATGGATAACAACACAGAAGCCGTTTTCATCCTTGCAATTTCTCAAGGAGGCACAGTCTGGATTTCGAGAAGTGACAGCCCCAGAGGATGCTAATCCAGTTTCGATCCAGCATGCTGGACCGGAAGAGAAAAGATCCAGTCAAGCTTACCCTCAAAATTGAGATTTCCGTACTAAAGGGTGCAAACTATCTACTGCTCTCGAAAAGCCCGGATCATACTATCAGTGACTGGCTTCATTAGATACTGAATGAACGTGCGGTCCTGAGTGGTAATCATAATCTCTGCAGGCATGCCAGGTGTTGGCTTGAAGCCTCGGACACGGTCCAGCTCTTGAGGTGGCACCGATACCCTTGCGACATAGATTTCCTGAGGAACTTCTTGAGCGCGGTCTAAGATTGCGTCGGCTGAAACATAGTATACCTGCCCATGCAAGATCGGGTCCTGTCCCAGGGAGAGGTGTAACTTCTGGTAGCGCTTTTGGTGGCGTCCGCGCCCTTCATGAGGCGCCGTAGG
>NZ_JBIFFJ010000043.1:0-15901 GCF_043556915.1 Sulfitobacter sp. 1A15299 | reverse complement strand
CCTCCCAAACAGGATGAATCACAATCAGACCATTTTGGGAATCCCCTACGATTCAGGTTTCGTTAGAAACGCTTTAGTATCCAACAAATAGGGCGAAGCAGCCAGCTCTTTGCCCCGCGCGTGCGATCAGCTTCTTTCCAAGTTAGCCGGGCCACAATCTTCTCCCAAAATCAATCCAGCCTCGACACACTGAGAGCGCAGCACCAAATCGTCACGGGCTTACCCCCTCATTCAACGCCAACCTTCGCCCGATCTGCAAGCGCTCGGATCACAAGTGCTGCATCAGACATAATGCATTCAGCCAGACGGGGAGTGGATGAGATGTCCCTTATCCCCATCTGCTCAAGGCACTCTAGCACTTCTGATAGCATTTCGGGGTCCAATGGGGCTTCCCCAAGGGTCATCTCTTTATATTTTGGCACCTTGTCGTTCCTAGATGCTTTGGAATCAATACTGCGGGCCCAAAGAGGAACAGGTCACAAGCCTCTGCGGGCATAGTCCCAGATGGGCTTCAGTTCCCCCTTGGCTCGCTAAAAATTAAACTTGTATATTAGAGCCAGACAAAAAGTACTCGAACAACCCGTCAAAGAAGTGAACAAATGAAGTATATTGCTCTTGCGGCCATACTCCTAATTTCCGCCTGCACTCCCTATAAAAAAGGAGAGCTTCCAATGATGTATGATCCAGAAACCGATGAGATGCGGCCTTGCGGCCACATCGGGATGCTCGGTGACTGCAAACACTACATGTGATGCCAAAAGCGCCAGATCAGATGGGCCGTCCTTCAAACTGCCCATTTCCGGTGCACACAATGATGTTGCCATTCTTCAAGGCCCGGACAAAAGCGCCCTGAACTTGGATGTACTTGCTAACTAAAATTGTTCGAACCATGGGAACCCCCTCCAAGGTAAAGGAATTCAACCTATAGCCCCTGGTCCGATTTCAGTAAAGCCATTCCGCCTGCCAAAGCCGTGCGCTTAGAGGCCTAAACCAGCCTCCAAGCACACCTCTCTATCTCGTTTAGGCAAACCAATTAGAGCCAAAGTTAACCCTTTGCCCCCTGCCCGCGCGCATAAACATCTTCGTAACGAATGATGTCATCCTCCCCCAGATAGCTGCCGGTTTGTACCTCGATCAAAACCATCGGGACCTTGCCAGGGTTCTCCATACGGTGCGTTGCGCCCAACGGAATGTAGACAGACTCGTTTTCGCTTACGAGCTTCACCTCATCTCCAATGGTCACCCTTGCCGTACCCTCCACGACGATCCAGTGTTCCGAGCGATGATGATGGCTTTGCAAGCTCAAGGCCGCACCCGGGTGCACTGAAATCTTTTTAACTTGGAAGCGGCCGCCCACAACAAGGCTCTGGAACCAGCCCCAAGGCCGATAATCGCGCGGCAGCGTTTCCGCCTGCGCCACCCCTTTGGCCTTCAATGCAGCCACCGCTTTCTTAACGTCCTGAGCCCGATCTTTATGCGCGACCAGCACCGCGTCAGGCATCGCCACCGCAATGATGTCCTTCAGGCCAATACCAACCAGTTGTTGTTGTGGGTCCTCCGCGCGCAACAGGGTATCGTGACAATCAATCGCCGTCGCCGACGATGTTGTCACCACACCCGTTTCATCCGGTCCAGCCTCACGCCAAACAGCGTCCCAGCCGCCCAAATCAGACCAAGCGCCGCTGTAAGGAACCACGGTCAGGTTCTCAGCTTTTTCCATGATCGCATAGTCAATTGAATCATCGGCAACTTGTGCCCAAGCCTCCGGTGCCAGTCGCGTAAAGCCAAGATCCTGCTCAGACTGCTCCACTGAGAGACGCACTTGCGCGAGCATTTCAGGGGCATGGGCCTCAAAAGCAGCGATGATCGCTTTGACCGAAAATAGGAAAATACCTGCATTCCACAGATACTGTCCCCCCTTAAACATGACTTCCGCCGTCGCGAGATCAGGCTTTTCGACAAAACCCTTAAGCGGCTGCGGCACGGCATCAAAATCTGCGCTTGGTTGGCTCATCTCAAGCCACCCATAGCCCGTCTCTGGGCGGTCCGGGCGGATACCGAATGTAACAAGCTGACCGTCCTGCGCGGCAGAAGTCGCAGCCTGCACCGCCGCTCGGAAGGCTGCCGCGTCGGGGATCACATGATCTGACGGCGCAACCAACATCAGTGCCTCGGGAGCCCTGGCCTCCAGACTTAAAGCCGCGGCCAAGATTGCTGGCGCCGTATTGCGCCCCTCAGGCTCAATCAGAATGCCCGCAGGCGCAATCTCAACAGCCGCCAGTTGTTCGGTAACAACAAAACGAAAGTCAGCCCCCGTCAGGATCACCGGGGGCGCAAACCCCTCTCCGCTCAGCCGCTGCGCAGACGCTTGGAACAGGCTGCTGTCCCCCATCAACTTTGCGAACTGCTTTGGATAACTCTTGCGCGATAGCGGCCAAAGCCGCGTCCCCGAGCCGCCAGCCAAAAGGATCGGGTGAACAACATGAGGCATAAAAATATCCTTGCGGGTCAAAAATGGACGGCATTCTGGTGTGCTCTTACCAGACCATAGATCTGGCACCCCAACACTTCCAGTGCGATCCAAATCATCGTGGGAATCTTAATGGGTCGCGACAGAGGCACCGGGAATACCACCCCAGTGGCGCAGCGTGAAGATACGCCCAACTTCATCGTTGATGCATCGGTGTTGGCTTCCGGTCGCCGAAAGCTTGCGGGGAAGGGCTACAGACCATTTTCAGGCGCCAGTAGGCACGTGCAAGCTGGCCGACCTCAAACGTCAAATTTCTCTGCCAACCCAATGGCGCGCTCGGCACAGAAATTAGGGGAGCTTTGGCAGACCTGCATCTTTGAGAATGCTGTTGGCCGTGTGTTTGCTGAGCATATTTCGCGGCACCGTCAAAGTAGGCCGGCTCTTATGCTTCCATTTTTCGTGGGATCCTTTCCCACCTTTTTTCATTTTATAGCCAGCAGATGCAAGCAACTCAACAACGTCGTTATAAAAGCCCTTGACCATTACGCAGCGGCAAACGAACCGTGACTTGGCGGCTGGAAGATAATGGACGATACCATATCAATCAGCGACTTCTTGGCTAAGTCTTGCTTGGTAACATGGTTATCCAACACCATCTGCGGCGCTAAATCTTCCATCAGTTCAATGAACTCGGCAATCGTAGCGGCCTCAATGTGGAGGCCTACGATGTCCGATTCAGAGTAGAACACCTTCGCGTCTTCATCCCACAAAGCTTTGACATAAAAGCGCATTTACAGTTCCTCGTCATAAGCTTTAGCCTTCTGCGCAGGCTGATCCAGAGCCAACATTACCTTTGACTCGTCGTTATGATATGGCGTGATGCAATCACTTAGACAAGACTTCACTAAAAAATGTGAACACTAATCATTCTACTGCCCATGAACCCAGGCACACATTCGTTTGGCCACAGCGCCCGAATAAACTGGCCTTTGTCCTGCCCCGCGGCTCTAATCCCCTCGCCCCGTCCATAACACAATGACCGCGCAGATGAGCACCCCTACTGTACTTTCTGTGCCCCCAAAGCGCGCAACGCAGGACTGATGGAGTAGCCGTCTCCAGACCATAGATCTGGCGCCCCAACACTTCCAGTGCGATCCAAATCATCGTGGGGATCTTCAGGAAAGATTAAACAGTCCGCCGCACTCAACAGCGGCCTTGGAGGGCTGTTTTTGTCCACGGCGGGCGCTCAGAATCCAACTCTCCTTCCCAGAGCGGGGCTGGACGCATAGCAGGCACAAGCGCAAATGGATCACGACAATAACGCGCTATGAAACGCTGTATATCTTCGCCCGCCCCTGCAGCGACATGCTCCCACGCCACCTCGCCAGAGAAGACGTTACCGCCAAACTTTGCGTAAGACCTCTCCAAGCGCAGCAAAGCGGAGGCTCCAACATCCTCAAAAACCAACAGCCGCGGGATATAGCCTGAGGCGTAGCTTTCAGAGGCCATAAGCAGAGCCTCCTTCCACCTCCAACTCTTGATAAACGCTTCCGTTACAGAGCTCCTAAACTGATAAACGTAAGGCCTTCGCAGACCTGACAGCATAGGCTCATCTTGCTCTCTTCTTGGAAGAGGTGCCGCGACGGGCAAAGCGTCACACCCCAGTGCGATCATGGCAACAGTCGCCTGCAGCCTTTGTATCTCGCTTCGCATCTGCTCTTGGAAATTCACAGGTGAGAGTAGCCCATCCTTACCTGCACCCAACCATAGATTCAGTGCAGCTGCTTGGGATTTGAACTCTCGCACGGCATGCAAACAAAAAAGCAGCTCATCATAGCTTTCAATCTCGCAGCGCGCTTCTGCAGCCAAAGCCCGCCAGTCCACCCCGGCTAAAGGTTTCGAGAACCAGTTTGGTGGGATATCCCTCAGAGCCTGCTCAGGACGCGCTTGTTCGGGCAGATGCCGCAACTGCTTTGGCGCCAAAAACTCCGCCTCCATCACAGCGACCAGATGTATCAATGTGTGATTAGCCCTATCGCGCATTGCTTTCGCATCTGCTGTCTCAGCACCGCGGTGCGCACGATAGTTCTCCATAGCAACTTCCTTTGCTCGCTCAGCCGATCAACAAGGGGGCACACTTTTAGAACGATACACCCAAACGGTTAGGTGGCCGCAACCCGTACTGAACACTCGTAGCAATGGTTTATTGCTTGGCACTCTGGCAGGGGTTTATAGGGCGCGCATCGACCAATCAGCAGTTTTAGCGGAGAACTTTCCCTGGAATTAAGACGCCGTAAAAGAGGAGCTCCTTCTGGCCAAGATATCTGCCCGACCGACTGGCTTTCTCCAATCCACCGAACCGAAGGAGCTTTTTGCTTTATTAAACCGAAACATACCAAGCTGCGCTCTGCGCGCGGGTGATGGGAGCTACATTCGGCAGCCGAAACATATTCGCAACTTGAAGCGCACTGACATCAGGTGTATATTGTTAGTGCATAATGATGCTGGAGGCCTCATGAGCAATCTGACAATAAGACTGCACCCTGATGAAAAAGCACAACTAAAAGCGTGGGCAGCTGCCCGAGGCACAAGCACGACCGATTACATCAAAGCCCTTGTTGCCGCGGATATGGCGGCTGGAAGCCCTCAAAAGCGCGCTGCTGCATGGTTCCGCGAGAATGAAGTTGCGATTGCCGATGAAGCAGAGCAGATCAAAAGCAGCGGCGTCCCAGGCGCTCATTTGGCCCTAAACCACCCAGGGCCCGATGCAAAAATTTGACATCTTCGAAATCGCTGGTGATCTCTACCTGGTTGTTCAAGCCGATCATTTACTAGATCTAAACACAGTCGTCCTTTTGCCGGTCTTGCCAAACGACGAGCTTCCGCCACTGTCGAAGCTCACCGTTGATACAAAAATTGCGAGTAGCGCTTTTCGCATTCGAACCCACATGCCACTCACCGTCGAGGCCAATCGAATACGCCACCTTGACCCAGTCCATCAGCTTTCTGCGGAAGAGGGACACAAGGTGATGGATGGTCTCTATGCGATTCTTTGGGGGCTATAAATAGCCCCTTCGCATTCAGGCGGCGCCGAAGATGCGCGCCGTTTCGGTTTGATGGTCCGTGTCAAGTGCAGGGCGCAGGCCGCCTCCGAATGACCGCGATTTGAGCAAGCTTGCTAATAGGTAGCCTTCCGCACGCCCTCTTCATCGAGCGGATAGGCGGCTGTCGAGCGGTATGGCCGCGAACGTCCGCAGGCTGCTGCTTCTTTGACGCACGTTGCGGATGAGTCGCCCATTTCATAATGTGATCTTATGCAAAAAGGTGCCTGGCCCAGTGTTTAAGAAGATCGCGAATTTCTACTCTCAAAGTCTTAGGATCGATCTGGTTCCTGCCAGTCTCCTTGCTGAGCTCAGCCCTGACAATGAAACCTACCGCTTTGCGGCAGAAAGAGGCGACTTCGTGGTCTGCGTTGCACAAGGGGAACCTCAAGAAAGCGTATATATTGCACTTGCAGAGCAAATCTTTTCTCAGCTTTCTGAAGCACGAGACTTGTTTGAACGCTTACACGCCGCACATCCCGCGGCCGCATTCTTTGACTTCGTTGCCGACCCTGCTGGAGGTGAGGCTTTTAAAAAATATCAATAAGCTTCAAGGCCTTAATTTCCCCACATTCCCCTATTAAGCGAGCGGCCGGGAGCGAGGGAATGAACATATTTTCGAACAAGCGCGCGTCGGGTGGGCGGACCCTCCGCGCGATCATCACAGGCGCATTTATGGCCTCGATAACATTTACCATAGGGCACCACTTGGCAGCATTAGATAAAGCCTATGCTGTACAAACTACTGCCGCTCCAGTGACTGTGGCGCAAGCTGACACCCAGGATATGCCCGCGGCCGTCACAACCCCGGTACGCCTCGCCAGCCTCAGCTGCTCAGGATCGCATTTCCCCTTTTAAACATATGCATATTCACCATCCCTCCCAGCCATGCTGAGCCATGCTTTTGCGCTGACCCTCTAATTCAGCCAAGAGGCATCCGGCGGCGCACAGCTATATAAAAATGCCCCCTGCGCGGTCATCACGTAGAAATTGTGTTCTTTTTTAGGCGCAATGCGCTTATGCTGGTCAATATTAAACGTTGAGATTTTACGAGTGAATTTCCAAACCCAGTCCGTGCCCTTGACGCCTGTTCAAGAGGCTATGGTGGCCGCATCTTCAAAGCGGCCATGGTTATATCTTGAACAAATTGTCTGCCACCTTGCTCAAGAATGCTTGAACCCCGACATCCTTGTGGCGGCTTTTCAAAGTCTCGTTGAACAGTCTCCCGTCCTCCGGCTGGCGATACATTCACGAGGAGCAGCACCTCCAACACAGCATATAGCGACGCCTCAAGATGTGGCCGTCGAAACGCTCGATTGGGCTCCTGTCTCACCGGATGATATACGCCAACAGCTTCAAGCATTTCTGGAAACTGACCGCGCCAAAGGCTGCCCGCTCGACGCAGCCCCCTGCTTTCGGCTCACCCTAATACGGACCGGGCCGGCCTCCAGTATCTTAGTTTGGTCTTTCCCGCACGCTTTGCTCGACGGGCGCAGCTTCGCTCCTCTATTGGCTCAGGCCTTTATCAACTATGAGGCCATAGAGGCCGGGCGTCCTTCGCCTATTGCGCCTGAGGTTTCAAACGACGTCTTCTTGCATCACTGCGCTACATCGGAAGCTTTGGATCATGCCGCGGGAGAAGCTTATTTTGCCCGAACCCTTGAAGACTGGGAGGGTGACACGGGCCTCATTGATTTTCGCCAAGAGCCAGGTCGTAAAGAGACACTGACCCAGCAGTTAACTACGCACGAAACAAAAGCTCTGGTTTCCTTGGCAAAAGCCACGGGTGTGACCCTCAGCACAGTGGTTTGCGCAGCTTGGGGCATTGTGCTTGCGCGATTTACAGGCCGCGCGGATGCTGTCTTTGGCATGACTCTCAGCGGAAGGCACCTGCTTGAGAACACCAAAACGGCCCTTGGGTGCTTCATCGTTACGGTCCCTTTTCGCGTTAAGCTGGACCAAGACCTATCCATCGGCACGCTCTTGCGTAGCGTCCGCAAAGGTCAGCTTGAGATACGCCCCTTTGAACATACACCGCTCGCAGGTTTGCGGCGTCTTACGAAGGTTCCACCAGGCAAACCATTGCTTGAATCTTCGCTAATGTTCGAGACAGCCTCTCTTGATGTGCGCATGCAAGACTATGGCGACGCATGGCAACACCGCCGCGTGGAGCTGCATGAAGAGGATGACCTTCCCCTTACTGTCGCGGCCTATCAAGATGAGGCGCTGCGGCTCGAGGTGGAGTATGACGGCAAACAGGTGCCCCAAGCCCCTCGCCTGGCCCGCTACTTAAAGAACCTGCTCTGCGCGCTGGCGAATGCCGCCCCGACAACACAGTTGGCTCAGCTCTCCATGCTCGATGATGGCGAGAGGCAGCGTCTCGAACTCCTCGCCAGCGCAACAGATACAAGAGTATCTGAGCCCTGTTGCATCACCGCCTTTGAACGACAAGTAGCTCACGGGCCTGACCGCACGGCTTTAGAGCGGATTGGGGGCGGCAAACTAACCTACGGCGAGCTTGATGCAGCATCCAATGCGCTCGCCCAACGTCTTATAGATCGGGGGATCGCTCACGGCGATGTGGTTGGCATCTGCGCCACACGCAGCCCGGCCTTCGTAGTGGCCATTCTCGCGATTTGGAAAGCAGGCGCGGCCTTTGTGCCGATGGACCCGACCTATCCGAAGACAACTCTCGACATCATGGCAAAAGACAGCGGCGCCAAAATCATTCTAACAGATCCCGACGCTCCGCTGTTCAATTTGGCGACGCTGGCATTAAGCTACGAACAAATGCAAGAGCGCCAAGCGTCCGCACCAGATCGCGGCCATATGAGCGAGCACCGGAACGCCTACATTCTATTTACGTCCGGCACCACAGGGCGCCCTAAAGGTGTTGTGGTTTCACAGGCATCTCTCGCCGCTCACGCCGCAGCCGTCACTAAGCTGTTCGATCTATCTCCTGAAGATCGGGTCTTGCAGTTTGCAAGCCTCAGCTTCGACGTCGCAATCGAAGAGATCATTCCGACGCTTCTTTCTGGGGCCGCTTTGCTGCTCCGCAGCCCTGAAATGTCCCAATCTATCTCAGCATTTCTGCAAGCCTGCGAGACACATCGCATAACTTTGCTCAACCTACCAACGGGCTTCTGGGTGGAGCTTACCCTTTTCTTAAAAACCCATGATAGCCTTGTGCCGCCTCATCTGCGCATGGTCATCGTAGGAGGTGAGCGCGTCCCCCTATCGATCTTGCGCAGGTGGCGCGATATCGCGCCTAAGGTCAGATGGATCAACGGATATGGCCCTACAGAAACCACCATCACGTGCACGGCTTATGAAGTAACGGATGATCGCCCTTTGCGGCATTCTGTTCCGATCGGTCGCCCGCTTGCGCACGCCTGCGCATGGGTTCTGGCAGCCGATGGGTCTTTCGCTCCAATGGGGGCTCAAGGCGAGCTTTGCATTTCCGGCCCCGCTGTCGCCGAAGGCTATGTGATTGATGAGGATGCGAAGCGCACAGGCTTCCAAACCCATAAGGGCACTTTAGCGGGACGCAGTTACCGCACCGGGGATCGGGTGTACTGGCAAGACGGGCTTTTGAACTTTGTTGGGCGGATGGATCGTCAGCTCAAAGTTCGGGGCTTCCGGATCGATCCCAATCAAATCGAAAGCCTGTTAGAAGAGCGGCGCGACGTGGCACGTGCTTATGTTGCTGTTCCAGATGACAAGACTGGAAGACTGGTGGCTTGGTACTCTGCGGCCCGTGCAACGGCCCCACCCTCAGAACAAGACATCCAAGCCGATCTCTCTCAAAAACTTCCTCCCCACATGTTGCCAGACCTCTCTTACGTAGAAACTTGGCCGCGCACCCCAGGGGGCAAGATTGATGTGGCAGCCCTCCCGATCCCCCAAGACGCGGTTCAGAGCCCAGAGACACAACTCAAAACCGACAGCCCCCATACCCGCCGGATAGCAGAACTTTTTGAAGCTGTACTGGAAACCAGCCCCGTTGCCGCAGACAGCTCATTTTTTGATCTCGGTGGCAATTCTCTTTCAATTCTGCGCCTCAACACCCTTCTGGAGAAGACCTTTGACACGCCCGTTGACCCAAGCCTACTCTATCAAGATCCGAGCCCGGCTGGCATCGCAAAGCTGATCACAACCAAAGCCGAGGATCGATCCTGCGTCATCCCCTTACAGCCTAAAGGAGGGCGCACGCCGCTTTACGCGATACATGCATTGGGAGAGAACAATTCCTTTTTCCTACCTTTGGCGAACGCACTGAACCCCAACCAACCCTTGTTCGGCATTACAATTGGGATACGCAAAGAAGGGCTGCCATCAACGGTTGAAGCCTTAGCCGCATTCTACGTAGAGCAGATCAACCAGCATCGGCCCAAAGGGCCAGTCTCCCTTGTGGCGGTATCGGTCAGCAGCTTCATTACATTTGAAGTGGCTCAGCAACTCCTCGCCGCAGGCCGCGATGTGCAGGCCCTAATATTCCTTGATGCCAGCGGACCTGATGGGCGCATCCGGAAAGGCCGCCTCGGGCATAGATGGGTGCATTTCAAAAACCTTCTCAAACAAGGCAAACCCTATCTCGACAAGCTTAAGCAAGAACGGCGCGGCGAAAGGCTTCATGCTGAAGAGATGGCCAGGCTAAAAGAAGCCGGCCCGGAAGGACCTCCTGCCTACGATGAAGCGCGCTCTGTTGCCCAGTTTGTCGCATTAAGCGAACTGGCCATTTCAAACTATGTACCAGCCCCTTACCCGCGCAAGCTCACCATCTTCAAAGCCGACGACCCTTTTGATGCCAAGGCCGTCTTCGCAAATGGACTTGGCTGGAAAAGCGTTGCAAAAGCCGGCTTTGATATAATCCAGGTCAAGGGCGGCCACATTACGATGCTGTACCCCCCTCACGTCGAAGAGTTGGCGCAACACATCACAAAAGCGCTTTGCGCCCCGGCGGCAAACAACGGGTTGGTGCCAAAAGTAGGATCGTGACAGAATGTGACGGTGCAACTTTGGCTGAGGCTTAGGAACAGCTTTAATTCATATGCCTCTCTTAGTATTGCCTGCACGACAAACGACCAAGGTCCTTCATGCAACCCATAGACTCCAATAGCACCCTATTCTTACTACTTGATATCACTCGCATATTGCGACTGGAGTTTGAGCGAAAAATACAGAAGGCCGCACTCGGCATCACCCCAAGTGAAGCACGAACATTGGCAAATATCGCCCGCTTCGGCCCCTTGAACCAGAACAAACTAAGCGATCTAACGGGCTTTGGGGCAATGAGCGCCGCGCGCGTTTTGAAAAATCTTGAGGCCGCAGGCCTGGTGTCCCGCAGCGCTGACCCGAATGACCGTCGCGCCAAAATAGTTCAGGTCACCCAGAAAGCAGCCCCGCTCCTGACGGCTCTAAAAGGCGTAGGGGAAGAGGTAGACGCTGTCACACGCGGTGACATGTCTCTCGAAGATTGGACGTCTTTGCAAAGCATGTTGCAGAAGGTACGCCAAACACAGCTAACCGCATATCGCAGCAGGCGCACAGCCGAAGACACGCCGGAATGAACTTGAGCGCGCTTTAAGTGCGACAATGCCCTGAAGAGCATTTACGGCTTCCAGTACTAAAAACGCAAAGAGTGCCGCCTAAAAAAACCCGCAAGCATAGCTCAACGCCAAGGGCTGTTGCATCTATCAAAGAGCGCGTAAAAACGCAGATAAGGTCGATTATAATAACGGGTATATGATGCAGATAGAAGAAACGTCCCTGCCTGGCGTATTGATCCTGACCCCAACCCGCCACGGGGACGCACGCGGCTTTTTTAGCGAAAGCTGGAATGCTCAAACATTGGCCGCCGCCGGGATCAATCATCACTTTGTGCAAGACAACCACTCGTTATCGATGGCGCCCAACACCTTACGCGGCCTGCATTTCCAAACCCCTCCCCATGCCCAAACAAAGCTGGTGCGCTGTGGGAGAGGAGCGCTTTACGATGTGGCAGTAGATATCCGACATGGCTCACCAAATTTTGGGAAGTGGGTTGGCGTTGAACTCAGCTTTGAGAATGGCCGCCAACTATTGATCCCGGCTGGCTTCATGCATGGGTTCATCACCCGCGCGCCGATGACTGAAATCATCTACAAATGCACCGATACCTATGCTCCAGAGTGCGATGCGGCCGTCCGCTGGGACGATCCGGCGCTCAACATTGATTGGGGCCTTGAAGGGGGCGCGCCGGTCCTGTCCGATAAAGACGCAACAGCGCCTCTTCTCGCAGAGCACGCCGCGCATTTTACCTGGGAGCGCCCCTCATGAAGTTGCTGGTCACCGGGGGAGCCGGTTTTATCGGGTCTGCCGTGGTGCGGCTTGCGTTGACCAGAGGGCATGCGGTGGTGAACGTAGACGCGCTAACCTATGCCGCCTGCCTCGATAACCTGAATGATGTCGCAGGTATGCCTGAATATGCCTTCGAACATGCTGACATCCGAGATGGCAAGGCATTGGCGCAGATCTTTACCAATCACCAGCCCGATGCGGTGCTGCACCTTGCGGCCGAAAGCCATGTCGATCGTTCCATTGATGGGCCTGGGGCATTTATCGATACAAATGTAACTGGCACATATTCCTTGCTGCAAGCCGCGCGGGCGTACTGGGAGGCGCATGGTCGCCAAACCAGTTTCCGGTTTCACCACGTCTCGACTGACGAGGTATACGGAAGTCTCGGCACCGAAGGATACTTTACCGAAGACACCCCCTATGCCCCCAATAGCCCCTATTCAGCTTCAAAGGCAGCCTCCGACCATCTCGTGCGTGCCTGGAGCGAAACTTACGGCTTACCGGTTCTGATCACCAATTGCTCCAACAATTATGGCCATCATCACTTCCCCGAAAAACTAATCCCCGTGGTGATCCTCAACGCTTTGGCGGGCAAGCCAATCCCGGTGTATGGTACGGGCGAGAATGTGCGCGATTGGCTCTACGTCGATGATCACGCCGACGCTCTGCTGACAGTTCTCACAAAAGGCGCTCCCGGGCGGACTTATAATATTGGGGGCAATGCCGAAGCCCGCAACATTGATCTGGTGCGTCAGATTTGTACGCTGTTGGATGAGCTGCATCCAGCGGACCACCCCTATGCCGATCTCATCACCTTCGTCGAGGATCGCCCCGGTCACGATGCACGGTATGCGATTGACGCCAGTCGCATCCGAGAAGAACTCGGCTGGCGACCCTCCGTGACCCTTGAGGAGGGCTTGCGCCGTACGGTGACGTGGTACCTCAACAATCCCGAATGGTGGCAAGCGCTGCAACAGCGTGACGGGGTCGGCAATCGGCTGGGCCGAGCATGAGCCTGCTGGTTTTCGGCTCAACAGGGCAACTCGCCGCGGCGCTGCGCTCAAGCGCGCCAGATGCACTATTCCTCAATCGAGAAGCTGCCGATCTGACAAAACCCGATACATGTGCAGCAGCAATACATGCCGCACAGCCCTCAGCGGTGATTAACGCTGCAGCTTACACGGCGGTTGATCGCGCTGAGGAAGAAGAAGCGCTGGCCACTACCATAAACGCAACAGCTCCCGGGGCCATGGCGCGTGCCTGCGCTGACGCCTCTATCCCGTTCTTACATGTTTCAACAGATTACGTGTTTGAGGGCAGCGGGCAACGTCCCTGGCGCCCCGAAGACCCGGTTTCCCCTTTAAACGCCTATGGGCGCAGCAAGGCCGCGGGAGAAGCCGCGGTCCGCGCTGCAGGAGGAGCGCATGCAATCTTGCGCACTTCTTGGGTATTCTCCGCCACGGGCCGGAATTTTGTGACTGCCATGCTTGAGCTTGCACAAAAGCGCGACCAGTTGAATGTGGTGGATGACCAGATCGGTGGGCCGACCCCTGCGTGCGCTATTGCACAGGCCTTACTCAAAATGGCTGAAGCAATGATCGCGGGCCAAGGCGGCGGCACCTATCACTTCGCCGGAGCGCCCTTCGTAAGCTGGGCAGGCTTCGCGCGCGAAATATTTGCCTGCTCAGGGCAAAATGTGGCTGTCTCCGGCATACCCGCCTCCGCGTATCCCACAACAGCGCAGAGACCTTTGAACTCTCGGCTGGACTGCACCTCCTTGGAAGCAGACTTTGGCATTCAGCCGCCAGATTGGCGCGCTAAACTGGCTGAAGTCGTGGAGGAATTGGTCTAACGCAACTGCTGTAACCGAGGCAAAGTTTTGAAGCGTTTAAAGCCAAGCACCCTATAGAGTTGACCCGCCCCCACTCGTTCCCCATTCTAGCCGCCTCCGCCTGCAAAATGGCACTCGACCACCCGATCGACTGAAGCTCAAATAGAAATAGGCCCCTGCATCGCGCGCATAGGCTTTAGAGGATATTTTCCATGGAATACAAACTCCTAGGCCCGAAGTGGGGCCCCGCGGAACTTGGCGAAGCTGGGGGTGTGGTGTACTGGAGCTTCGCCACTTCTCAAGGTGATATCATCAACTTTAGCGAAAGCATTACAGGTGCAGAGCAAAGAGATGTCATACGCCAAGCATTTCAGATGTGGGAAGACGTTGCAGACATTGATTTTATCGAAGTGTCTGACGATCGAGACGTCAATATCCGCCTCGGATATGAAGACATTGACGGTCCGGGCGGGACCCTTGGCCTTGCATATTATCGATATAGCAACACGAGCTTTATAGAAGCCGAAATCGGTTTTGACAGGGCCGAAATCGGGCGGCAAACAATAGAACAGTTCTTTGAAACCGCCATACATGAGGTGGGGCACGCGATAGGCCTTGACCACTCTGACGCCCCTAATTCGATTATGCTCCCCAGAGGCTATACTGGACCTGTTCTTAGCAGCGGAGACATTGCAGGCATTCAGGAAATATATGGCCCAAAGCCGAGCACAGGACCAAAAGACAACATATCGGTCAAAATCGGGACCCCAGCGGATGATTTGATGATCGCGACTTCTGAGATCGACACTTATAGCGGTCTAGAAGGGATCGATACCGTTAGGTTTGAAGGGCTCTCGGACTCCTTTCAGATAACCGATGGCGCCAATGCAAACACATTCACCGTTCGCAACCTCACAGATGACAGCCTGGATAGCTTGTTGAGCATCGAACGGCTACAGTTTGATGATGGGTTTATTGCCTTCGACGAGTTCGGCAATGCCGGGAAAGCTTACCGGTTGTACCAAGCCGCATTTGATCGAAAACCCGATCCAGAAGGCCTCGGGTTTTGGATCGACAACTACGACCAAGGTAACGTCAACCTCGTTCAAATGGCTGAATACTTCATGCAATCTGAAGAGTTTTCGGGTGCCTATGGAGACCCGGCATCCCTCTCCGATCAAGCATTCTTAACACTACTCTACAATAACGTGCTGGACCGCGACCCAGACCAAGCAGGGTATGATTTTTGGACCGCGGAACAGGAAAAAGGGATCAGCCGCGCCGAAACAATGCAGTACTTCTCTGAGAGCACCGAGAATATATCCAAGACCACAGCGGCAATTGATGATGGTATCTGGTACGTTTAACAGCGTTGCCAAATTGCTGATGCGCTAGCTTCCACCACAGACCGATTAGCTCCCCCCACCCAAAAAAAATAGAGGCACGCTGCAAGACAAGCTTGGGCGTGCCATTGCGGGCATCCCGCCACCGCCTTAAGCCCAACTCCGACCTTAATGAGGCCATATTCTAACGGTAGCTCCATCTCAAAGGTGAACGAAAGTAGATAAACTAAGGTGGTGGCCCTATGCTGATCTCCGTTGTCGTGCCCTGCATGAACGAAGAAGCGTCAATTCCGGTTCTGGTAGACCGTCTTGCCCAGGTGATCGCTCCATACGGCCCACGCGCAGAAATCCTACTGGTCGATGATGGCTCTACAGATGGGACCTGGGCCGAAATCGAACGCGCACAAGCAACCTGCTCCTGCCTACGCGGCCTCAAACTCTCAGCAAACCGTGGCCACCAGATCGCACTCACCGCAGGGCTCGAAGCAGCTCAAGGGGAGCGTATTTTTATGCTCGATGCTGATCTACAAGACCCGCCAGAGCTGCTGAGCGATATGATGAGCATGATGGACCAAGGCTATGATGTGGTCTACGGACGACGTCACGAACGCCAAGGTGAGACGCTGTTCAAACGCGCAACCGCCTGGGCATTCTACCGCACCCTAAATGCAATGTCCGATGTCGACATCCCTCGTGACACCGGCGACTTTCGTTTGGTTAACCGCAAAACCCTCGATGCCGTTTTGTTGATGCCAGAGCGCGCGCGCTTCGTGCGGGGCATGTTTGCTTGGGCAGGCTTTCGCCAAATCGGCATCGA
>NZ_JBIFFJ010000042.1:0-16283 GCF_043556915.1 Sulfitobacter sp. 1A15299 | reverse complement strand
CTCGGAGAGAACCATGACCCCGAACGGACAGATCGCTATCCCGCTTGACACAGCCGCAATCAGAGAACCGTTTGTAAACGAATGCAAGTAAGTGCTCTCTCGTCGTGCTCGTCCAAAAACCCTTGGTTTCCTTGCGCTGAGCGCGATCTGAGAGGTTCCACCGGCAGTCGCGCGCGCATACTATATAAAGAGCAAAGGCAACCGCCACAAAATCACTTGGGTAATGTGCAAAAGAACAGTATTTTGCACATATGAAGCCCCAAGCATCCGCTTTGACAGATAATTTCGATGACCCCCTCATCACCATCGAGGAGGATGAAGAAGCTCACGAAGAGGATCTCTGGTTTCTGCCGGGACCACTCGATGAAGAACCAGATGATTTACCTCCCGGGCCACGGGCAGAACCGCCAGACACTGCTGTCATCGATGACTGGGCAAAGGCAGAAGGCGTTCACGCTGCGCGACTGGCAAAGGTGGCTGGACGCTTAGGAGCTCTGGATGATCGGCTGCTGCGTGGCCCGGAAGGCTGGCGGCATCGCCTCGCTTTGATCGAGGCAGCGAACCTCAGCTGGTTCTCAGGGGATCGGGTGAGTTCTGATCGTCTGGCGCTCTGGATATCGATGCGGCTCTCGGGCGCACAGGATGACCCAAATGCCCTTGCAAGAGTTGGATGGGCTGTTCGGCGCCTGACAGGCGGTCCCGGACCAAAGGCTGATTTGGCCGCCTTCCTGGATCGCCGCGATCCCGAGAACATTGAAGACAGCGCTGAGCGTTTCGAAGATCGCGCGGGCGGATGGTTGGACGTAATGGCCGCCGCTGCCGAACTCCACCCAATCACGCGGGCTTGCATGGGCTTTCATCTCTGGAGCCTGGCGGGCCTCGGACAGCACGGCGACCAGATCGAAGCCGCCGTCACCGCGTCCAGGATCGCGGCCAGCGACGGAAGCGGCGCCATCTTCGCACCGCTAGCTATGGGCGGGGCAGGGGGGCTGCGTGTCTCGGGCTTGCCACCCGAACGCTTGACCCGCTGGTTGGATGGGATGAACAGCGCAATTCTAACGGCGATGCGGCATCTAGACGATGCCGAGACATGGAGTGCTCGGGCGGAAGGAGTCATGTCTCAGCTTTCGGGGCGAACTCCGGCGGCTCTTCGTTCGGCGTTGACAGAATGGCCTTTGGTGTCAGCCCCGATGGCGGAGGCATTAACAGGCGCAAGTCGCGCGGCGGTTCAAAGGAACCTCGCCTGGATGGAAGAGAGAGGCCTGATCCGAGAAGTGACGCAACAAGGACGATTCAGGATGTGGCGGATCAAGGACTAGACCGTTGTGATCAGATCCAGCGACAGGGACCTTCTCGGTTCATTGAGGGAGGAGCGCTTATCGCCAATGCTTACGTTCATCGATGTCGCCAAAGGGTGGTGTCGCGTAGCCCTTAATTGTGAGATGAGAAATCCAACGAAATCAACAGCTGTGCTTTGCCCTTAAATATGAGATTTTGCCTTTAATTCCGATATTTTTGCTCTTAAACCTGAGACAGGGTTCACAGACATTTGCGGCAAATATCGATGGATGATGATGGCGAAGACTACGTTGCCGTTGGTGCTGAAGAAGCGCGCAGGGCCGCGGTGCTGCGTCCCCTTGTTCAGGCCTTTCTCAAAGGGACTGGCAGTCTGGAAAGTGGCATCAATGACGCCGTTTGGGAGCTTGGTGTCAGCAGGGCGACGGTCTGGCGTTGGGTAAAGCGGTTGGCGGAAGAGGGTGGGCGCACCAGCGCTCTGACGCCGCGGAAACGGGGCCGCCCGACCGGGACGATCTTGATATCCAGCAAAGTCGAAGCGGTGATCGAAGAGCACCTTCGCCGTTATTTTTTGCGCCGGGAGCGTTCGAGCCTGTCGCGCGTCGTGACAGAAATCCGCAGCGCGTGCTGGCAACAGGGCCTGCAGCCACCGACGCGGCGGACGGTTCAGCGTCGTCTGGATGCAATGAATGCCCGCAAAGTTGCGAAGGCACGAGAGGGCGCAAAGGCGGCCCGCCAGAAGTTTGCGCCGGTCACGGGTGAAAACAAGGCAAATCATCCTCTGGAAATCGTGCAAATCGACCATACGCCCGCAGACATTATTCTTGTCGACAGTTTTGAGCGCCAAGCAATTGGCCGGCCTTGGGTCACGCTGTCGATCGACATCGCAACGCGGATGGTAACCGGATACTACACTTCTCTTGAGGCTCCTTCGCGTCTGTCTGTGGCGCTTTGCCTGACACAGGCGGTTGCCCCCAAGGCGCAACTTCTGACGGAATTGGCGTGCAATATTCCTTGGCCCGCACAAGGCAAACCGCAGAGTGTCCATGTCGACAATGGCCGCGATTTCCGGTCGCGGGCCTTTCGGTCGGCCTGTGCGGAATGGGGGATCGATCTGGTCTATCGACCGCCGGGAAGTCCTCACTTCGGAGGTCACATCGAACGTTTGATCGGGACGATGATGGGGGCGGTTCACCTCCTGCCGGGCACAACGCAATCCTCGGTCACGACCAAGGGCGACTATGATGCCGAAGGCATGGCCACGATGACGTTGAGCGAATTCGATCGTTGGTTTGCTTTGGAAATCTGCCGTTACAACAACAGCATTCATTCAAGTCTTGGCTGCACGCCCGTTGCCAAATGGGAGGCGCTCTCAGAACAAATGACGGGCGATATCCCATTTGATATCGAAGCCTTTCAGGTGAGTTTCCTGCCGAGCGAACTGCGCAAGATCAGGCGTGACGGCATCCATCTGTTCCAGATACGGTACTGGTCCGATGCCCTTGCAGGCCACATCGGGCGCGGGGATGGAAAGGTGGTCGTTCGCTACGATCCTCGTGATATCTCAATGATCTGGGTCGAACTGGACGATGGCCGATTTGTTGAGGCGCGGTACAGAAATCTGGAAATTCCGCCCGTGCCACTCTGGGAATATCGCGAAGCCATGAGGAGGGCTCGGGCCCTTGGCAAGTCCGGGTCCAATGAGCTGGTTCTGGCTGAGCTGATCCGCCAGCAACGCCAGATCGAGACTGAAAGCCGGGGCCTGACGAAGGCCGAACGCCGATCCCGTGAAAGAAAAGGGACATTGGAGAGCGCCAACTCGGCCGTCTCGTCAACCGAAGGGCTGCGCGCGATCGATACGGGTGATACATCGCGCCCATTGTTCAAGGTGGAGAGATGGTGAATTGAGGGCAGGGACAACTGAAGAAGACGGCCGGATCGCCCTCATTCAATCGGATATCTGGATCGGCTTTCCACGGGCGGAACAGGTGTTGGACCGCTTGCAGGGCATGATCGAAGCGCCACGACAAACCCGTATGCCTGGGCTTCTTGTGCATGGCGCCTCCGGGATTGGAAAGACGATGATTGCCCGAAACCTGTCGCGCAAGTACGCACCAGAATACGATCCGGCATCAGGCATCACCCGCACACCGCTTCTGCTGTTGCAAGCGCCGCCCGCACCTGATGAACGGCGGTTTTACCTGCATATCCTGGCCGCCGTTGGCGCCCCGGCGACGGCACTGAGCGCCCGCGCTCAAAATGTGGCTTCCCTCGAAGTCCGTGTCATCGCGCTACTGCGTGACCTTGGCCTGCGGATGATCATGATCGACGAGGTTCACAACCTTTTGGCCGGGACCCACCGCGAACAGCGACGCTTTCTCAATGTTCTGCGGTATCTCAGCAATGAACTCGAAGTGTCGCTGGTCTGCCTCGGGGTCAGCGAGGCTGTCGATGCCATCCGTGGTGATATCCAACTTGCCAGGCGGCTGGACGAACATCACCTGCCAAACTGGCGCGATGATGCCGAGTTCTCGGATATGATCCAGACACTCATCGCGGCAATGCCCCTCAACAAAAAATCCAATCTGAAGGTCAAGTCGCTCAAGCAGATACTTGCACTGACCGGTGGGGTGACCTCGCGCATTTTCGCCCTAGTCAAGGATCTTTCCATCGAGGCCATTGTCACCGGTGAGGAATGCATCACCGATGACGCAATCGCAAAATGGACGCCGGTTTGGTCGCGCCATGCGAACGCCCATCGGCGGCTCGAGAAGACCGGCGTGTGACGCTGCGACCGCTGCCAAAGACTGTCGCACCGCTTCCAGACGAGTTGTTGTCAGGTTGGTTGTCTCGGTTGGCTGCGGCCAACTACTGTAATGACGCGGAACTGCTGGCTCATATCGAAATCGATACCACGCATGGCACCGCCTTGGACTTCAGCATCGACGCGGCTGCGGCAGAGAAGATTGCCAATGCCGCACGGGTCGCCCCAGATGTCGTGCGATCTTTGACCTTTCCGGCAATGACGCCACGAGAAGCATCGCTGACGGCCCAGATGCCATTCCAGCATTGTCTGCAATGCTCCCGAGAGGGCCTTTCGCTCAGGCATTGGAGGCGGGCCTGGGCATTCGACTGTCGGGTTTGCGGGACGAGACTTGTGCAGACCCTCGGCAAAGCCGGTGACGAACCAATATCCGACAAACTGATATACCGAGCGCGCCGCGGGGCAGGGATGCTTGAATGCGCCGCGCGATCGCAAGGCCCCAGGCAACTTCGGCGCGCAATGCGCGCAGTCACCTTTGCCATGTCACTTAAGGGCTGCCACGGGGAGCCCTTGTTCGCTCTTCAGAGCCACAGACCGGAAGTGAGGCTGTTGTGCCTTGCCGCAATCGCCGCCGCGCGATCTCATCCTTGGCTAAGGCAGCCATCGTCAGCTCCGCCATAGACGACTTTGCCAAGGTTGCTCTCTTGCGCGCCTTCGAGAAGGAGCATCGATTGCTAGCCGCGGTCGATCACATCGCGCAAAGGCACGCGAGAAGCAAAGGCCCCATGACAGCCGAATCTCGCAATTAAAGGCAAAACTCAATGCCGAAAGCGTCTCGTCTCAGATTTAAGGGAAACGCGACATCGGCCTTGCGAATATGAGGCATCCGGGTGAGCGAAGCGGCAGGCTGCTGGTGCGCGGCGATCCACGATATCGCCTGGAACAGCCAGCCATCACGGTGCCAAGGATCGTCACCCTCCGCCAACGTCAGTTGTTTGATCGCTGCAGTCGCCTGCTCGGCATTGGCAGCAGGTCCCGGCACCCCCGCACCGCTCAGGATCTTGGCGACGTGGCGATATTGGCCGAGAACTATACGTGCAACCTGTTCGGCGAGTGCGTCCTCATCATCGATGGACCACGCCCAGCCGTGGCAGAGTTCGCCATGATCTATTGGAACGAGTTTGAGAGTCATGGGCACGCCGAGCCATTGCCCGAACTTGTAGGGGAGCAACCCAGCCACGATTGACATTCATGGTCGAATGGCAATTGTCATCGCACCTTTCTCTAGGCAGTGGTGGGTAGCGGATCGGTACCCTCGCTGAGGATGGTCAGATAGGCGCGATAGCTGAAAACACGCCCCCGCTTCCTCCCAGTAATCTCCTCAAGAATTCCGAAGCGTTGGAGGTCGGCGAGGGCCGCGTTCACCGTCGGAGCCGACAGACCGGTGTACTCGACCAGTTGGTTCGCGGTCAGGAAGGGGTGCTGCTGGAACAGTTCATGGATACGCAGTGACGAACCGGCGCGATCGCTTTGCGCTGAAATGCGCTCGCGATCCTCCTTAAACAGGTCAACAATCCGCGTGGCGGCATCAAATGCCTGGTTTGCCGTATCCGCCACGCCAGCGAGGAAGAAGTCAAGCCAAGCCTCCCACTGACCATGCTCACGAACCTCCTGGAGCAGGCGATAGTAATCAGCGCGATGCGTCTTAAGAAACAAGCTCAGATAGAGGAGAGGCTTTTGCAGCACCCCATTGACGCAGAGGTACAATGTTACCAGCAACCTGCCGATGCGGCCATTGCCGTCGAGAAAAGGGTGGATGGTTTCAAACTGGACGTGCAGCAGTCCTGCCTTGATGAGAGCAGGAAGGCGGGACTGGTCGTCGTGCATGAAGCGTTCAAACGCGCCGAGGCAATTGTCCAGTTCCGTGACGGGGGGTGGAACGTACAGCGCATTACCGGGACGTGTCCCTCCGATCCAGTTCTGGGAGCGCCTAAACTCCCCGGGGTCCTTGGTGCCGCCACGTCCGCTTTGCAGCAAACGCGCATGCATCTCGCGGATTAGCCTCAGGGACAGTGGCAAGTCTTCGAGGCGCTCCAACCCGTACATCATGGCATCGACGTAGTTCGAGACCTCGCGGATGTCATCGATTGGCTGGCCCGCCTGTGCTTCGGTCTCGAAACGCAGCAGGTCTGTCAGCGTCGATTGCGTTCCTTCGATCTGTGAGGAAAGTACGGCCTCCTTGCGGACATACATATAGAGGAACAGTTCCTGGCGCGGCAGAAGCATCGTGATGCCATCCAGCCGCCCTAAGGCGCGCTCCGCGAGGCTGAGTCGGTCGAGAAGCCCCAGTACGTCGATTGTTGGGACTGGAGGCAGGGGAGGTGGTACGAAGGCGCGGACCGTCTCTCCTGCAACGGGGGTTTCGACAAAGCGGCCAAGGCGTTGGTTGGGGTCTGAATCGGTCATAGCTCACTATGATGCCCCTCTTTTATTTAAGCAATACGGGCTTCGCTTAAATAGTGGGTAGGCTAAGATAAGCGGGTTTAATTAACGTGGTGAGAGTAGGTCAGTGGCAATATGAGCGGGTTCATGGCAGCTTCCTACTGCTCTCGGTTGCAGGAATCCTTCCCGATGCCTGTGCGGAATAGCCTCTTCCAGAGAACACCATCGATCACGAGTCGCCAATCGAGACCTTTCGGCTCATTGGCCCGCATTACGGGCGTCCTACGCGATATGGCAGCTACGCGCACGACAACTCGGATGGCTGAAGAAGGCCAAAGGTCGTATCTGTTACATTCCGAGTCGGGGTTAGTTTCATCAGATCGGCGAACGGAATTCGTGGGTGCTTGTTGTCCATAAATCATCCTGCCCTTTGGTCAGGACCGCGCCCTACTCGGTCGGCTGCATGCAGCCGCCCTCCCCGAGCTGAAACGCTGCCTCTCCCTGCGACGTACCGCTGGCCGTGCCGTCTCCTCCGGAGCCAGCCCGACCAGCCGTCGCATGGTCGTGGCAACGCTTCATCTCGGCCATTCGGTAACGGTCGCTGGGGCGGGGCGGGTCGCTTCAATAGTCTCGTTTTTCCCGTGTCAGCCGGTGTTAGTCCTCGCTTTGCCGGACATGCTGTTCTGCCATCATTGACCGCAAAGGAGTTTCGACAACCGCCGGATCGCTCTGGCCAAAGCTGGCAGAGGGTCGGTGTTGGACGCGATGTAAAAAATCGCAAACTATTGGGATGCCGAAGAGGGTTGGTCCGAAATCGGGATGACCCGCGCCCGGTGCAGATGCCACGGCGGTCTGCTTGAAATCGCTCAGCCAGATGGCACCTCACTCGACCAACTTACCACGGGCAAGCGGTCGCGCCACGTTAGGCAAGGCTCGGCAAAGCGCGAACCCGTCCGGCTGCGGCTCGGGGTGAGAGGGCAGAAAGGACACCGCCCCCGGCAGTTTCATCGGCTGTTCACCTGGGTGTCCTTCGCGGCCACCGCACTTCTCCCGATGTGTTGCTCTGCATGACATGCTGGTCGCAGCTGTCGTCCCGTCCACAAAGGTTGTCGCCGATCTTTTTCCCCTGACCCTACGGGTCATTCCTCGCGCGCCAAAAAGACCGGCGCCTGCCCCTCTCCGCTACGCTTCGCCTTCGGTGTGGCCGGGCCTTGGCCAGCTGCAAGGTGACCATCATTGCAATGCAAACAAGGAGAAGAGCAATGACCACGAACTGCATTAAATTCACCAGCACCGACATCGAAACCGCCAAGGGCGTCGGCTCCATCTCGACCCTGACCTTCGACCTCGACATCACGGTCGAACCCGTCGCGAGCACGAACCCGATGGCCCCCACGCACCGCGTCCTCGGCCGCTCCCCGCGCGGCAAGCTGGTCGAGTGCGGCGGCATCTGGAAGAAGCAGAACAAGGAGACCGGCGCCGACTACTACACGCTGACCATCCGCGACCACGGCTTCAACGCCAACCTCGGCAAGGCCGCAAACCAGGACGATCTGTCCCTGCAGGCTGTCATCCCTTGGGGCCCCAAAGACGCCGCCTAAGCCAACGGCCAGACCGCTCCGGCGGTCTGGTTTTTTCTTGTTCCTGGGAACGACAGCGGTTTGAGTGAACGAACGAAATATGAAGCCCCGAAGCAGCCTATTGCGGGCAACATTGCGAGCTTCATAAGTCCTACACCACCCTTGCTCAGGGCAGCATGACCCCGCGGTTCTGAACGGTCACATACATCAGCGTCCAAGAATTAAGGGAACAGTGACACCCGCATAGCTGTCCTGCACGGTTACACTGTGCTCGGCATCCCGCTCGCGGAGGCCGTGAGATCAGTCTTTGTCTTGGACGAACGGCACGTGCTCAATTGGCGCGACGGATGCTGAGTTATCGGACCTGATGAATACACTCCGCGCGAAAACTCTAAAGATCGGGATGAGACACAGCATCTACATCCCAAAACCGCCGCATTGCTTCCGGAGGAACTCTTGTCAGGTTGGTTGTCGCGGCTGTCTGCGGCTAATTTCTGTCATGCGACGCTTCCTGCTCATGTCTAAATCTGATAGCGCGCCGATCGCCGGACGTGATGCAGATCGTTCAATCATCGCGGCGAGCGCGATGTCAGGCGAAGAGCGCAAGAAGCGGTGCTACGGCCTTCTGCCAGCTGTCACGCGCTTCAAGCCGGCCGATCCAGCCCGCGATTCTGGGGAATTCGTCCAGCGAAATCCCCGCTTGGTCGCGATACATGAATGTGGTCGCCAGATAGAAGTCGGCAAGGCTGAGTGCGCCTGCAATCCAATCCTTATCGTCGAGTCCGGTTTCCAGAACGGCAAGGAACTGATCGGTGGCTTTCCGTTCCGCTTCGACCACAGTAGGATCAGGATCGCCCATGCCGAATTTCTCTTTGAGGAACAGCTCAAAGGACAACTTCTGCATCGCCGGGCCTAGGTGGATGGCTTGCCACCAGGCCCACTGATCGACGAGGGCCCGCGTCTTGAGGCCATCAGGATAGAGCCCTGCCTCGGGCCGGATCCCGGCCAGATAGGCACAGATCGCCCGGGACTCCCAGAGCACGAAATTCCCGTCCTCCAAAACAGGCACCTTTGCATTTGAATTGCGGGCAAGAAATTCCGCCGCGCGGTTGTCCCCGGCACGGATGTCGACCTCGACGATTTCGAGTTCCACGCCCAGTTCGTGCGCCACCGCCCGTACACGCAGCGCATTCGGTGAGAAGTTCGCGTTGTAAAGCCTCATGACATTTTCCAGCATTATTGTTCCTGCGGCGCCTGAAGAAGCGCCGCGCGGTTAGCGGCCAGGAAATCGGCCACCGACTGTCCGGGCTTGCCGGTGAGCGATTCGAGATCGCCGCTGGCCACATCGAGATAACCCTGCGCGATTGCTTCGTCGAAGGAGGCAAAGACCCTCGCCATGAACTCCGGCAGTCCATTTGCGATCATCGCCTGCACCAGATCCTCGGCGGGCAGGGCGACATAGGGGATTTCCTTACCCGCAATTTCGGACAAGATCGCCGCGACCTCGGCCTGGCTGACCGTCTCCGGCCCGGTGATATCGAGGGTCTCCCTTCCCGTAGCTTTCATTAGCGCCGCGGCTGCGGCACGGGCGCAATCCGCGCGTGTCACATATCCGGTCTTGCCATCTGCTGCGGCGGAGAAATGCGTGCCCATGGCGACGCTCTGCTGGCCGCCCATCAACAGAAAGTCGGTGTACATATTGTTGCGCAGGATCGTATGATCCGCCCCACTTTCCGTGATCAGCTTCTCGGTCCCTTCGTGGTCTTGAGCGAATCCGATTGGACTTTCCGCGACTGGGCCTGCGAAGGAGGTATAGACGATGTGGTCGATACCTACCGTCTTGGCCGCAGCAATCGCATTGGAATGAGCTGCGAGCCGCTTGCCCGGCTCCAGATCGTCGGTGGAGATGATGAGGAGACGCTTGCCGCCCGCGAAGGCTGCTTCAAGAGAAGCCGGGTCGTTGAAATCGCCCTCGCGCGCCTCGACTCTTTTTCCCGCCAGATCGGCAAGCTTGTCGGGAGTGCGCGAGATCGCGATGACCGGCCCGGCACCTGCCTGAACCAGCAGGTCGACCACCTGCCGGCCAAGTTGTCCGGACGCGCCGGTCACGATGAAGGGGCCGTTCTGGATGTTGGACATGGTATCTCTCTTATCTTGATGTTTCTGCAAGCGCGCTTGCGATCAATCGTGGATTTGGGTGGGGGCGGGATTCGCCAGCTTGCCGCGCGCGAAACCCCAGCTTGTGGTCAGGATTTTGATCATCACATCGACCTCTGCCTCATCGCGTGGAGCAAAGGCCATGATCGCATTGGCCGGGATGTATCCGGCCGAGGCCATCGGGTGCTGTTCGCCCCATCCCTTCGCGATGAGTTCCTCAACCGCCGCCAGCGGCAGCATCATGTGCGACGAACCGTCATAGGCGGGATGCACATGCGCAAATTCGCGTCCGATCATGAAGGCTTCGCGCGGGCCGCAGGCATGCGGCCGCGGCAGGACTAATGCCTCGGCGCCGGGGACCGAAATACCCGATCGGCAACGCTCGACGAAGGGCAGGGCGAAGGCCTTCTGCTTGAACAATGCGTGAATCTCGGCCGAGGAGTTCTGCGACACTTGCTCATGCGGGGCGCACTCGGTGGTTTCGGGGCGCGGACCCTGCCGCAAGGGAAGTTCGAAGCACATATCTGGTCCTATCCAAATCTGAACGCGCTTTCGACCGCGCCCAATACGTGATCCTCGAGGGTCTTTTCCCCCCGATCCGCAAGCGCGGCGCCGGCCACGACGTGCAATGGAATTAGATGTTCCTCGCGCGGATTGGCGTCGCGTGCGCCGGGTGCCCGATCCCAAGCAGCCAGCATGGCGCGGCGCGCCCCGGGGTCTTCATGGGTCACCGCACCCGTGAGCCATCGGTCGAAGTCGCCGCCGTTCACCGGGCCATCGGGTCCGCCCCTCATCGCCCGCATCATCTTGCCCATGTTGTGATAGGTGTTGCCGGACCCGATGATCAGAACACCTTCGTCTCGCAAGGGCGCCAACGCGCGACCAGCAGCAAGATGCGCCTCAGCGTCGAGATCGTCGCGCAGGCTCAGTTGGACGGTAGGTATGTCGGCCTCAGGCAAAGCCACCTTTAGCGGAACAAACACCCCATGATCGAAGCCACGCGTAGCGTCGGCCCGGGTTTCAAAACCCGCGCCATTCAATAGCTCGCTTGCACGGGCCGCCAGCGTAGGATCGCCTAGCGCGGGCCAGGTCAGCTGATAAGTATGGGGGGGAAACCCCTGATAGTCGAACAGCAGCGGCGGCGCGGAGTTGGTCTGCACGGTAAACACCCGTTCCTCCCAATGGCCTGAGATCACGAGAAGCGCCTTGGGCTTTGCCGGCAGGCTCGCAGGCAAAGCCTCAAGGAATCTGCGGTGCCTGTCCCAGGTGTCAGGCGGGTTCCAGTCCATGAAGAAGCAAGGGCCGCCTCCATGGGGAACAAACACTGTCGGCTGCCTTTCGGTCATTCTGTCGTCCTTTTGAACCCCAAGCCCGAGGGTGGATGGCCAGCGCCGTGGCAACTCCGCATCGGATTAATTCGTCTCTGTCGGAAACGTCGGCGCATATGCCGACTTTACCGCACGCACGCGATTGGCTGTCATCCACGAGGCGATCAGGAGCACCCAGGTCGCAAGAGCCGGTGGCCAGCCTGGATCGCCCGCGCCCACATGCGCCCCGAACGCCAACACCAGATGCCAGAACATCGCCGCGTAAGCCCAGTCCGCCAGCATCGCCGAAGGGCGCCAGAGAATCACCACCGCGCCGACAATCTTCAAAATCGCGAGCGGCCAGATGATGTATGTGGGATAGCTCAACACCTCGCGATACATGCCCGCGACCATATCGTGGGATGAGATGTAGAAAGTCGCCGCACCCAGATAGACCAGCGCCACAAGGCCGGTCGCGATCCAGTAGACATACTTTGCCACGTTGTCACTCATCACCGCACTCCCTGTTTGCAAGGGCTTGTTCAGCCGCAGTTTCCGCTCTAAGTACCTTTAGGTGTCTTGCATCGTTCGTGAAAGTAGGCACTTAAAAGTAACTAGATTACTTTAACCGCGAGGATAATCCACGATGAAGAGCGTCCAGCCCCCCTCATGCCCGATGGAGGCGCTTCTGCGTGTCATCACAGGCCCTTGGACGATCTATATACTCTGGGTTCTGTCCGAGCAGGGACCGCAGCGTTTCGGCGCGCTCAAGCGTTTGGTGCCCGGCATTTCCACCCGGGTCCTGACCGAGAGGCTGAGAATGCTGGAACATGCTGGCGTTGTATGGCGCGAGCAGGCCATGACCATCCCACCCGCTGTCACCTACGGGCTGACTGAGCGCGGCGCGGAACTGCGCGGCGTGCTGGACAAGCTTGGCTCGATCGCACGCCGCTGGGAGGCCGAGGGTGCCTTTGTCGGGACCGCAAGCGCGGCAGAATGACGGTACCCCTCCTGTTCGCGGGATAATCCCGCGCCCGAGAACAACTCAGGCAGAATCAGACCCGAAGCTCATGACGAATTGAAAACGGCGCTAGAAAAAGCCGCCAAGCGGCGCTTGGTGGGGTAGATCCGCACAGCTTTACGCTTTGCTGCTAAATCAACTTCTATCTACTATACTCACTAGACGGTACAGTAAAGCTTGTAACCGCCTAGTCCTGCCTGGGATAGAGAGAACGAGATGCCCGTGAGAAAAATGGCCGACGTCATGATTGGTGCGCGCGAGGTTTTCTTCCGATGCGGTTACGAAGGAGCCACGGTCGATGCAATTGCCGCTGAAGGAAAAGTGTCGAAGGCAACCATGTATTCGTATTACCCGACCAAGGAGCAACTGTTCCTGAGCGTGGTTGAATCCGAATGCGGTCGGCTTGCGGACGAAATCCTCCGGCCCTTGATCGCGTCTTTGGAGCCGCGCGCCCAGTTGGAAGAACTCGCCCTTCGCATGGTCGACCTCACCTTGGACGACACCTACATCCGTCTCCTGCGAACGTGCGTTGGCGCCTCCGAGGCACTGCCCGAAGTGGGTGAGGTTTATTTTCGCGCAGGCCCGAAACCTGCCCGCGAACTCGTCGGTCGGATTCTGGAGCGCCTTACGCGCGAAGGCGCGCTCGATGTCGATGACGTCCGGCGCGCGTCCGATCACTTCATACACCTTTGCGTTTCGGGGCTACTTATGCCGCGCCTTCTCGCAGTGAAACGAGCTGTCCACCGCGAGCAACATGCGCGCGAAGCGGTCGCTGCATTCCTGCGACTTTACGGTAGCGGCCACAGAGACAAATTTTCAGATTGAGCTCGCTTGCCAAATACGGGGCAGCGCATTAGCTCGCCCAATGACTTAACCGACCGGACGGTACAGGGTGACTGCACAAGTGGAAAAGCAACCGAAGAACGCCTCGCCGAAGATTCTCGGCGCTGCGCGGGCGATTGCGCTGCGAGAAGGCGCGGGAAAGATCACGATCGACGCCGTCGCTCGGGAATCCGGCCTCAGCAAGGGTGGGGTGTTGTACAACTTCCCCACCAAGAAAGCGCTTCTGGCCGGGCTGCTCGACGAAATGCTCGCGGAGCACCGCGAACGTCTGGCGTCGGTCCCGGAAGGGCACAGTTCCCGCACCCTGCGCGGTCATCTCGAGACAGTTCTGCAAGCCGTAAGCACCGATGATGACCTTTCGATGGCTATTCTCGCGGTTTCGGCGTCGGATCCGAATCTTCTGGACCCGCTGAGAAGAGAGCTGTCCCGTGATGTCGAGCGCATCCGTTCGGACGCGCAGGACGACACTGCGGCGATGGTTCTTTTTTTGGCGATCCAGGGTCTTCGTTTCCAGAGGCTTCTTCGCCTCGCGGATGGTGACGACGATCAGCAAGACGCCGCCATCGACAGATTGAAGGACATGATAAATGAGCTTGAATAGAACCAGATACTTCCGAGGAGGTGCCGCTGGATTGGTCGCCCTTCTTCTCGCCATTGTCCTTCTCGTGCAATTCAACCCGGACATCGCATCCAAGGTCTTCGCGCAGACTACGGATGAGGTTTCCGGTGCCGATGCGCAAGGGAGCGCCGAGCAAGACATGGCCCAACCGGTCACGGTCGAAGTATCGCGTGCCGAGCTTCGCGATAGCGATAGGGCGCGCAGCCTGGCAGGCCGCGTGGAGCCCGCCCGGACCGTGGATATTGCCTTTCAGGTTTCGGGTCAGCTTTCCGACCTCGCGGTAGATGCTGGGACTCGGGTCGAGAAAGGCGATTTAATTGCCGCGCTCGACCCAGTCGATTTCGAATTGGCCGTGGATCGGGCGCAGGCCTCTTTCGACCTCGCAAAATCCGAATACGATCGTGCGTTGAGTCTGACCGAGAGGGGGGTGGCGACCGACGCCCGACTTGAAACGAACCGCGCGCAGCTTGCTCAGGCAGAAGTCGCCCTGCGTGAAGCGGAGCGACGCTTGGCTCAAGCCACGATCACCGCGCCCTTCGACGCCATTGTCGCGCGCATCTTTCTGGAGGAGTTTTCGAACGTCACCCCTGCGGCTCCGATTGCCAGGTTGCAGGACATCAGTGAAATGCGGGTGCGGATTTCGCTGCCCGAGGAACTCGCCGCGATGGCACGGGCCCAGCCCGATGCATTCAGGGTAACCGCCTCTTTCCCCGCCGTGCCGGGATATGACGCAACTCTGTATCTGCGGAAATTCGTGACCGATGCAGACCCCACAGCCCAAACCTATGACGTCGAGTTTGCAATCGAGGGCGCCATCGACCCGAGATTGCTGCCCGGAATGACGGCGAATGTGCGCGTAGCCGCCGCCGCGGAGGGTGCGCAATCGCGGTTGGTAGTCGTCCCGGTCTCGGCGATCGACACGACGAGCCGGAGCGAGCCGTCCATCTGGCTGTATGACGAGGGGACCGGCCGGGTGTCCCGTAAGACGATCCGCCTGGGGCTGCCGAACGACGACGAAATCGTCGTGCTTGAGGGGCTCTCCGGAGACGAACTGGTTGTGTCCGGCGGGTGGTGGCGCCTGAAGGAAAACGAAACAGTCGCGGTTCGCGGCCTCTGAACGATCCTGGACCGGAAAACCGAAACCATGACAATGAGTATTTCCCGCGCAAGCATCCGACGTCCGGTCGCCGTTTGGCTGGCAATTATCTTTTGCCTTCTCGGCGGTTTGTGGGGGCTGAACACGGTCGGACGCCTCGAAGACCCGAGTTTCACGCTCAAGACGGCGCTCGTTTTCGTGCCCTATCCGGGCGCGACGGCGATGGAGGTGGAAGAGGAAGTCACCGATGTCGTGGAAAGCGCACTCCAACAGATGAAGCAGCTCGACCGGGTGGAATCGAAATCCATGCCGGGCATGGCCCAGATCACGGTCGAGATCGAGATGACCTATGGGCCCGACGAGATTCCGCAGGTCTGGGACGAGATGCGCCGCCGTATCCGCGACATCGAAGGAGAGCTTCCCTCCGGTGCGCAGTCTCCGATCATCAATGACGATTTCGGCGACGTCTACGGCATGTTCTACGCTGTGACGGCCGATGGGTTGAGCGCCTCGGAACAGCGAGACCTCGCGACTAAACTGCGGCGCGACCTTGTCACCGTCGACGGGGTGGCCAAGATCGAGGTTCAGGGGCTGGCTGAAGAGGAGATCATCATTTCGATCCCTTCGGCGCGCCTGACCGAACTGGGCCTGCCACCGGACCAGATCCTCGGTATCATCGCCGACGAAAACCAGGTTTTCTCCAACGGCGAGATCAGCGAAGGGCTGTCTCGGCTGGGCGTGTCCGTTCCGCCGGGTTATGTCAGCGTCGAGGGCATAGAGGCGCTGCGGCTCGGCGCCCCCGGAGAGGTCGGGCAGATTGCGCTCTACGACATCGCTCGCGTGGTCCGAGAGGAGACAGAGCGGCCGAGCCAGATCGTGCGTCACAATGGCACGCGGGCCTTCACCCTCGGGGTCTCGGCGCTCGTGGACCGCAACGTTGTCGAGGTCGGCAGATCGGTCGAGGCACGGCTGGACCAGCTGAAGACCGAATTGCCGGACGGCGTCGAGATCGTACCGATCTATGAACAGCATAAGGTCGTCGACGAAGCGGTCTCGAGCTTCCTCGTCGGCCTCGGTCAATGGGACTGTCCTGAATTTTGTGCTCTGGCATGGTAACTGCTCTATAAGGAGACCCACGTATGAGCATTGACAAAAAGC